>CALWKD010000010.1 GCA_944381175.1 uncultured Clostridia bacterium | reverse complement strand
CACCACTCGTGTTGATAACAATCGTGCTTCCGTTTCGTGTCGACGTCCAACCGCCAAAGGTGTAACCTGTTCGCAATGGTTTTGTGATTGAGAAAGATGTTGTCGAGCCATATTTCGCACTGACACTCGTTGTCCCCTCAGTTGTCGCACCATTTTGATCGAGAGTGATTGTGTAAGGATCTCCATCCCAAATCGCATAGAGTGTGACTTTGCCGTTGTTTGTCGAGGTGAGGTTTGAATAACTGCTGCCAAGGTTATACGATGTGCCCGTTCCGTCCGCTTCTGTGTTCCATTTTGTGAGAGTGTAGCCCGTTCTTTTAAATGCCGTAAATGATGTCGCATTGTTTGCCGCAGACGCAGTCGGGAATTTGTAACTCGTCCCATATTTCGCGTTTATGGTCGCACTTCCAGAACCACCATTTGCATTGAAGCTTATTGTGTAAGAATGTGCATTCCATTTAGCATACAAAGTGGTTGCACTTGCCCTTGCCCATTGTCCGCTGGAATTTGTATACCCTGAAACATTTGCAACCAAATTCCCACTCGTATTGATAACAATCGTGCTTCCATTTTGTGTTGTCGTCCATCCACCAAAGTCATATCCCGTTCTCGTTGGGTTTGTGATTGAGAAGGACTTTGTGGTCTCATAAACCGCAGTCACACTCTTTGTTCCCTCGGTTGTCGCGTTATTTTGGTTGAGAGTAATTTTGTAACCCACAGGCTCCCAAATGGCATATGCCGCACCATTACCAGTAATTGTTATCGAGTTGGAACCAGTCCCATCTGGAGAATAAGACCATTTGTTTGTGTATCCAGGTCTTGAAAAAATGTGGTCATTACTAGTAATTGTTACACTACTTTCTCCAGTATAAATAACAGCACCTTCTGACTCACCATAGTTTGAATAAAGCGTCACATGGTTTACATCCAAATTCTCTCCCATGTAATAACTCATCGCGGATCTCGTAATTGGTAGATATCCTTTCCCGCCAGTGAAAGCACCCACAAATTCAGAATCATCACAGACGTCGGCAAAATAAACCCACTTGTTGTCAAAATCCCAGTTTGTGCTCCAAACAGAATCATATCTACTCGTGAAAGTCCTCACATCGAAAAACAATTCCTCTCCAGTTTCAGCATCATACGTCTGCACGGGGTAAGGAGCATTTATAGTCATAGGAGCAAAAACACAATCAAAACTTACATTGTCGAAATTTTTATAAAGATTCATATCATATTTTGATGCATAACTGTGTGCAAAAAATACATCATTCATATAAAGATTTGTTGGACCACAGGAAGAAGATACTTGCGCCAAAAATATATTATTAATGTCCGAACCCAAAGAGCTATAACCTTCAGCCATAATAATACAATTGTTGAGGTAGCAATTTAGACTTGAGGCACCCTCACTGCTATTATACACCTTGACAACTCTAGGCGTTCTTGAAACAAATAAACAATCTTGAAATGAAATGTTGAGTTCCAAATCAGACTCCATTGAAATTGAAGAAAAATCTAGAGCATAATTTGTTTCTACTTCTGACAAAGACAAGAATGTGCACCCATCAAAAATCAAATTAACATCGTCAGACATATATAAGTCGATGGCTGGATTTGCCTCAGTAAACACACAATCCACAATGGTGATTGTCGCCTTTGTGCCCACATCTCCAAAAATCATATCAGGATCTGTCTCTCCCACAATCTCGTCGAACACAATATCTTGTGCGTCAATCGGTACATCCTCTTCATTTTCAGTGTCATCAACCTCAACTACACTTGTCGAAAGCCCATTTGACAAAGAAAGTTGCCCGACTCCAAACGAAGCGGCAAGCACACACATCCCCACCAAAATAAAATATCCTAATCTGCGTCTAAATTTATCCATTCAAAGATTCTCCTTTTGGAAAATTCCTGCAAGATGAAACACAAAACACCAAAAGACTCTCAAAGATCAGAATTTTTCTTGAGAGCGAGTTTCCAGTCTTAAATTTTTATGTAAGAATTTGCCATACTTTTCATCTCGCATTTTTTCTTACGCATTTATTATAATATAATAAACAAAAAAAGTCAATTTAAACTCAGCAAAAACATTATTTTCAAAAACAATTCTCTCGCCCTCACATCCAAACGGAAAAATATTCTCAAAAATACGCAAAAATGCGTGTTTTTGTGTATTTTTAACAATTTTTCAAAAAATGATTAAAAATTCATAAAAAACATTGGAAAATAAGCATTTTTTTATTTTTGTTATATTAAAAAGTTGTATTTTTGCATATTTTTTAGATATTTTTGCAAAATATTAAATCATTTTTAGACACAAAAATTTTTTGCAATCATCTTCAAAAATTTACTTTCCCTCCGAGACATATGAAATAGTATCAAAAAAAATTTATCTCCATAGAATGAATAACAGGAGACAAACAAAAGAAAATGAGTTACACCGCAACAATCATCTTATCTTTCACTCTTCCGTTTTTGCTCACAACGCTTGGAGCATCACTTGTGTTCTTTTTCTCAAAACCCTCTCGCACATTAAACAAAATCACAATCGGCGTTGCGTCTGGAATAATGCTTTCCGCATCAATTTGGTCACTTCTTCTTCCGTCAATTGAACACTCAGAAGAAACTTGGGGGAATTTAAACATCATTCCAGTGTGCATCGGCTTTCTTTTTGGTGGGGTATTTATGATTTTGCTGGATGCTGTAAGCAAAAAGTTTGTCAAAGGAGACAAGCAAAAACCTTTCAAACTCTTCACCGCCATAACAATTCACAATATTCCAGAGGGAATGTCGGTTGGCTTTGCTGTTGGAACGGCAGTTGCACTTGAAAACGCCTACTTAAGTGCATTTATGCTTGCACTCGGAATTGCAATTCAAAACTTTCCAGAGGGACTCGCCACGGCGCTTCCTCTTCAAAAACATCTTGGAAGCAAAAAAGCCTTCTTTTATGGTGCTTTAAGTGGAATTGTTGAGCCAATTTTTGCAATCGCAGGGTTTTTCTTGGCAAAAAGTCTAACATTTCTTTTGCCTTGGCTTCTGTCCTTTTCCGCTGGCGCAATGATTTATGTGATAATTGAAGAACTTATGCCAGAACTTCACGAAGACAAACCCTCCTCGCTCGGCACTTGGTCATTTATTTTTGGATTTATTTTTATGATGATTTTAGATTTAACCTTATAAAAATAAAAAATATTTAATTTTTAACATTTTTACTTTAAAAAATAGAAAAAAATAGTAAAAAATATTATTTTTTAAATATTTTAAAATCCCAAAACATCGTATTTTCAATATTTTTAATATAATTTTGATTTATTTTTCAAAAAACAATTAAAAAATATTTATTTTTATGTTTTTTATTAAAAATTATATATTTTTAGCAATTTTTTTGCAATAAAGAAGGAATTTTACCTAATAATTTTAAATCAAAAAATAGTGGAAATTTATCTCCACTATCTTTTTCTAGTTTAAAAACTTAAAACCTTTATTATTTGTTTGAAGAACCAAATCCTCCAACACCTCTCTCTGAAGGAATGCTCTTTAACTCTTCATAAGAAAGTTCCTTTTCTTCAAGTTTTGGAACAATTTGCATAACAATCTCACAAATTGCTTTTGTGTATGGATATAAAATCACCTCATTGGTTTTGTATTCTTTTCCACAAACCTCAAAACTTTCCCCAATCTCTTCTGCAGTTTTCTTTGAAATCACGAAAGGTTTTTCGTTTGTGTTGTAGGTCACAATCATATACTCGCCACGATAACCAGAATCAAAAACCCCACCTGATTTTTTTATGCCAAGCTTTGCCATACTACTTCGCTCTTCAATCTGAGCATAGTATTTCGGAGAAAAAGCAACTGCAAGCCCCGTCGGAATCATTCTTGTTCTTCCGCCCTCAATGACAAAGAAATCGTCATCAAAGCAGGCATAAACATCATACCCCGCATCTTCGTCTCGTTTGCTCGGAATGGTCGCACCTTCCCTTATCTTTGCAAAATAAATCGTGTCCTCGTTTTTGAAATAATCCATTTTTCTTTATCCCTTTTTGGTTTTTTCATTGAAATTGTATCAATTTTTGACTTCTTGGTCGGTCAGCACACGGGTTTTCCCAGTTTCGCGCGACTTTTTCACATCGATTATTCTTTGATTTGAAGAGCCTCTAAATTTCAATTTCAAATTTTTCAAACTCTCAACGAACTCACCGTCCACCAAATAATCAATCTGTGAAAGCAATCTGTCCGTCCACTGCGTCCAGACTTTTCCATTTGGCACCATATCGACATCATATGTATAACCCGAATAGCACCAAATGTCTTTGTTTGGAAACTCTTTTTTGAATCTCTCGGCAAGTTCGCAAACATCCTTTTGATTTGCCTTTTCAAATGGCTCTCCACCCAAAAGCGACAGGCCTTGGATGTAACTATGCTTGCACGCCTCAATTATCTTGTCCTGAACCTCTTTTGTATACTTTTCGCCATAGCAGAAATCCCAAGTCTCCGAATTGAAACAGCCTTTGCAGTGATGACTGCATCCACTTACAAAAAGACTCACTCTTATCCCCACACCATTTGCAGTGTCGTGATCTTTGATAGTTGCGTAATTCATTTTTCCTCCACCCAAAATGTGTGATTTTGCGTTGTTTTCTTCAAAAAATGCTTCTTTTTGCACATTTTTTCAAAAATTACAAGTGCAAAACTCTCGCCTTAATCTCTTTCGTCTTTCCAACATTCCAGAAGTTTTCACCCAAATATCCACAAGTTCTTCTTGTGACATTCATCTTTCTGTGGTCTTTGTTGTGACATTGTGGGCACTCCCATTCATTGTCATCATTGATGATAATCTCCCCGTCATATCCACAAACGTGGCAATAGTCACTCTTTGTGTTGAACTCAGCGTATTGAATGTTGTCATAGATAAACTTGACAAGTTGTCTAACCGCTTCCAAATTGTTTGTGAGGTTTGGAATCTCAACATAAGAAATGCATCCACCAGATGAAATTGGCTGGAACTGCGACTCAAATTTGAATTTCGAGAACGCATCAATTTCTTCTCTTACATCAACGTGATATGAGTTTGTGTAATAACCCTTGTCTGTGACATCTTTGATTGTTCCAAATCTTTCCTTATCAATTCGGGCAAAACGATAACACAAAGATTCTGCTGGTGTTCCGTAAAGTGCAAAGCCAATGTTTGTCTTTTCTTTCCACTCGTCAACTTTCTTTCTCATATATTTCATAACTCGAAGAGCAAATTCCTCGCCCTTAGGGTCAGTGTGAGAAACGCCTTTCATAAGTTTTGTCAATTCATACAAACCAATATATCCAAGAGAGATTGAAGAATACCCTCCATAAAGCAATTTGTCAATCTTTTCACCTTTGTCAAGTCTTGCAATCGCGCCATATTGCCAGTGAATCGGCGAGACATCGGAAACTGTTCCTTTGAGTGCCTCGTGTCTTATCATAAGTGCGCGGAAACAAAGTTCAAGCCTCTCATCAAACAATTTCCAGAATTTTTCTTCGTCGCCATCAGCAATAATTCCAATTTGAGGAAGATTTATGCTGACAACACCTTGGTTGAAACGGCCTTCAAACTTATAATTCCCATTTTCATCCTTCCAAGGAGAAAGGAAACTTCTGCAACCCATTGGGCTGAACACATTTCCCTCATAATTTTCACGCATTTTCTTGGCAGAAATATAGTCTGGATACAATCTCTTTGCAGAGCATTGCACTGCAAGTTCTGTGATGTGATCATATTTTCCACCACTCAAATTGTTGAATTCGTCAAGAACATAGACAAGTTTTGGGAATGCAGGAGTGATGTAAACACCCTTTTCATTCTTGATTCCTTGAATTCTCTGTCTAAGAATCTCCTCAATAATCATTGCGTTCTCTTCAAGATACTCATCATCCTTGTCCAAATACAAGAAGAGTGTGACAAATGGAGACTGTCCGTTTGTTGTGAAGAGTGTGTTGATTTGGTATTGGATAGTTTGCACACCAGAAGCGAGTTCATCCTTCAATCTCATATCAATAAACTTCTTGAAAGACTTCTCGTCCATGTTTGGTTCGCTGGCACGGAGTTGTCTTTCAAATTTCTCCTTGCTTCTACGCAAATATTTCCCCAAGTGTCTTATATCCACCGATTGCCCACCATACTGCGAGCAAGCAACTGCGGCAATAATTTGTGTCGTCACTGTGCAAGCAACCTGAAAACTCTTTGGGCTTTCGATGAGTTTTCCGTTCATAACAGTGCCGTTGTCAAGCATATCTCCGATGTTTATCAAACAGCAGTTGAAGATAGGCTGAATGAAATAGTCTGCATCGTGGAAGTGAAGCACACCCTCGTCGTGAGCCTTGGAAATATCCTCAGGCAACAACAATCTTCTTGTCAAATCTCTTGAAACCTCGCCTGCAATCAAGTCTCTTTGAGTGCTTGCTGCCATAGCGTTTTTGTTGGAGTTTTCTTCCATAACCTCTTTGTTTGCGTTTTTCACAAGGGTCAAGATTGTTTCATCTGTTGTGTTTGCCTTTCTGATAAGAGCACGGTTGTATCTATATATAATGTATTTCTTTGCAAGTTCGTAATGCCCAAAACTCATCAACTTTTCTTCAATGATGTCTTGGATATCCTCAACGAGAAGCCTCTTCCTCTTCATATTCTCGATATATTCCAGGATAGATTTCACTTCATCTTTGGTTGCCTTTTCCTTGTCCTCAACTTCTTTGTTTGCCTTTTCAATGGCAATTTTGATTTTTGTTGGATCATAATCGACAATTGTTCCATTTCTTTTTATAACTTGCATTTTTTCTTTCCTCCATTTTTACAAGTCCAATTTTACAATATATATTGTGTTTTGTCAAATTTATGACCACAAGATATAGTTTTTTGACAAAATTTTAACAAAATTTTTTTTAAAAAATTTCAAAAAAAACTTGACAATTGTTTTTGTAGATTATTTACGCACCCTTGTTATAAAGATATAACTTTTTGCAATATTATGTCGAAACGGTATCTATTCGTAAAAAACCAAGATCCGCCATTTTTCAAATTTTTCAAAAATATAAAAAATAAAATAATTTTGTAAAATTTAGAAAAACCTCTTTATTTTTATGACACTTTGTGCTATAATCGTTTTTGTAAAGGAGAACACTTTGGAAAAAATCGAAATTGAAAACGCAAGAAAAGCGATAAAGTTGGGGTTGTTGAAAATGGGGATGAGGTGCGATTTCTCTGGCTTTAATTATCTAAGTTACGCAGTTGAACTGGTGGTGCAAGACCCAAAACTCATCGACAACCTTTGCTCTGACCTTTACGTTCAGGTCGCCGAGCATTTCAATGTGGAAAACACTGGATGTATTGAAAGAAGCATACGACACGCAATTTACACGCTCGGGAAAACAAAAGGTTTTGACGCATTAAACAAAATGTTTCACGCAAATCTGTTTGACAGCGAAAATCGTCCAACCGCTGGAGAACTTATTCGTCTTATGGCAGAATATTACAATACTGGACTTTACAAAGAAAACAAAAAATAATGGCAATGCCATTATTTTTTTATATATAAATATTTTGGCGTTAAAATAATCTAAAATCAATACGACTTCATCTTTTTTATGTGGTCGAACCAAAGTTTTTCGGTGAAGCCCAAGTCTTCAAACGCTTTCATATGATAAATGTAAAATATATCATCCAACGAATATTTCCCTTCATCATAAAATTTCTTAAGCAGAGGATGTTTGAGCATTTCAGCGGTCACCTTTTCAAGACTTGTCTGCCCCGCATCGCAATATTTTTTAAACTCCAGCACACACTCCAACTTGTCGCACGCTTTTGCAAAATGAGACTCCTTTGTTTTGTGCTCGTTGTATTCTTTGATGATATCGACATACTTTTGCCCATCAGCAAGAATAGAAAAAATTTTTTCAACCGCCTCTTCGGAGATTTTGGAAATCTGAGATTTTTTGAGTTTGTCGAGCAGCGTTATATCTCCAATCAAGACCTCTTCCGTCTCGTGAATGGCAAGCATCAACAACACTTTTGGAAAATCCAAGTTCGGTTTAATTTCAGAATACAAACCAATTGCAAGCATAAGCGTCCCGTAAATATGGCTTGCTATGGTCTCTTTAATCTCTCTTTCCACTCTCCATTGCACTGGTCCGCTTCTCAGTGCGTCTTTCAAAACTGAGGTTTTGTAATAAAACTCAATGGCATTTTCTATCAACACCCTTTTTCCTCCTCCAATTTATGCTTCAAATTTTCAAGTGCTCTGCCTCTATGCGAAATGCTGTTTCGCTCCTCATCTGTCGCAAGTCCAAAAGGCTTGTCCAGATCATCGGAGAAAAAGAGTCTATCAAATCCAAAATCTGTCGTTCCAAACTCCTTTTCGGTTATATGCCCAAAAGTCTCCCCCTCTGCAGATACAACCTTTCCATTTGGAAGAATTGCGACAAGCACGCACTCATAATAAGCACTCCTATCCTTCTTCCCGTCTAGTTCCTCAAGCAGTTTCTGTCTTGCCGCTTTGACATCGTGGTTTCCAGCATATCTCGCAGAATAGACTCCAGGACGCCCACCAAGTGCATTGACGCAAAGACCGCTGTCATCGGCAATCACAACAGCATCCATTCCCTTTCCCTTAAGAAACTCAAAGACCGCCTTTGCTTTTATGAGAGCGTTTTCATAAAAAGTTTCGCCCGTCTCTTCAATGTCATCAAAAAAGCCAATATCCGCCAAAGTCAACACCTCAACACCCTCAAACATCTCCTTGAAATCTTTGATTTTGTGTTTGTTGTTTGAAGCCAAAACAATTTTATCCATAGTTTCTCCTTATATTTTTTTTGTTTTTTTTATCTTTTTCTGTTCTTTAAGCCTTTTCTTCTCTTCTTTTAGTTTTTTCCTATCCTCTTTAACTTTGTTGACCTTCTCCATTTGAGCCTCTTGTTTCGCACTAGCCAATGCAAATATGTATTTTTTTATTGAATCCAACTCTTCTTCCTTTAAACAAAACTTTGGCAAACGAAAACAATGCTCAGAATCTTTCCCAAAAAGGAGTGTTCTTTTTTTATCTCAACATACAACAATCTCCCCTCGTCATAAAAAGGTTTGCCTTTTTTTATCGTCTGCAAACGATATCTTGCATCCTTCAAGAAAAGCGCTACATCGACCTCGCCAGAAAAACCTCTGTTTTTCCCAGCAAAAAAAGGAACGAAAAAAGACGAGACAATGCCGAACAATGATATTATAAGAAAAATGGTCGCAAGCACAAAATTGAAACCATTTGAGATCATATCCGCCGAAATAAAGAAAAGAATAAAAGATGCCACAATTGAAATAAAAAATGCATTGATTCTCTCACTCAACGAATCCAAATATCTACCTTTATAATGAGAATCAAAACTCACATAAATTGCCTCTTGCATTTCTCCTCCAAGGTCTCAACTTAAACACAAACAAGTTTCGCCAGCAAAAAACTATATTTCAAACCTAAGCAAACCCCCTCAAATCTTTATGTATATATGATGCTTTACATTTTGAAGTCTATCAAAAATTTTAATCGCACCCACTGCTTCATTTATATTATACGAGTTTTCAAAAGACAATTCAATCAATTTTGCACAAGATAAAAGCAAGAATTGATTTTTTTGTCAACTCTTACTTTCTACATGTTTTTTCACAAATCATTTTTATCATAATCGTTATTAAATAAGAATTAAAAAGATTGGGGAATTTTTGATTAAATAGGTTTGAAAACCTCTGTTTTGGAGCAAAATTTTAAAAAAATAAAAATATTTTAAAATTTTTTTGAAAAATTAGCACTTTTTGTTTAGCATTGCTGGCACTCCGGAGTATAATATGCTTACATTTAAAAAATGCAATGGAGGTGTAATATGAAAAATAATAATAAATTTGATTTGGTAGCAGGTGACAGGGAAAATCACGGTATGGGACTCTTTGACCCATTCTTCAGTGACTTTTTCGATATGCCAGTCTTTGACAGACACGAGTGGAACAGGATGAACAATCTTATGAAGACCGATGTCAAGGAGACAAAGGACAACAACATCATTGATGTCGAGATGCCTGGTGTTGAGAAAAACGAAATTTCTCTTGACCTCAGCGATGGTTATTTGACAATTTCTGCCAAGAAAGAACATAAAGTGACCGAAGAAGATAAGAAAGAAAACTACATTCGCAGGGAACGAAGTTTCGGTCAAATGAGACGTTCTTTCTATGTCGGCGATGTAAACAAGGACGACATTGATGCCCGCCTTGAAAAAGGTGTTTTGCAGATTGTTCTCCCAAAGAAGACAGAAAATCACTCATCAAACCGCATCGAAATCAAATAATCACTTTTGCAAAATTGGTTGAAAAATCACGATAAAACCCGCGGTTTTTGATACAAACAAAAAAGATAGAAGAAACTTTCCTCTATCTTTTTTTATTTTTTGAAATTTTACCAAGTTAAACCTATAAGTTTCTTTTATTTTGAAGACTTTCCTTAAAAATAGGACTTCCTTAAATTTTGTTTTACTCTCATTCTAAAACAAATCTTTTTTCATAAGCAAATCAAGTGCAATCCCGCTCTTCTCAAGGAAGGTCAAATTTTCAAAACTGTCATTCCCCTCCAAAACTTTTTCTCGCAAAGCGTTACAAATCGAAGTGGCCTGGTGTGCTTTGATAAAAACCTTCAGACATTGCTTTTCATATTCGTTCAACTTGTCGACACTCTCATACGCTTCCAAGAAAAATTTTGTTCTTTTCGCAGAAGTCTCAAAGTCCTCCAAATCTAAGCATAAATCACCAATTACAACCGCCAAGTCGACAATCCTCGGCAAGTAATTGGAAACAGAAAAATCAATAAAGAAAAGTTTCCCTGAGTTTTCTCTTATTATGTTTGTGACTATTATATCCCCGTGCACAAAGCCATACTTCAACCTTGAAAAATCACATTTTTTCATATCCTGAAGCACTTGTGTCACTTTCTCACGTTCTTCATTTGCCAAAAGAGATTTGCAATTTTCAAATTCTTTTTCAAAATTCACAATCGCCCATTTGTCGTAAATGAAAGGTGGCTTGTATTGAATTTGATTGAGTTTTGCAACCTCAACTCCAATCATTTTCAACTCATCACCACTTGGCAAAGTGTCAAGAGTAAAGAAGTCTGTGCCGTCAATATATTCCATAACCAAAAGTCTGTAAATTGTCTTTTTGATTTTTATTTTCAGCAAATTTTCTTTCCCGACTTTAAAAATTTTTGGACAAGAAAACCCATATTCGCTTGGAATTGTTGCCCTGTCCGCAAGATTCTTGCAATCTTCGTCCGTTCGAGACTTTGCAAAGACTTTAACAACATACCTTTCGCTCTTTGTCCTCAAGATAAAATTGAAATCTTCATATCCTATTTCAATTATCTTGCAATCTGCAAACTTCCCAGGTTTGTATTTCTCACAAACAACTCTTGCCAAATCTTCAAGCGGCACATCCAAATCAATTCTGCTTTCAAATGAATTCATCTTTTTCTCCCACAATAAATATACCATATTTAAAAGAAAAACAAGTCAATTTAAAAAAGATTTTCAAAACGCAAACAAAAAATTACTTTCGCAAAATAGTTTTAACGCGCACAAACTGACCTGCCTAGTGTTTCTTATTTTCCTCGTCCCAAATCTCTTTCCTCTATTTTTTCCTTGGACTCATCTTTTGCGTCTTGCCCATATTTTTTGCCCATAACAAATTCGTAAACTCCATTTACAGCCATCTCCATAACTTGAGTATCCAAAATGCTGAATGAATAATCTTTGTAGGTTGTGTTTCCACTTCGATAGTGATACGCTTTGACCTTGTTTGAACTTGCCATCAAAATGAATGATGACAAAACAGCTGCCCCACAAGCAGGCAAAATCCCGCCGTCAACCCCTGTCTCCATTCTTTGAGTCACCACTTCATACTCGCTTGCAAAGGAACTTTGGCTCAATTGGTATTGCATAAATTCATCCGAGTTGTAATAGGAAACCATTTGGTCGTATGCTTCTGGCGCGATAAGTCCTTGCTTTTTTTGCTCATCAAGTTTCGCGATTTCCTCATCCCTCGTTTGAACGGCAACCACACCTTCTTCGCTTTGAGCAAACCTGTTTTGGACATCTTCCTGCCCCGCTTTACCCTGGAAATAATACACACCGCCGAAAATTGCAAGTACTGGAGCACTCAAATAGACCACAACTCCCGCCACGAATTTGCAAAGACCTTTCACCCTCGTAAATAGTCCCAGTCTCATTTCCCACCTCTTTCATTTTGTTTTTCTTGCCAAAATTGTTTGCGTCCGTATTCACGATATTCCTCGCTTGCATTCTTCGTCGCACAAACCAAAGCCGTCGAGCCAAAAGCACCTCCAAAAAATCCCAAAATCATTCCAAGTCCCACCCCGTCATAAGCGACACTTTGGTCATACTTCACCTTGCAACAATATTGGTGCTCTGGGTTGTTGTTCCAAACGACGTCATTGATGATTGTGTTGTTTTGAAGCCCGTTGATGTAAGAAACACGAACATCAAACTCAGATTGGCTTATTTCCCCGCTGTCAAATTTTTCTTGCACTTTTTTGAGTTCTTCTTTTCGGTAGGAGTTTATCATATCCGCTCTAACCAGATTTCCCTTTCTGTATGCAAACCCTCCACCAAATCCGACACCAAGAGTGGCAATAACAGCACTTGTCGCCGCGAGCCCAAGCAAAACCTCCTTCATCAACAATTTTTTTCTTTCTTTCATTTCTTCTTCTCCTTTTTTATTATTTTTGTTATTCAGAAAGAAAAAAGACTTTCTGAAAAAACTTTCAAAAAGTCTTGTTAAAGCGATTTGCTCTCACAAAGCGGAATTTTTTCGTCCTGACGCCTTGTGAACACTTGAAGTGTAACTACTCCCTTTTTATGTAAATCATTATACTCAAAATTTCTCGTTTGTCAACACCTATTTTAAAAATTTTTGATGCTCCTCCAAAAAGAAAAATAAAAAGCCTCAGTAAAAAATAAATTAGACACAAAACGACATACCTCACCACAAACCTTTAAATATATTTAAAATATCCATTTCTAAAACTGATATTTTGTTTTCTTTCGGTTGCAAACGCACAAACAAATCTACTATAATAAAAATTGGTGGTATCATTGATTTGTTTAATAAAACAACAAAAGATCTTGGCTTTGCCAAGATTTTTTTACCGAATTTTTAAAATAATTTGAAACATTTTCAGATTATTTTCCAAAAATAAATCACTTTAGACAAGAATAGACAAAAGGTATTTAAAAAATTTTAAAAATATTTACAAAATATTACAAAATTGTTTGTGTTTATTTGGGCGGTGTGATATAATAACAACGTGTTTCTTCCAAAGAGTTTGATTGGATGTTTAGGCAAGGGCGAAGAGCATAATTTTGATATAGATTGTTTTTGGCTTTTTATTAAAAGATAAGTATATTTGTTTTGGGTTTGTTTTGTTGTACAGGTTCTGTATATCTTTTTTCAACGCCAATTTCAGTCTATGTTTTAAAAGGAGAAAGATATGAACGAATTTGATTTGAATAGTGCAAGGAAAATCATAAGATTGGCGTTTATAAAGATTGGAATAAGATGTGACTATATTGGATTTTCCTACCTTTGCTGTGCCGTGGAACTTGTCATCCAAAACCCAAGCCTGATACACAATTTGTGTAAAGGACTATACAATGCAGTTGGAAAAGAATTTAACGTTGAGAAAGAGAGTTGCGTGGAAAGAAGTATCCGCCACGCAATAGAGAATACATATTACAACAAAAGTTTCGCCGAACTCAACAGAATGTTCAAAACCAATCTATACACAATAGATTACAAACCAACCTCTGGCGAACTCATCCGTTTGGTTGCAGAATATTACAACCTCGGTCTCTACAAAAACGACCCAATGTTTGCAGAATGTTAACACTCATCCTGCAATCACAAACCTCAAGACAAGAACCTGTGCAAAATACATAAAAATACTTCCAAACAAAAAACTTGTTTCAAAAATCTTCTGAAGCGAGTTTTTATTTTTGCACAATTTGATTTTTCTTTACAATGGTGATATAATGCCTGTGACATTTAAGGAGAAAGCGATGTATTACGGATATGAAATGGATGAAAAACTTGTTAAACTTGCGGATGAAACCGAAAAGGAGATTTCAGGTATTTTTTCAAATCTTGACGAGTTGTGTTTAAAAAATAGTGCGAAGGTCTTGCAGGCGTTTCAAAATTGCAAAGTCTCATACTCTGATTTTGCAGAAGTGAATGGATATGGTTTTTACGATGCTGGAAGAGACAAAATTGAGTCAATTTTTGCACAGGTTTTCAAGGCAGAAGACTCGCTCGTTCGTCCTCAAATTATGTCGGGAACTCACGCACTTTCTTTGACATTTTTTGGGTTATTGAAGCACGGAGAGACAATGCTTTCAATCTCTGGAACTCCTTATGACTCTTTGCAGACTGTCATTGGAATTGCTGGAGACAGCCGAAATTCACTCATCGCGAACGGAATAAAATACGAAGAAATTGACCTTGTGGACAACAATTTCGATATTCCAAAAATTGTCGAAAGATTGAAAAAAGGAAATGTTAAACTTGTGGAAATTCAGCGTTCCCGTGGTTATGCCCACAGAAAAAGTTTGACGATTGAAAAAATAGAGAAAGTCTGCAAAGCAATCAGAGAGGTGAACAAAGATTGCATCATTATGGTAGACAACTGTTATGGTGATTTTGTCGAGGACAGAGAACCAATTGAAGTTGGAGCGGACGTGATTGTCGGCTCGCTTATGAAAAACCTTGGCGGGGGAATCGTCAGAAGTGGCGGTTACATCGTCGGGAAAAAAGAATACATCTTTGACATCGCTGAAAGGTTTTCCGCACCTGGAACAGGCAAAGACTTGGGTGCAAACTTCAATGAAAATATGTCCTATTTCCAAGGGATCTATCTCGCACCAAGAGCGGTTTGTTCAAGTTTGAAGACGATGATTTTTGCAAGCAGGATGTTGGAAAAATTGGGTTTCTCTGTTGACCCTAAATTTGACGAGAAACGAACCGACATTGTGCAGGCAGTTGACCTTTTCACGCCAGAAGCAATGAAAAAATTCCATTTAGGAATCCAAAAGGGTTCTCCAATTGACAGTTTTGTAACCCCTATTCCAGCACCAATGCCAGGCTATCCACACGATGAGATTATGGCTGCGGGCACTTTTGTGCAAGGCTCAACAATCGAACTCTCTTGCGACGGACCTATGGTCGAGCCATACACGGCATATATGCAAGGAAGTTTGACATATGAATATGGCAAACTCGGAATTATGCTCGCTCTTCAGGAAATTTTGAAGAGTTTAAAACCCTTTTTAAAAAACTTTTAGGCAAAAAAATTCTAAGCAAATCTCGATTTTTACCTATTCTCTCTTTCCGCTCTCTTATTCACCCTCCTTCAAAAACTAAATTCCAGAAAAATTCCTCTGCTCTTCGCCTTGGCAGAGGAAATTTTGTTTTGTTTGAAATGTTGTGCTTTTAGAATTGATATAATCGTCCAAATTTGGTATAATAAATCTGATGAGTGACAGAGTTTATTTGTGTATTGATTTGAAGAGTTTTTACGCTTCCGTGGAATGTGCAGAGCGAGGTCTTGACCCATTTAAGACCAATTTGGTTGTCGCTGATCCAGAGAGGAGCGAAGGGTCTGTGTGCCTTGCAGTCACCCCAGCGATGAAAGAACTCGGCGTAAGAAATCGTTGCAGAATGTATGAAATTCCAAAATCAATAAAATTTATTATTGCGAAACCGAGAATGCATCTTTATATGGAATATTCGGCAAACATTTATGCGGTCTACCTCAAATACATAAGCAAAGAGGACATCCACATCTATTCCATTGACGAGTGCTTTTTGGATGTGACGAATTATTTGAAACTTTACAAATTGACTGCGAAAGAACTTGCAAAAAAGATAATTGACGATGTCTTTCAAACAACAAAGATTTGTGCAACAGTCGGAATCGGGACAAATTTGTTTTTGACGAAAGTTGCTCTCGACATAACCGCAAAGCACGCAAAAGACTTTATGGGATATTTGGACGAGGAAGAATTCCGCAAGACCATTTGGCACCACAAGCCAATCACGGATATTTGGAGCATTGGGAAAGGAATCGCGAAGAGACTTGAAAAGTATGGAATAATGGACTTATATGACATCGCTCATACGGACGAAAAACTGCTTTATAAGGAGTTTGGTATAAACGCGGAGCTTTTGATTGACCACGCAAACGGCAGAGAACCTTGCACGATTGAGGACATACACAACTACCACTCAAAGTCAAATTCAATCTCAAACGGACAGGTGCTTTTTGAGGACTACAACTTTGATGACGCACTTCTTGTGATGACAGAAATGGTGGATAATCTTGAATTGGAACTTGTTGAGCGTCACCTTGTGACAAACTCCATTTCGCTTTCAATTCATTATTCAAAAGAGGTGATAAAGCCAACTGGCGGAACGCGAAAACTTCCAGAATACACAAATTCCAGCAGGAAACTCACAAAATATTTTGAAGACTTTTACAAAAAGACAACAAACAAAAATTATCCAATCCGAAGAATAAATATTGGCTTCAACAATCTTGTCGATGACGAGTTTGAAACTTTCTCGCTTTTCACGGATGTTGAAAATGAGGAAAAAGAATTCAGGATGCAACGCGCTGTGATTGACATCAAGGAAAAATATGGCAAAAACGCGATTGTCAGAGGCTCAAGTTTAAAAGAAAAGTCGACTGCACGAAAACGCAACAAACTTATTGGAGGACACAATGGATAGAGGTGAAAGAGCAAAACAGTTTATGGCGTTCAGCCCCTTACGTGGATATTACGAACTGATAAGAGAAAAAGAAAAAAATGTTGTGGAGAAAAAAGACCTAACCTCCGACAGCGCCGAAGAACTTTCCTACAAACTTAAGCAAATAAAACCCGGAATGATTGTTAAAATTGTTTATTATTGTGTCGACGAATATGTCAAAGTCGTCGGAATGGTTTCAAAATTAGATTTTCAAAACAAATCAATCACCATAATCAAAACAAAAATCTCTTTTAAAAACATTGTGGAAATTTTTGGAGACCAAATTCGCGAATTGGATGAGTGAGAAACTCACACCTAATAAATAAAAAAAGTGGATATAATTTTTACCACCATTTTTTTGTTTTAGTTTGAAAAATGATTGACTAAAGTTGTTTTTAATAATCATATAAGCCTCAGTAAAAACTCAAAGGTGCTGTATCCGCTTGCGGTGTTGAAATGTCCGCCGTCCTCAATACAAACCTCTTTCGCTTTTGTCTCTTTTGCAAACTCCTCCAACTTCTCAAGCCTCACATATGGGTCGTTTTTGGAATAGATACAAATTCGCTCCTTTGCCAAACTTTCAATCTCTCCAAGTCTGTTTGTAAACATTGTGCAATTCACATCGTCAAAGTCCTCATCCAAGCCAAGATAGTGGTTGAAACCCGAGACAAAAATCGCCTTTCCAATCTTTAAATTGTTTCTTGTCAAATATTTCACCAAAAACACACAAGAGATTGAGTGGCAAAAGAAAATACTCTCTTCATTGATAAATCTCTTGACGGAATTTAAAACCATCTCCCAATTTTGATAGGTTTGCCTGTTTACACCGATTGGAAAATCTAGGTTAAAGACCTGCTCCCCCCCCCGCTTCAAAGTTTTCTCAAGCCAAGGAAACCAATTTTCTTGACTAGAGCCAAAACTTCCGTGAATTATAAAATAATTTTTCATTTTTTCTCCTTAATTTTCATTCTTTTCTTGAATATTTTGCAATTTTGCTAAGTTTTTTGACAAAGAGATCGCCTCTGGACTTATCTTCACCAACTTCCCCTCAACTGCAACAAAATTTGAGAACTTTGTTTTGAAGCCAAGTTTGACGATTTCGTCTTGGATGTAGTGGAGTTGGGTACAATGCGGAGATTTGTCAACGCTGACGAAAATAATTTCGCTGATTTTCTTCGCCCGAATCATTCCCAAAACCTTTGTTATAACCATATTTATATGCGTCTGTTCCAAGCAAACATCAAAAATCGGATAACCCACCGCCTGCAAAGACTGAAAAGCGAGAGGTTGGACGCTGGAAAGGCAACTCCCCACAATAATTATTTTCTCGTCGCAATCATAAATGTTGCTCTTCAACAAATCTTTCATTTTATTCTCCGCTCTCTTAATATAAATTATATCACAAAAATTCTTTTATTGAAAAATAAATCAAATTGAATCGAAAAATTTTCAAAAATTTATTCTTCTTTTAAAAATTTTAAAAAGACTTTGGTTGCAGGTGTCGCAATGTCTGGATTGTGATAGACTCCAAAGATAACTTTTGGCAAGTTGTAATCATTAAAACAAATTTCCAACTCCTCACTCTCAATCAAATCTTTGACCAAAAGTTCAGGCACAAGTGCCACACCAACACCAACTTTTGCAAGTTCGATTGCCATTCGATGCCCAGAAACCGTAAGAGTTGGAACATCCTTGAGATTTCTTTGCCTTGCAAATTTCTCAAAAATCAACTGCGAGAAAGACCCTTTTGAAGTGGTGATAAACCTCTTTATTTTTTCGCTCTTTCTTTTGACAAAAACATAACTGTGTTCCACAATCGGCTGGAAAGACAACCCCAAGACGTCCTCATTCTTTTGCGTAATAACCAAATCTGCCTGCCCCTTTCTCAGCATATCAATCATATCCGCTTGCACACCCTCAATTTGTTCCAGCCTTATATTTGGAAAGACCTCGAGAAAATTTTTGATTGGTCCCACCAAAATCTCTCTTGCGACATTTGAGCCCGAGCCAATGACAATCGTCCCTTTCAACAATTCATTTTCCTCTTCGACCAGCCTATCGACAGAGTTCAGTGCAAGTATTGCGACCTCGACCCTCTGGAAAATCTCCTTGCCCACTTTTGTCAACTCCACGCCTCTTTTTCCACGAATAAACAACGAAATTCCCAATCCTTCCTCCAACTTTTTTATTGATTGAGAAACTGCAGGCTGGGAAATGAAAAGATTTTCACTTGCTTTCGAGATATTTTTCTCTTTCGCAACTTCATAAAATATTCGATATTTATCTAAACTCTCCATAACACCACCTTATATCAAATATAAAATATATATATTTTACTTATATCATATTTTGCTATATAATGCAAGTGTAAAAGGAGAAATGTTATGAATATGAATCAAACTTTGAAAATCGAAAAGCCTCAAACAGACCAAATTATGAAAGCGGTCATTTTCGCAAGCGAGAAGCACATTGCTCAAAAGAGGAAAAATCTGCCTTGGCCATACATAGTGCATATTTACGAGGTTGCAGAAATTTTGCAAGAAAACGGAGCGAGCCAAGAGACCGTGGTGGCTGGAATTTTGCACGACACTGTGGAGGACACAAACACCATTCTTGAAGAGATTGCTCAAAACTTTGGTTATTATGTTGCAAGCATTGTCGATGTTTTGAGTGAGGACAAGTCGCTCCCTTACGCGACAAGAAAAGAGGTGCAGGCACAAAGAATAAAGGTCGCAACAAAAGAGGCAAAAATGGTCAAGTGTGCCGACTGCTTGTCAAATCTTAGGTCGCTTTATTATGATTCAAAGCGAGACGAAAATGTTTGGAGCAAGTTCAACTCCACAAAAGAAAATATTCAAAACCACTACAAAAAGACCATAGAGGCAATAACTGAATTGGACGAGTTTGAAATGTATAAGGAGTTGAAAAGATATTATGACGGTGTGTTTGGAGAAAAAATTGAAAATTTTTCGGGAAATTTAAAAACACAATTTGACACCTCCTCGCAACAAGTTCAACCAAATGAAAATGTTTCTGAAGAGAAAATTGAAAATCTTTTAGCCCAGCCAAAAGGGAAACTCAAGCAAAGTCATTTAAGTCCGTTTGTTTATGTAAACGGAAAAAAGATTTCGGACTGCACGCAGTGTTTGTTTATGGAAAGAAGAATAACCCCCGACCCAGATGATTGGTTTAATGACGACGACCAAGAATATTCTTGTTCAAAAAGTGGAAAAGTGATTTCTCGTTTAAATCGTCCTTACGAAAAGCAACCTATTCCAGAAAATTGCCCATATCGCGAAAAATAAAGAAAAAATCGCAAAAAACTGCCTACGAACGCAATTTTTCACGAATTTTCATCCAAATTTTGCCAAGATTATTTTGCCCAGTGCCGTCTATTCCACATCCCCAATCTTTGTCGTCGTCCTCGCCACAATCTTCAATTATTTCAAAGTCTTTTGTTTCGAGCAATTTTTCTTTGACATAAGGATTTTTCTTAACTTTCTCAAACAGCACTTTTTCCATTATTTCATATTTCACTTCACTCCAATCACCTCTTCTTTGTGATTTGTATTTGTGAGCAAGAGTTCTCGCCTCAAATGGAGAAGAGGACTCTCTTATCAATTTCGCAATATGCGGTGCGGTCTTTTCAAACTTAATTGATTGAAAGGCGTGTTCTGCGGTCTTGTATTCAACGCCATCAATCACCACTCCAAGCGCCGAAAAATTGTCAAGAGGATAAACCTCTTCTATGTATTGGTGAATGGTCGGATTTGTCCCTTTAATTTTTATCATATCTCTCCTATAAATCTTTATTTAAAATTTTTAGATTTTTTTCTTATGCTTTAAAACAATATCACTTTTTTATCAACTTATAACCAAGCCTAAGAAGTGCATCTTCCAAAGTTTCGCCTTCTTGAAGTTCAATCTTTTTATGCTTTGAGGAAGTGTATTGCTTGTATCTTAAGTCATAATTTCCAATCACTCTTTCTATGTATTCAGAATTATTTCCTCTTGTAATAAACCTTTCACGATATCCTTTCAATGCCTCTTTGCTTGGAAAAGCGAGTATGTAATCAATATTGTGTTTCTCATATTCTGGCAAAATTTCCTCTGGGTGTATCCACACTAATACAATATCAAACTTCTTCTGTGCATTTTTGATTGCCTCTATATAGTTTTCTGGGAAATTTGCGTTAGGTTTGCGATTTTTTGTCCCCTTTAATTTTTCCAAATTTGAGCAATCCATTCCAGAATAATCCCATTTGTAAGGACTGCTTTCAATATCAGCAACATTTTTATATTTTTTTGCAAGCGTTGTCTTTCCAATCCCAGCAAATCCAGCAATCACAACTCCTTCTTTTTTCTAAGTGAATTGTACCATAAAAATTAAACATTCTCAAAACAAATTCAAATTTGATTTCCAAAAATGAGATGAAGGGGATGCTTTAGACAGGAATAGACAAAAGGTATTTAAAGATATTTACAAAATATTACAAAATTGTTTGTGTTTATTTGGGCGGTGTGATATAATTACAATGTGTTTCTTCCAAGTGTATTTATTAAATGTTTAGGCAAGGGCGAAGAGCATAATTTTGATATAGATTGTTTTTGGCTTTTTATTAAAAGATAAGTATATTTGTTTTGGGTTTGTTTTGTTATGCAGGTTCTGTATATCTTTTTTCAACGCCAATTTCAGCCTATGTTTTAAAAGGAGAAAGATATGAACGAATTTGATTTGAATAGTGCAAGGAAAATCATAAGATTGGCGTTTATAAAGATTGGAATAAGATGCGACTATATTGGATTTTCCTACCTTTGCTGTGCCGTGGAACTTGTCATCCAAAACCCAAGCCTGATACACAATTTGTGTAAAGGACTATACAATGCAGT
>CALWKD010000009.1 GCA_944381175.1 uncultured Clostridia bacterium | reverse complement strand
TTTTCTAACCGCTAAGTTTTCGGTTTCTCCATTCCCAGTCCTCTTCCCTGTTTGTGATTTTCAATTTATGCTCGTCGGACTAAGTCCTACACTTCGCAAAATTGAAAATTGTTTTGAGAAAAGTATTATTCACATATCTATATGGATATGTTCTTAGGTTAATCATTAGTTCGCGCTTACACTAGCGCTTTTTTGGTTCCGCCCTGCTCACTTCTGTGAACAATTGTGCTTCCCCAGTTTTTCCTGAACTCGATAACTCACATTGACATTTACATTACGTAAAGTTGTGTAATTCAAATAAACTATTTAATTTTCAAGTATCGGTCGCAACTTAAGACTTTTGCCTTTTGCTGTGCGACATTGGTATTTTACTATATTCAAACAACTTTTGTCAACACTTTTTCAAAAATTTTTCATATTTTTTCAACTTTTTTCGATATTTTTTATTTCCCCACCAAACAACCTCCCCTCGTGTTTGCAAAACTTTTTAAAAATCCTTTCCTTGATGCAATAATAAAAATGAGATTTTGCTATTGAATTGGACCTTTTAATATGTTACAATAAACATAGAATATAAGGCGGAGGGGAAATGGATTTAAAATTAAAAGTTGTGCAATTAAAGCCATACAATCAATATGTTTTGCTTGACGAAGCCTCGCAAAAGACATTTTCTCTTGTGCTTGAATTTTATGGTGTGAAAAGCCCTCAAATAAATGACTTCCTTGTGCTTAATGAAAAACTTCTTGACCAAAACTTCGAGGGATATTGTGAGCCATACGCATTTACTCCGCTTGAGGACAGTGACGAAATCCGAGATGAATCCGAACTTTCTGGACTTATTTGCAGTGGAGAAAAATATGTTTTGAAAAGGGTGTATGGATAATATGAAAAGTGAATTGGATTACATAAAAAAACACTATGGTGAAAAATTTTCACATCTCTGCCGTGATAACTTTCCAGAAATTCTTGAAACCGAGGGAGACTTGACGAAACTTATCACAAAACACTTTTTGCCAAGCAAAAAATTGTATTTGGATATTGAGAAAAATGGAAAAATTGACGATTTTGTGAGATATATAAAAAGTCAATATCAAGCGAACAATGAAAAAAGGACAACAACAAAATCTCCAGAAGCACTTATGTCACCCGTCGGCTACCACCTTTATCCAGAATGTAAAACCGAAGCAGACATCCAAAGTTTTAGGCATTATTACTTCAGTGAAACTCCAACTCCGATTTATAATGGAGGACATCCAGCTCATCACAGTGGTGAAGAACTCTGCACATTTAAAGGTGGAAGACTTAACTCTTGCCGAGTTTGGTTCGCCGTCAAAGACAATGTCGACCAAATAAAAAGAGAAGATTTCAAAAATCCAAATCGACAAGATGAATACGGAACAAGTGTCATCAGCATTCAGTTTACAAGAAAAGAACCAAGTATTCTGTCCATCAAAAACCGATACAATCATACCGTTTCAAACCCAGATTCAACCTTTGGAAATAATCTGGATACCATTGCAGAAGGATTGACCGATGCGTTTTGCCAAAAATACAAAATTCACTTGCTGGACAAAAACATTCCACATTTAGAACTGGACGGATACACTCAAGGCTTTGATGGGAAATATTACAAATACAACTTTGAGTCTGGCAATGCTTATTTTTGCCCAAACAACATAGTAGTTGACGCAGGAGAAGTCAAAGTATTTGACCCCAAAAGATATCTGCTTTTTGACCGTTATGTGCTTGACATTCAAGAAAAAACAGTTCAAGCATATTTCGACCTTGGCAGAGAAGAACAGGGTGCTTTCGTTGAGGCTTTGGGCGAGATAGAGGAAATAAAACGCATACCTTCTTCAAATGGTCTAACTCTCCAACTCACCCCAGTTGGCGGAGACATCATTGAAATCAAATTGAATGAAAACAACGAAATCATCTCTTACCGAAATCCTAATGCCGAGCAACTTGACCACTCTTTCTTCTACTCTTGTCACTCTCTGGTTGAAGCAGATTTTCCGAAACTTAAAACAATGAAAAAATCTTGCTTCTATCAATGCCCGTCTTTAAAGAAATTTTCTGCACCTTTGCTTGAAACAATGGAAGATAACTGTTTTTATAAGAATCAACTTGTTGAGATTGACCTTCCAAGTCTTAAGGATATGCTTAATTCCTGCTTCCATTACAGCCCAATTTTGACAAAATTCTCCGCGCCTTTGCTTGAAAAGATGGGGTATTGCTGTCTACAAAAAAATCAAATTAGTGAACTTGATTTGCCAAGCGTAATATCTATGGAACAGGAGTGTTTACTCGAAAGCCCGTCGCTGACAAAACTCTTCGCTCCCCTGCTTCAACGTTTGGAAAAATCGTGCTTCAAAAAAAATCAACTTGCCGAAATTGATCTTCCAAGCATCATATATATGGAGGACAATTGCTTCCACGAAAGCCCTGCTTTGAGAATATTCTCTGCACCTGAACTTGAATTTATGGGAAGATGTTGCTTTGAATGGAAAAATCAGCTTGTTGAGGTCAACTCCCCAAAGCTTCACTATATGAGAATGCAATGTTTTTATGAAACCTCCTTTTTAAAAAAGTTTTATGCCCCTGAACTTGTTGATATGGAAGACTATTGCTTCTATAAAAATCAACTTGTGGAAGTCGACCTGCCAATTCTCAAAAGAATGGGGTTTAGTTGCTTCTACGAGAGTCCCGCTTTAAAAGAGTTCTCCGCACCTGAACTTCAAAAAATGGGAGGTCTCTGTTTGGAAAAAAGTCAACCTGATGTGGTCGATTTGTTGGATAAATTTGATGAAATTAAGAAAAAATTAGCAAGTCGAAATAGAAAAGAGTCGAAATCCACGACAGAAACACAGCCTGAAAATAAAGGGAAAGTATGAGTCATATTTGGCTCATACTTTTTCTGTAAATAATAGGAAATATTCTTATTCGGCACAGCGAAACAAAAAAGTTGAGCGACAAAATCACTCAACAATTACCTTATATGTCAAACTGTATTCACCAAATGAAATCGAAATTTTATACTCACCAACGCTCAACGCCTCAAGCATCACGGTCCTCTGTCCTGCCTCCAAAAGAGAGACTTCCAAATTTTCGGAGTTGCTTTCAGCAGAATAAATCGAAAACTTTTCTTCATTCAAATTTGTGAAACTGATCATCGCACGACAACCTGGCGTAAGTTTGATTGTTCTGTCATCGACTTCGCAATTGAAATTACTTAAGATTTCAACTCCAAAATCTTCTTCGTTTGTAGAATCTGTGTTGTCGCCATTGTTCTCAGAAGAATTTTCATCATCTGAAGGAATCGAAGGCTCATCGCTTGGCTCTTCAGTCCCTTCATCCTTGTTTGGATTCTCTTTCGTTATGGTTAACTCAACTCTCTTTTCAAAAACCGAATCTTCATATCTGGCGGTGATAATTATCTCAGTTTCTCCGACTTCTTTTGCAATAACGGTCTCATTCACAATCTCGGCAATATCTTTGTCAACAATATTAAATCTCACAACCGCTTGAGAAGGGTTTACCTCATATTCTATCTTTTTGCTTTCGCCGTCTGCCATTGATATGTCTTTTGCGTAAACAACAAGTTCTGCATTTGCACCATTTTCAGTTTTAAGCACAAAAAATAAAACAACAGCCACTGCCACAAGTGCGACAGCGACAAGAAAATAGGTGATTGTTTTCTTTTGTGCTCCAAATTTATTCATATGTAAATTATACCACAAATCATAAGACAAAATCAATTAGATTTCGACATTTTTCTTACTTTTCCACTATTCTCCCAATTTTAAACCGAGAAAAAGATTGTGGTTGTTTTTTCGTTTAAGTTCGACTGCTTTTAAATTCGTCAAGCCTCAAATCTATCCCACGAAATTTCTCCACTAAAACTTGCAAACTAATTTGAAAAAATAAAAAAACACACAACATTTTTGGTCGTTGTGTGTCATTTTTGCCATTGGTGGAAGTTATAGGGCTCGAACCTATGACCCTCTGCTTGTAAGGCAGATGCTCTCCCAGCTGAGCTAAACTTCCTCAATGCTCTCTAAATATAACATACTTAGAGAACATCTGTCAACTTTTTTTCAAAGTTTTTTCAAAAATTATTTTATTTATTAGTCGAAGTAAACAATTATTGTCAAACTAAGTTTGCCACCCTCGGCAACATCTCCAATGTTTTGGTAGATATATTCAACCAAATCATTCAATGTCGACAAGTCTGCTCCAAAGATTGGGTAAACCGTTCTGTCTCCTGCTGTGACAGCCATTGATGTTGGAGTTACCACAGTGCTTCGGTCATTTCCATAGAAAGTATCTAAATTTGAGCCGTCAGTGCAAAGTCCCAATGCGTTGAAAATCATATCTTCAAGATTATCCCAAGAGTTCTCTTCCTCAGTGAGTTGCCCAAGAGGCTCTCCTCTGTAAACCGAACCGTCATAGTTTATACCAGTGTTGCTTACATAATCAACAGAAGCGGAAATGCTTGTAACCTCTGGTCTTGCAGTTGCTGTCAAAACAATTTCAGTCGTTGTGTGAGGATTTTCAGAAACAACTCTGTCAATCACATCTTGCAAAGATGTAACCTCTTCACTGTTGTAAGTCAAGCCGTCAAATGTCCAGAAGGAATATTCAGTTTGCCAGTTTGAACTGTCTGCCCAAACATCAAGTGAGTTTCTGTTTTCAACTGAGAATGTAAGTTCTTGCTCAATTCCGCTGTTTAATGTAAGGTCATCTGAGTTAAACTCAACTCTTGCTGTGTAAACAACTGGACTCTTTACAATTTGCACTCTGACATCTTTGTCTGAAGTAACCTCAGTGATGATTTCTCCAGTCTCAACATTTTGCCAGCCATAAGAATAGCCATTTGCAACAAATCCTTCTGAGTAGTTTGCTTGGTAGGTCATTGGATCGTCAAGAGTAACTTTTTGATTTGCATAAATAGACTCAGCACTTCCAGAGATTTCCTCGCCCTCATCATCCAAATAAGTGATTGTGATACGAGCAGAGTCAACCCAATTTCCAGTCAAAACAATATTCCCAGACTCTTCAAATGTTGCCTTTGTGTATTTGGTCTCAGTATCTCCCTCAACATACCAGCCGTCAAATGTCCATTCTGGATGTCCTTCATAAGTCACGGTTGGAAGATCGTCTCCATAGACATAATCCTCATCAGGCAAAGTTCCAGAGCCCAGAACTCCTTCTGGAGTTTCTGCATAATCAAATGAAACTTGATAAGTCTTTGCTTTGAAAACTGCCACAAGGTTTTGATAATCTGTCATCTCCACTGTTGCGTTTTGTGTTTTGATGACATAATCACTTTCGTCAATTCCGTCTGCCTCAAGTGCGTTTACATACTCTTTGTATGTGCCTGCATACCAGCCAACAAAATCATAGCCAACTGCAGATGCTCTGAAAGTAACTTCCTTCAAATGTCCGTCAGTCACTTCAAGTTTCTTGTCAACTGTTCCTGTGTCTTCCTTGTAGGTGACACGAGCAACTCCTTCATCAACAATTTGGTCAATGAAAACCTCAATCGACACTGTTGCGTTTATTGAATAGTAGGCAGCGAACGCTGTCCCCACCACCATAAGAGGCAAAACGACAACAAGTGCACAAATAACTAAAATCTTTGAAAGGGTTCTAGACATAAAAAACCTCCTTAAACTTAGCAGTATTATATCACAACATTTTTGCAATTTCAATACCAAAAACAAAAGTTTTTTATGATTTTAGGTAAATTTTAGTGAAAAAGTTGCATTTTTGCACCTTTTTAACCGTCCATAATCATTTTGTCAGCAATCAAAGCGATGAGTTCGCCGTTGGTTGGCTTCTCATTTCTATTATATATCTTGAGCCCAAAAATATTATTTATATTTTCAATCTTTCCCCTATTCCAAGCAACTTCAATGGCGTGTCTCATTCCTCTTTCCACCTTGCTCGAACTCGTCTCAAACCTCTCCGCAATGGTTGGATAGAGTTTTTTCGTGATTGAACCTATGATTTCTGGCTCTTCCACCGCAAGTTTCACTGCCTCTCTCAAAAATTGGTATCCTTTTATATGTGCAGGGATCCCAATGCTGATAAAAATGTTTGAAATTTTCTCGTCAAGTTGCTTTTGCCCCTCTTTTTGAGAATTGTTGTTCAAGACCTCAAAAATCCTACTCTCAAGATTTTCTGGTGAAATCGGCTTCACCATAAAATAACTCGCTCCCGATTGAATTGCTTTTGTGACAAACCCGCTGTGAGACAAATTTGAGACAAAAAACACTTTCGGCATTTTTTCTTTAAGTTTTTTGATTTGGTCAAGGACTGCAAACCCGTCGAGATTTGAAAGCACAACTTCCATAACAAGCACATCTGGCTTCAACTTCAACACATCTTGCACCACCTGCACTCCGTCAGAACTTGACCCAACAAACTCAAAATTTCCATTCTTTTTGAAATAATCAAGAACATTGTTTTCTTCCGCACTGTCTGCGATGTAAATCTTTGGTAAATGCTTTTCAACTATATTTTCCATACTCTTCTCCTTATTTTTTTGCTTCCCCGCAAAACAAGATAAAGATAACATAATTTGACAAAATAACTAAATAAAAAAATATCCAATTTTGTCGCCAAGAATAAAGAATTGTCGAATATTGACTAATCGGATATTTTGAAATGGAAATTGAAAGAAAACGCAAAAATTTTTAAGATATACCGCATAAAAAGTTTAAATAAAAAGAAAAGACTGGAAAACCAGCCTTTTATTGAAATTATGAACGTCTATCCTTGTCATCAACCAGACTCAAAAGTTCGTAAGGTGTCTTTGGAGAAGAGTCCGCGTTGTTTCCAACTCTCGTTCTGTAGAGATAATAATTTTCGTCGGTTGATTGCTCAACTTCTTCTTCAGAACCCTCTTCCGCTTCCAAAGTTTGCAATTTTGCATAATAGTAAATGTATTGTCCGTCGAAAGCATACAAAGAGCCAGAGTAAACGCTGTCATCGTCAAGTTTGACAATCGCCTTACAATCAATCGTCCCACCATTTCCATTGAATGCAGAAGAGAGGTCGGCACTGTAAATTGCATTTGTTGTCGAGAAATACAAAACTCTTCCAGAAACAAGCAAAACATTATAATCGCTGAGAGCAGTTTCGTCGTAGTTGAGCGTCAACGCACCTGTTCTGCCCGAATTTGTCTTGTATCTAAGCCCGCTGTTTGAGGTGTAAATATATCCCAAAACCTGCTCTGCTTCTTGTTCATAAACTTCATAAATATTTGAAACTTCGCTTGAAGAGAAGAGATTTGAGTTGCTTCCAACGACAATTTGCGAATTTTGGTTTGTGTCAACTTTGTAGGTCTCGCCATTGTATGTGTAGAAAATTATATCCTTTTCTCTTCCAATAAGAGAAACGGTTTGTCCCATTCCGCCACCAACTTCAACATTATCTCCACCAGCAATGGAAACTTTTCTGATTGAAGTGCCAGAAACATCGGCGTTGTCCTCGTTTGTCTTTGACTGAGTGTAATAAATGTTTCCATTCCAATCAAGTGTGCTTCCAACTCTATTTTTTTCATAGGTCTGTGGAATTGCAACAGTCACAGCATCATCTGCAATCACAGTTCTTCTCACCTTGTCTCCGAGTTTAAATTTGATAAGGTCATTTCCTGCAAGCAAAACAATGTAGTATTTGTTTTGGTATTTCAAAACCTCAATGGTGGAAATCTCCGCCTCGGTAGTGTATAATTCCTTTTTGCTGTTTCCGTTGAGTTTGCTTCTGTAAAGAGTTGAATAGGAATATTGTTGTTCAAGTTTGCCGTCAGAATTTTCAAACTTCTTCCTGTTTGGCGTCAAGTAATAAATGTAGTCACCCAAAACAAACATAAAACTCTTTTGGTGAGAAACAACTTCCTCGGCCACTTGCTCAACCTTTTCTGGCGAATAATCAATTCCGTCGGCAATGATGTTTGCGCCAGCCTCAAGTCGTGCGAGATAAGAAAGTTCCGCACTGGACTTGTAATCTCCGTCCTCTTCAAAAGCGGAATAATCTGCATAAGAGTTTCCGAAATAAAGATAACTGTCATTCACCAAGACAGCCGATGTTCCGTTGTAAATAAGTTCACTATCTTTGTTTTTAACATTTGAAACTGTGGCACAGCCAGCAAGTCCAGCTGCCAAAAAACCAGTAGCAAAAAGTCCGCAAAGAAGTTTAGTTGTTTTTTTCATTTAAAATCTCCAGTATGTCTTATTATACATATTATTGCCCGACTTGTCAATAAAATTTCAAAAACCTTCACTCAATCTCAACAAGACGATTTCCGACAATATCACAAGAGGTCAAAAAGTATTTGACTCCATTTTTCTCAAGCACAAGATTTTGCTTGCAGTAAGCGTGAATATGCCCATAAACCACCTTGCTCACGCCATATTTTTCAAGCAGAGCCGTGACCTCATTGTCCTCTTCTTTGAAAGTGTAAGGAGGATAGTGAAGCATACAAATTATTTCCTCGTCTCCCGTTTGGATTTTTTTTGCGTTTTGCAAAGTGAGTTCCAAACGAATAAGTTCCCGCTTGTAAATCTTTTCGTCTGCCTCAGATTGTTTTTTCTTCTCATCTGGCAAATTCCAAAGACGCGTTCCGCAGATGATGTAACTGCCAAACTTGTAGGCGTCATTCTGAATCGCATAAAAATCCTTTGGCAAGACAGCCCGAACCGCACTTATACTCTTCCACCAATAATCGTGATTTCCCCGAATAATAATTTTCTTCCCTGGCAAATTTTCCAAAAGTGCAAAATCTGGAGCAGTGTCCTCAAGTTTCATTGCCCAAGAAAAGTCTCCTGCAAGCAAAACCAAGTCATCTTCACCGACTTTTTCCTTCCACTCGGCAAAAATCTTGTCCAAATAACCTTCCCAAGTTGGACCAAAAATGTCCATAGGTTTTGGATTGTTGACAGAGAGATGCAAGTCACTAATTGCAAAAATTTTCATATTAACCTTTCAAAACTTCTTGAACAAGTCTCATATCAACCTGCCCATTGTAGTTTGCTTTAAAATGTTTCATAACAAATGGAACGGTCTTGTCTGCAAGCCCGTCAATAATCTCCTTAATCTCCTCGCGAGAGAGCATTTTTGGAAGGTATGAGGTGGCAATTTCGATTTGTCTGCTTATTTTTTCCACTTCTTCACTGTTTCCAACTTTCTCATAATTCGCTTTCTCGTCGCCAAGTTCTTTTATGGTCTTTTGCAAGATGTTTGACATATCTGCATCAGCAAGAGGTTGGTTTCTGTCGCCCTTAGCAATTTTCTCAAGCAAAACCTTGTTCATAAGCACGCTGTAAAACGCCCTAGCAACAGTGTCCTTGTTTTTCATCGCTTCAATATTTGCTTTTTTAATTTGTTCTTCAATCATAATCTTCTCCTTTCAGAATATTTTAAACCATTTAAAAAATTTAAGCAAGCAATCACAAGCACTTTTCACCCCATTCCATTCGCCGATTAGTCATTTCGTCATTCTGAACTCATTCTCCCCACCCTGCCCCACAAAAAAAATCTCAGAGATGTTTCGACCTAGTTCAATATAACAATGTGTTTCCATTCTTTATTATTTATGCCATTCTGCATCGCGAGACAATCTCACGCCTCGCCATTCCAAAACATCAGCGTGCCCGTGAGTGAAAACGAACGCTTGAAGAATCTCAATTTTAAATGATTCTATCAACTGAAATCCCAAAGCAAAAAGCACCAATGACAAAATCAAACAAATTTTTTGAAAAAATGATTGACATCAAAAAATGGTTATTGTATAATACGATTACGCTTGGTGATATAGCTCAGCTGGCTAGAGCGTATGGTTCATACCCATAAGGTCGGTGGTTCGAGCCCACCTATCACCACCAGAGAAAAAACTGCACTTTTTACTTGTTTTCAAAATAAGTTTAAAAGTGTTTTTTTAATAAAATGACACACAGTGTCCGACCAAACGCAAATCAAAAAGTGAGGACTCCCAAAATGTTAAACATTTTGGGAAAAGGAGCAACCAAGCGTTCCACGAGTACTTGCGAAAAGCAAGTCGAGTCCTGAGCGTAGGTTGTGACGCTGTCGCAACTTAATTTTGATACTAAAAAAAGACATTAAGAGGGTTGTGTTATCAAACAAAAGACTAGGTCAATGCCTAGTCTTTTTCTTATTTCTCTTTTGGTTGTTTCCCGCTTTTGAGAATTTCCATATCCTCTTTCGTTGGCACTTGTCCAGGATGTGTGAGTCTCCACTCTTGCATTGCAACTTGTGCCTGCAAAGCCTTTGCCGTCTCTTCCGCGTAATCTGGTTTTTTGTATATCCCAGACTTATCCAAGAAACTGCTTATAAACTTGTCTCCAGCAAAGAGATTTTTGTAAGCCGTTTTTCCTAAATCTTTAAGTATTCCCATATTCACCTCTAATCTTCAGGCTGCTTTCCACTTCTCAAAACTTTCATTTGTGCTGCAGTTGGAGTCTGACCAGGATGCATCATCTGCCATTCTTGCATTGCAGCTTGTGCCTGAGCGGCTTTTGCAGCATCTTCTTGATGGTCAGGTTTCTTGTAAATTCCAGACTTATCCAAGAACCCACTGACAGCCTTATCGCCAGAAGCAAAGTTCTTGTAAGCTGTATTTCCAATGCTCTTAATATTTGCACCAATTCCTCTGAACGTTTCGCCAAATGCTTGCCCGAACTTAGAATTTGCAATCTTTTGACCTCTGCTAGAGATCCAGCCTCCAAGTCTACTGTCTTTAAGGTCTGGTGATGCTTTCCCTTGAAGCCCAGCACTGAGGTTCTTTCCAGCACGTCCCCACTGACTCTTCGCAATGGCTTGACTTTTAACCCTTCTTTCTTGTGCGGCCACAGATCTGCTTTCATAGTTACTTCTCGCATATCCTAATCGCTGTCTGACACCCGCTTCATCTACAAAAGCCCCATGGATTTTCCTTTCCGCTTTAATTGCTTTTACGGTTTCTTTTGCCTCCTCTTTTGTCATTCCATTCTTCATCATTTGCTTAACCATCTTTCCACTTCTAGTCTCAACCAAATCTCCTTTTCTATTTGTCGAAAAAGCGTTCACGCCTGTAAGGTCAAGATTCCTTTGTGCAGATTCGGCAGTACCCTGTCTTTTAGCATTTCTACTATCTATACCTTTGTTAACCCCACTTGCAATGTTACTACCCAAACCAACAGCAGCATGACCTGCACTATGAATCAAGGAACCTGCTCCTTTCATTGCCATTCCACCGACAACCGCCATTCCGACTCCGGCTTTCACTGCTTTTCCGGCAGTCTGCCCTATATCTTCCGAAATCTTTCCGCCGGTCTCGTTTGCGTCGGCACCTCCGATAAGTCCAGATATCGTCGAAATCAAGGCTTTTATGGTTATCAACCCCACGATTATGAAAAGCACCTGCGCGAAATAGTCGGCAATCGGGATGTTGAAGAAGTCAATTTCATTGAAATACGGCAAAATCATAAGCGCCAAGTTCATTCCGACGACCGCTCCATATGCCATGAGGATTTGTTTCATGAAGTTTTCTCGCCAACTCTTTCCTGCCTTCCCTCCGTCGAGAGGAGCAAGTCCAAAGAGTGGTGGTGCGATAAGGAAGAGTGCAATACACAGCAAAACCCTCGTCATCAGTCCGAATATGATGTTTATAAATATTGTCAAGCAAACAATAATTGCACCAAATGCCACAATAAAGTTGAATTGCCACAAGTCATAATAGTACCACACAAGCCCAACATTGAATTTGGAGAAAGAACTCGTGCTTTGAGTGAGGAAGTTTGTGAAATATTTAAAACTTGTCCAAACCCCATTTGAGTCCGAACTGTCTGAAATATATCTCAAATCCATTTTGTAATTCAAGTGCAAATTGTTTGCAAAAGCGGTGTCAACCATATCTGCACCTAGTTCTTCGTCATTGTTTGCATTTGCAAAGAGTTCGTCAGAGCCAAACCCAGAAAGCGCCGACATTGGAGTGCCGTTTCGCACTCGATTCGCGTTGTATGCCGCGATTCTGAAAAGTGAACCGGAGAATGTTTGATTTTTTGACCCAATCAGCGCCAATTCCGATTGCTCCGACACCCAAAAAGCATCACCTTCCCAACTCGTGTCATTATGTGTCCCATACCGAATTTGTGCCGAAAAGCCGAAAATGTCATAGTAAATATAATTTTTGTTCGCATTGTTTGTTGGTTCATCTTCCACTCCAGTCGCCTGCTGAACAGTATCAACCGGCACAAGAAGGCTCACCTTGTCACCATACATCGAAACTACGCTTGAACTCGTCGTCGAAGTAATCGAGTCAAGTGCAGTCAAAAGCGCCTGCGAAACATAGAGCCCAAGCACGATAATGATCGGAACAGCGACCATATTCAAAATCGCCTTTCCCCCAGTGTAAACATATTGCATCGGACCTTTTGCTGCCTTGTCATCGTATGAATAGTGGCTTTTGATAATCGCAATGAGCGTGCTTGCAAAACAAATGATAATTCCAAAAACAAACATTGACCAAAAAACAGTCGAAAGAGCAGAGTAAGCAAGGTTGTCGGAGTTTATTCCCAAGATTCCAGTGATGAAATTTGTCACCAAGTCTCCAGAAACCGCCTCCCCGTCAACATAATAAACATCAAGTCCCGCAAGTTTCCTGAAGAAAAGTTGCAAAACATCAAGAACGCAAGCAAGTGAGGCATAGAGAAGATATATAACTTTTGGAATAAGGTCAAAAAGAGATTTGAAAAAGTCTCCTATCCAGTCAAAAAGCCCCAACAACATTGAAGATGACATCTCTATCCTCCATACCTATATTTTTCACATTATAACAAATTAAATTACAAAATACAACAAAATTCTCAAAAAAGTCGACCATTTCTGCAAGAATAATACTTTCTTCTCTTTGATTTTTTCTTAAAAAAAGCAAAATTTTTGGACATCTATCGAAAAATAATGACAGGTGGAAAGCAAAAAATAATTTGAATTTTTTCACAAAGCATATATAATAGGAATATGAACGAGAGAATCAAGAACAAATTGAAAACACTCACCACACGACCAGGCGTCTATGTGATGCGTGACAAAAATGGAGATATCATTTACATTGGAAAAGCGAAAAATCTCAAAAATCGCGTAAGCCAATATTTCCACTCTTCTCCAAAGCCGAGCAAAGTTCAAGCAATGGTGAACAACATTGACGACTTTGACTATTTCATCGCTATGAGTGAACTCGACGCCCTCGCACTCGAGAGCAACCTTATCCACAAGCACCAACCTTTCTACAACATCCTGCTCAAAGACGGCAAGATGTTTCCTTATATAAAAATTGATATGAAAGAAGATTTTCCAAGGCTTGAGATTGTGAGAAAGGTCAAAAAAGATGACGGAGCGAAATATTTTGGACCATACATTGCTGGAATCGACCCAAGGGAGATTTTGAAGACAATCAGTTTTGCATTCAAAATCAGAACCTGCAAATCAAAAATCACCGAGGGCTCAACCGCAAAAAGAGAATGCTTAAACTATTCACTTGGGCTTTGCCTCGCTCCTTGCACTGGAAGAGTGACGAAAGCGGAATACGCGGAAGAAATCAAAAAGGTCATTCGATTTTTAAACGGAAATGATGATGAGATTGAGCAAATTCTGACCGAAAAAATGCAAACCGCTTCAAATTTGCAAAACTTTGAGCGCGCAATTGAACTTCGCGAATGTTTGAAAATGATTGCAAAACTTAAACAACGCGTGGTGGCAAATTTGCCAAAAGATGTGGACAAAGACATCTTCGCTTATCACACAGACGGACTCAACGGCGTGGTCACTGTGGTGGTTGTGCGTGCTGGGAAGATTTTGGGTGTCGCAAACTTTGTCCAAAGTGATGCCGAACTTGAAGAGGCTCAGACCCTTTTCAATTTTATCGCCGAATATTACGGCAGAACTATTGTCCCAAATGAAATCATCGTAAACTATGAGATTGATGAAAAACTTCTTCGTGAGTATTTAGGAAAAAATGTCAAGGTCATCTCAAACCCGCACGGCGTAAACTTGAAACTTTTGAATATGGCAAAGGAAAACGCCGTCGAATATCTGTCAAAACATCTTGAAAAAGAGAAAATCGCATACAGCACTGGACTTGGTGCGGTGAAGCAGTTGCAGGAAAAACTTGGGCTTCGGGAACTTCCAACTCGTATGGAGTGTTACGACATCTCCCACATAAGCGGAACGAACAAAGTTGCGTCGATGGTTGTTTTCGTCGATGGAAAGGCGGACAAAAATCAGTATCGAAAATTCAAAATCAAAACGGTGGAAGGCAACAACGATTTTGAAAGTTTGAAAGAAGCACTTTCTCGCAGGCTCCAAAGATACATCGACCAAAATGGTGAGAGTTTTTCCGAAAAGCCAAATCTTTTGGTCATCGACGGTGGTAAAGGACAACTCTCCTCTTGTTATGAAATTTTGCAGTCTTTCGGACTTGAAAATAAAATCGAAATCATCTCACTTGCAAAACGACTTGAAGAGGTTTACACCACCAAAAGTCACGACCCAGTCATTTTGAAATATGGCAGTGCCGAACTCAAACTCTTGCAAAGGATTCGCGACGAGGCACACCGCTTTGCAATCACTTTCCATAGGCAACTCCGCACAAAATCACAAGTGACAAGCGAACTTGAAAATGTCCCTGGGCTTGGCAAAGTCAAAATAAACGCTCTGCTTTCTGCGTTTGGCACAACCGAAAATGTCAAAAAGGCAAGTGTTGAGGAATTGTCTTTGGTCAAAGGGATAAACAAATCTTTGGCGGTTGAGATTAAAAAATATTTCGACGAGCAAAAATAATTTTTGTGTTTTTATATTTTACTCGAAATTATTTAAAATAATAAAAATGCTAAAAAATAAAAAAATAGCAAAAATGCGTATTTTTCTGGCAGTAAATAATACAAAAAATGCAATTTTTAATATTTTTTTGCAAATTTTATTTAATTTTTTCTCTTTAGTATTTTTGCAAAAAATTTAAATAAATAAAAAGAGAAGGTTAAAAATTTCTACCTTCTTCTTTTTTTTCTTTCGGTGACGAAATTTCTTTCAAAACTTTTCCGTCATATTCCTCTTTTGGTGTTGGAGATTTGATTATCATACAGTTGAAGAGCCCAAAGTCTTCATTTGGATACCTTTGGTTGTCCACCGCGCCCCACTTTCTGTAAAATGGAAGAGTGACCGCACTGTTTGCTCGGACAAACATTATTGGAAGAGTCTCTTTCGACCACCCTTGAGACAAAGCACAAACATCCTTTATCGCTCTGTTGATAAGAAAATCTCCAAGATGTTTTCTTCGATAGTCTTCTCCAATCTCTATGTGAGAAAGAGAAACCGAAAATTCTGGCACTTCAAGACATCCCGCTCTTTTCGCACTTGCAATCAGTTCTTCTCCGTATTTTTGTTCAGATAAATATAAAAATCCAATATTCTTGAAATTTTTATCAAACAAAAAATAGTCTTTTTGTGCCGAAAAAACAACATCCGTTGTCAATTTTCCACTCTCAACAACAAAATAGACCTCGCCAGAAAACTCAACCGCAACAACTTTTTGCCCATACTCAAGCAACGCTCTCACTTTCTCTTCATTTAATTCCATACTCATATTTTACCACACGCGCACCGAAATTGCAACAGCAAATTTTGCACTCTTCCCCAACTTTTTAAAAATTCTCTTTACATTTTAAAACAAATTTGCTATAATAACAAAGCAAATTGAATTGCACCGAATCTGCGTTTGTGGTGAAATGGATATCACGACGGTCTACGGAACCGTTATTCTGGGTTCGAGTCCCGGCAGACGCACCAATTAAAAGCAAAACGAACTTTGAAAGAGCACTCATCTCAATCAAAGTTCGTTTTTTAGCAAAGATTGATTTGGAATTGTTATTCGTTTCTAATAAAAATACTTCCTTCTTTAAATTACTTAAAATTTTGAAATATGTAAATTCGCTTTATATATTTTTTATTGAAATTTAATTAAATTTATATTTTTGCTACAAACTTATAATACAAATCATTCTCGCCATAAGGGGTCGCCGGAATACTAATTATTAGCGTTGCACTTGGAATTCTTATATGGTCAAAATCTTCACTCCTATATTTAGGGTCTGTTAACGAAAGGTTATATTCTTGTCCATTATATTGAAAACAAATTTTGTAATGATGTCTTCCATCACCTTTCAATGATGTGTCGAGTTGTAATTTTTTCGCTTCTATCATTTCTAATGAATGATTCAAGTTTCTGACATCTGACTTTTGCAATTCATTGTTTAAAGTGCCAAAAATCATTTTAGGTCTTTCAATTGGATGCAGTTTAAATATATCCTGTTTGCTTAAAGTCCAAATTTTTTTGATAGGGATTTTTTCATTTATAAGCCAGTTCTCTGTTTGAACTTTATGTGGAACATGCTCTTTGACATCAATTTCCAAAACATTTAGTTCTTTAAAATTTTTATCATCAAGCATTTCTTTTGGAAATGCACCACTATCTCTAGAAGTAACAAGCCTTATCCATTTACCTGTTTCCATTTCAATCCCCGCAACACAAAAATCATGATCTTTTAATGATTTAGTTAATATACAAATTCGTTTTTCATATTCCATCCTTTTTTCGTGCAACAAAAAAGTTAACCACAATAATTTTGTGATTAACTCTATTAGGCAGACCAACTATCTCAAGTTAGTTTATAGCCAATTTTTTTATTTTGTTTGCGATAAGCATCAATTAAATTGCTTGTCTTCGTTTCCTTTAACAATCTCTTTTCAAAATCTTCTTGACTTTCAAAATATGTTTCACCATTTCGTTTTGCAATAACATGAACAACTTTCATATCGTTTACATAGATTTCTTTAGCGCAAAGAATTGACCGATGACAATTTATAGGGTCTATTTCTGCACACATCAAGCATACATTGCTATCTTGTTTATATAAATTCTTCAACTTCAAAATCCCACTTTGAAACTGCTCACTCTGAGCAAATTTTTCATAGTCCAAAATGGAGTTTGTGTAAAACTTTAAATTATCTTGTCTTGCACCAAATTCAACTTTCCAGTTCTCATATCTAATACCAAATTTTGCCAAAGAATATTTTAGAAAATTATCATTAAAATCTTTAAAATATTTACTCTTAGGTAAACTTCTAACATCAATTAAAAGCGAAATACTATTCTCTCTGAGAATCTGTATAAACCTTTCAATATTAGTTCCTGCATAACCAATTGTAAATATCATGTTATTATTATAAACATAATTTTTATTTTTTTCAACTTTATATGCCAACATTGTTTTATGTTTAAGAATAGATTTAATTTTAAATCTAATATTTATATAAATCTTTTCGCAAATTTTTTAAATATTTCATATTGTCATCATCGCAAATTTCGGATAGATTTAAAGTTCCGTAAAGTAGAGTATTTCGGTTTGAAAATTTACATTCGTTTTTGCCATTGCTGTTAATTATATTAGATTGTCCAACAAAAATAAATTGAGAGTCCTTACCTATATAGTTGCAATAAACAACAGGGGTAGAATTTTCTATTGCTCTTGATATAATACACATCTTATGCAAGTTGTCATAAGGTTTCATATTCGCCGAAATGCAAATAATCATTTCAGCACCATTAAAAGCCAGTGTTCGTGCGGTTTCTGGAAATTCTAAGTCATAAAAAATCAACAATCCAATTTGGCCAAAAGATGTGTCAAAAACTTTTAATTCATTCCCAGCTGAAAAATATAGTTTTTCATCTCCAAATAGGTGTGTCTTGTCATACAGCCCGACCATTTCTCCATTTTTATCAATAAAGCAAGCGCTG
>CALWKD010000008.1 GCA_944381175.1 uncultured Clostridia bacterium | reverse complement strand
TTTTCTAACCGCTAAGTTTTCGGTTTCTCCATTCCCAGTCCTCTTCCCTGTTTGTGATTTTCAATTTATGCTCGTCGGACTAAGTCCTACACTTCGCAAAATTGAAAATTGTTTTGAGAAAAGTATTCTTCACATATCTATATGGATATGTTCTTAGGTTAATCATTAGTTCGCGCTTACACTAGCGCTTTTTTGGTTCCGCCCCGCTCACTTTTGTGAACAAATCAGGCTTCCCCAGTTTTTCCTGAACTCGATAACTCACATTGACATTTACATTACGTAAAGTTGTGTAATTCAAATAAACTATTTAATTTTCAAGTATCGGTCGCAACTTAAGACTTTCGCCCTTTGCTGTGCGACATTGGTATTTTACTATATTCAAATAACTTTTGTCAACACTTTTTCAAAAATTTTTTATCTTTTTTCAACTTTTTTCGATATTTTTTATTTCCCCACCAAACAACCTCCCCTCGTGTTTGCTAAATACCCATTAAAAACTTGAAAAAAAACAACTCAATCGCAATCACTCTCCCTGTTTTTTTGAATAAAGCAACAAAAAAGAGCGAATCTACTCGCCCCTTTCAAAATCAATAAACCTTTATATCTGGCATTTTTTCTTTAATCTTTGACAAACAAAACTCCACGCTTTGCTCCAAACTTTGATTTGTTGTGTCCACAAGAATTGAGTCCTCAACCATTTTCAACTCGCCGTGGTCTCTGTGAGTGTCGTTGTAATCTCTTTGGTGAAGTTCCTTCAAGACCTCTTCAAAAGATACATCATTCCCCATTGCACGTTGTTGGTCAAATCTTCTCTTTGCCCTAACCATTTCGTCCGCGGTTGTGAAGAATTTGAAATCAGCGTTTGGCAAAACGAAACTGCCTATGTCTCTGCCTTCCATAACAATGTTGTTTTCCCTTGCAAAATCTCTTTGAAGTTTGAGCACTTTTTCTCTTATACATTCAAAAGGAGAAATTTTGGCAGAAAGTGCACTGATTCTCTCAGTTCGGATTTTTGAAGTGTAATCAATTCCATTTACAAACACGTGCTGAACATCGTCAATAAAACTTGCTTTGACATTGATTTGTTTTGCGAACTTGCAAATATATTTCTCGTCAATTTTGTCCTCGTCAAAGTGCATATAATCAAACGCACAAGCAATCGCACGATAAATCGCACCCGTGTCAAAAACGCTGAAATGGAGTCTTTTTGCGAGAGCCTTTGCGATTGTGCTTTTTCCACTGCAAACATAGCCGTCAATTGTGATGTTTATGACTTTTTTTCTTCCAATCAATTTGTTTATCAAATTCAAGCAAAAGTCGGCGGTTTGCTCCAGCGTCATTTCGGTGTTGTCGACCACAATGCTGTCCTCAGTGTAACGCAACGACGCGTCTCCCTTGTGCGTATCGCGATAATCTCTTTCCTGCAAGTCTTTCAAAACTTCCTCGAAAGTTATGTCAGCATTTTTATCTTTTAATTCTTCAAATCTTCTGTTTGCCCTGACATTTTCATTTGCGGTGAGAAAAATTTTGACATCGGCGTTCGGCATAACCACCGTTCCAATATCTCTTCCCTCCATAATGCAGTCGTTGTCCTTTGCAAAACTTTGAGCGATGACAAGATACTTTGCCCGAACTTCTGGAAAAACCGAAATTTTGGAAGAAAGAACACTTATTTTTTCGGTTCGGAGAAAAGGTGTGACATCCTCGCCATTCACAAACACGTGTTGGTCGTCCCCTATAAATTCTATATGGAGAGAAACATTTCTCAAAAATTTCTCAATATTTTCGGGTGTAAGTTCCTTGTAACCCGCTTTGTCGAAAGCGTAAGCAAAACTTCTGAAAATCGCACCAGTGTCCAAAACTCTGAAATTTCCGTCAAGTTTTTTCGCAAGAAGTTTAACTAATGTGGACTTTCCACTTCCAGTGTATCCATCAATAGCAACATTAACCATATCCCACCCCTTTCAAAACATTTTACAACACTTTGATAAGATTTCCAAATAAATCACCTAAAATTTAAGATAAAATTTTGATACTTTTTGTATATATAAATGGAAAAAATTTCAAGTTAAATGAATGAGTTAAAATCGGCAAAGAAAACTGTGCTTATTTTGACCCCACTTTTGACCCCACTTTTTTACCAAATTTTGTAAATAAAAAAATCTAGTATCTATATATTGTGTTTGTCACAAGATACAAATACTAGATATTGTGTAAATGGAGCTGGCGAAAGGAATCGAACCTTCAACCTGCTGATAACGAAGCCGAAGAAGGCAAATCTGCTTGCAAGATTTGAAAGATGAGGCGATGTTATATAAAAATTTTGCGATAAAGTTTCGCAAAATTTGTAATATTACAAGTCAGCGCTGACTTGTGTAATAAAAAAACCGGGAAACCCCGATTTCAATGGAGCTGGCGAAAGGAATCGAACCTTCAACCTGCTGATTACAAGTCAGCTGCTCTACCATTGAGCCACGCCAGCATTGATTGACAAAAATTGAACATTTGAAAGTCTTGGTGGGCAGGGATGGATTCGAACCATCGAAGACATAGTCGACGGATTTACAGTCCGTTGCATTTGGCCGCTCTGCAACCTACCCAAACTGAATCCAATCTTTGCCAAATTTCCCAAACAAAAAAATAAAACTTTTTCTATCTGGTATCTTTGCACTTTTGTGCTGGTGCCAAAACGCAAACTAACCCTCTCTTGCAGGAGATTTGGTGTCGATTGCATTTTTGCACTTGGTGCCCAAAGGTGGAATCGAACCACCGACACTTCGCTCAAATCCAAAACACACCGCTCCAAACTTTGCTCTTCGCAAATTTTTCCGCTTCTTGTTTTGATTTTCGCTCTCTCCCAAAAATTTACTAAAATTTTCGGGTGCCCTTAATGGAAAATCCCTGTGTCGTATATCAATTCTCCGTTTGGTCATATCTTTGCACTTTTGTGCTGGTGCCCAAAGGTGGAATCGAACCACCGACACTTCGCTCAAATTCAAAACACACCGCTCCAAACTTTGCTTTTCGCAAATTTTTCCGCTTCTTGTTTTGATTTTCGCTCTCTCCCAAAAATTTACTAAAATTTTCGGGTGCCCTTAATGGAAAATCCCTGTGTCTTAAGTCTACTCTCCGCCTAAGCATCATATATGCACAAATTGTGCTGGTGCCCAAAGGTGGAATCGAACCACCGACACAGGGATTTTCAGTCCCTTGCTCTACCGACTGAGCTATCTGGGCATAATGGCGACCTGGAAGGGGCTCGAACCCTCGACCTCTAGCGTGACAGGCTAGCGCTCTAACCAACTGAGCTACCAGGCCAAGTCGTCTAAAACCTCAAGACTTTCGCAGTATAACACGAAATCTCAGACTTTTGCAAGCAATTTAAATAAAAAATTGACAAATTTCTCACTAAAAAAAGAATTTCCAAGAGCAATGTCCCTCAACTCCCCTAATAATAGGGAAATTTTTACACCAAAACATCCAAATTTTTAAGCAATGTTTCGCACCCAATCACAACTTGGAAAACAAACAGTCAATTTTGCCTCAAAACTCAGAAAAGTTTTGGTGGGCCTTCACGGACTCGAACCGCGGACCAACCGGTTATGAGCCGGTCGCTCTAACCAACTGAGCTAAAGGCCCCAAATGCTTGCATTGCAAACACGAAGTTTGCTGGTCGGGGTGGAGGGTCTCGAACCCCCGACCTCACGGTCCCAAACCGCGCGCTCTACCAACTGAGCCACACCCCGAAATGATAATTGCTCAATCATTCTATAATAATTTTTATGATTTGTCAAGAAATTTTGCAAATTTTTTAAAATTTTAAACAAAAGCCAAGAAAAATTGGAAAATTGAGAAATAAAATCGAAAAAACTCAAAAATTCCCCCTTTCAATATTCGATTTTAATCATCAGAAAATAAACCGTTACTTGACAAAATTTCCCAGTATGCTATAATAATTTCGCTATGAAAAAAGATTTTGAGCAAGAAAAGAGACTTATCAAAGAGCAAAGAGTTTGCAAATTATATTTTGGAAAAATGCTGAAACTTGTGGGGCTTGTGTGCGTCACAGCATCTGTTTTTACAAGTTGTGCCCCTGCCTCCGAGGTGGAAAAGAATGAACCTGACCTCAAACCCATTTACACTGTGGAATATTCTCTCCCAACCACCGAAGAACTGCTTGAGGACATAGAGGACATATATAATGTTGACGGCAAGTCATACGGACAAGAGATGTATTTGAATCAAAGAGCGGTTTATCCAAGAAACGGCGAGGCAATCAAAGTCAACCTTGATTTTGAGATTTCTCCAATCCAAAGGGACATTTTCGCAATTAGTCTTGAAGAATACAACAATATATTTGAAGTTATAAATCCAAAATACAAGTTTGAACTCAACGAAAATCCGACCGAACAGGATCTATTAAATCCTTACAATATAAACCTACACAAATCTAAGTCAACGGATGAAACTCCTCTTGCCACGACACATTTGGGAAAAGGATATCAAGAGGTGATAGAGGAGGTCGATGGGCTTGAGGCGTTGAACACAGAAATGACATTTTACTCAGATACACTCGCCTCTCCAGTTGCTTTAAGTACAACTTTCAAGCACGAATTTTTGCACGCACTCGGTGCAGCCGACGCTTATGAAATAGATTCCAACATAGACACAATTATGCAAGGGTATTCAAAATTTGCCTCCCCAAGAACTTTAACAAACGACGATGTCGTGTTTTTGACTGCTTGTTACAGAGATACAAACCTTCCAAAAGAGGAACTTTTTGAATATGCAAACAGTTACCAAGAAAATTTGGGAGAATTCTCCGAAAATCTGGACACTCTTCTTCTTGAAGGAGCGATTTTGGAAAACATCCAATCTTACTACACGGAAACTTATGGACAAAGTGATGAAAATCTTGAAATTCTTGACACAAATTTTGGAAAAGGCAAGTTTATGATTGGCGAACTTCCAGACGAAGTCCCTTCTGGTTGGACACAAAGCCATATGGTTTTTGAAAATGGTGTGTGCAAAATTTCCACAAGGTCATATTACAGCGATATTATGGAAAACGAATGGGAATACGAAACCTCAAAATATGGTTTCGTTTATATGGAAATGAACAACAATATCCACAATGCATACGCCCACATCTCCACAGACCAATGTGATGAAATCTTGGAGTTCTCATTTTCAATAAAAAATTTTTATTATCAAAATGAAAACGGAGAAGTCATAAAAGGAAATCCAATCGTGTATTCATTTAATGCTTCGAGCGTTTATTATCCAACTGACAAAAAAGCAGAAGATTACTTTGATTACATTTACCACAAAGAACAAAATGTCGAAAATAAGAATGAAACAACTCAAAAACAAACACTCTCCGCCCTGCTCAAAGATGAAGGCAGAGAAAGATAAAAGTCCGCTTGAAGCAAGCGAACTTTTTTTATTTTATTCCACAAACACATCCTCGTCGGCATAAGAATTAATGAATTTCAAATACCTCTTTGCCGTTTCCGCACTCACTGGTGCATAGTAATGATAACTTACACAAACATTAAATCCAAAAGGCTTGACCAAAGAAAGCGTGTGAACGTGACCAAAAATGGACTTGCAATCTTTGGCGTGGTCAGTCGGCTTGTGCGTCAGATAAATCCGCTCACCCAAAACCTCAGGTTCGAGATACATCCCATTTCTTATCACATCAACAAAACCGAGAGCAAGAAGTTTTTTCCTAAACCCCTCAAAGTCTTTTTTAAATTCAGTTTTTTCATAATTGCCACAAATCAATGTGATTTTGCCGTTAAGTTGCTTGACAAAATCATAGTCTCCAAAGTCGCCAAGATGATAAACAATATCATTTGGAGCGACCTTGTTGTTCCAACGCCTAACAAGTTCCTTATTCATCTCCTCGACAGACTTGAAAGGCACAAGATTTCGCTCAACTCTTGAAGCCTGACCAAAATGTGTGTCACTGACAAAAAAGACTCTCGGCTTGTAAAGCCCGCCCTTAATTTTGTTCACAGAACTAAGGAAATCTTTCCAGACATAAGAATGTTTCGGAACTGAAGTCACGCAATTTATCATTCTTCCCTTTGGATATTTGACTTTTCCTTCTTTAAGCAAAAGGTCAGGCGAAACAAGTCTTTCTGTGAATTTGTCTCTATTTAACAGGAAAGCGATTGGACCAATATCATAGATAATCTTGATTCCCAAGTTTTCTTCAATATGCACAAAACGGTTGACTATGGAAGCGAGATAACGAGTGACATCATTGTCCTTAATGTTCCTCGGAAACTCGTAAATGGAAGTTACAAAGGCTCTTGCAAGAAAAGTCGGAAAAATCGTGAAATCGACACTGCTTGCCACAACCTCATTGAAAGCCAAAACATCCTTTCTGTAATTGGCATCGGTGAATTTTTCAAGCAAAACATTGTCCGTGCCCAGCCACACAATCTTGATTTTGGAAGCGATTTCTGGTGCAAGCCTGAGAGCCATAGCCACGTTTGTAAGCGTTCCGAGACAACAAATGTAAAGATCATCGCCCACATTTGCAAGTTCAATAATTTTTTGGACGGCGGGATTTGTTTCGTTATATCCTTCGCTCAAAAATCCAGAACATCCGAGATATACAAATGGATTTTTTGCGGAATATTTAAACCCAAAAAGCCTCAAAAGCCTGTCTGCCTCATTTTTACTGTCAATCGCGCCATCTCTGACGGAGAGCCCTTTCTGCCAAGAAACTCTGTAAGGAGCAATGGTAATCGCCTCAATTTTCAATTTGTTTCTTCTTGACAACGCATATGACAAGGCGAATTGGTCGTCCACCTCATTCGCCACATCCGAATCAATAACAAGCCTAATTTTTCCTTTTGCTGAACCACTCATACTTATATAGTATAACAAAAATAAAAAATACAACCAAGCAAAAATGGTGAAAAACAAACAATTTTTTATCCTTCAAGTTTTTTCTTTAAATTTTCCAAAATCTTGTTTTCAAGCCTCGACACCTGAACTTGCGAAACTCCCAAGCGTTTCGCGATTTCGCTTTGCGTCTTGTCATAGAAATATCTCATCAAAATTATCTTTTTATCCCGCTCCTCAAGCCCGTCAATCAACTCTTTTAAAGCATATTTGTCGACAAAATCTTCATTTTGCTCTCCGTCAAAGCGGTCAATAATTGTGAGTCCATCTTCTTCACCATCGTCAAAAGGCGTGTAGAGCGACACTGGCATTTTTGCGGAGTCCATCGCCATAACAATCTCCTGCTCACTTATTTTGAAGTGCTCAGAGAGTTCCGAAATGGTTGGTTTTCGGCTGTTTTTAACCCAAAATTCATCAGAATATTTTGTTATTCTGACATTCAATCCCTTTATTGCCCTTGAAACCTTGACTGCACCATCGTCACGCATAAAGCGTTTAATCTCACCCACCACCATTGGCACAACATATGTGGAAAATTTGACATTATATGAGACATCAAAGCGATTTATCGCCTTCAAAAATCCCATACAACCAAGTTGATAAAGGTCGTCATACTCAACACCTTTATCCTTAAACCACCTGATGACGCTTTTGATAAGCGGGGAGTTTTCTTTAACAAGTTTTTCTTTAGCAAGTTCGTCTCCTGATTGTGCAAGTTTAATCAGTTCAAGAGTCTCTTCTTGCCCCAGCATCAATCAACCTGCCACGGTCTCAACATTTGCTGAGATTTTCTTGGTCATTTTGACGGTTGTGCCAAAGGAATTGCTGAAGACCTGCACATCGTCCATAAAACTTTCCATAACCGTAAAACCCATTCCAGAGCGCTCTGCGGAAGGTTTTGAAGTGTAAAAAGGCTCTCTTGCCTTGACAATATCCTTTATCCCCACACCTTTGTCGGTCACAGTGATTGAAACGGTGTCATCTTCAAGTTCGCATCTCAAAATGACATCGCCTTTGACAGCGGTGGGATAAGCGTGCACAACACAATTTGTGACAGCCTCCGAGACCGCTGTTTTAATATCTGTTATTTCATCGACAGTTGGGTTGAGTTGGACGCAAAATGAAGCGACACAAACCCTTGCAAAGCCTTCGTTGACCGACAACGCCTTAAAAGTGACTTCCATAAAATTTGAATATTTCATAACAACTCCTTGACTAAATTATTTTGGGCATAATGTTGTAAAGCCCAGTGATTTTGAAAATTTTTTCTGCGTGAGAAGACGGATTCGCAATATAGATAGGAATATCCTTATCTTTCATTCTTTTGTATCTCCCAATCAAAACGCCAATGCCCGTCGAATCCATAAAATCAAGTTCGGAAAGGTCAATGACGATTTTTTTAAAGTTTGGTTTGTCAAAAATTTCATCAAGAGTAATTCGTGTGTAAGTGGCGGAGTGCTCATCCAATTCCCCACACAACAAAACATAAAGCACATCATTATGAATACGACTTTTAACTTGCATAACTTCTCCTTTCGCTTTAAGCATAACATAAGAAATTTGCATAAAAAAAAGAACATTTGTCAAAAATGCTCTAATTTTGCCACATACAAAAAATTTGTTAAAATTGTGATATTAAAAACATCTTGAGGTATTATTCACGCGTAATACACCATATATTGTGTATTATGCAATATATTCCAATTTAAATCATTCAGTTTTAAATTGAAAAAAGACATAGAAAAACATTTGCCTGCAAACAATAAATATGATATAATTTGGTATACGAAAAATGGAGAAAATTATGGATGAAAAAATAAAAGTTATCATCGACACCGACCCAGGCGTTGATGACGCAATAGCACTTATGTATGCAATGAATTGTGGAAAATTTGACATAAAACTCATCACCTCTGCTGGCGGAAATGGACCAATCGAACAGATAACAGAAAATGCAATTTTTCTCACAGAACTTTTCAATCAAGACATCCCAGTTGCACAAGGAGCAAAATCTCCTCTTGTTCGCCCAGCAAACTACGCTGTCGGTGCACAAGGCAAAAATGGATTTGGAAAGTTTAAATACAACGCAAAAAAACTCAAGCACAAACCACTCTCCCTTGAAGCCTGCGATGCAATCTATGAAGTTTTGAAAAACAGTGAAGAAAAAATTTCAATCATTGCTCTTGGTCCTATGACAAACCTTGCAAAACTTTTGCAAAAGCATCCAGATTGTAAAAAGAAAATCAAGGAAATCATTTTTGAATCTGGGACAAAAGAAAAAATATATGGCGTTCCGTATAAGTCATTCAATGTTGGATACGACCCAGAGGCTGCGGAAGCGGTCTTTAAGAGCGGAGTCAAACTTGTTATGGTTCCAATGGAACTTGGGCACTTTGCGTATCTAAACCACGCCGACATCAAACGATTTAAGAAAGCAAACAAGATTGGAAAAATTTACGCGAAGATGTTTGCTGGATACAGAGATTATCACGTTGGAGATTTGGGCGCAGCCGTCCACGATGTGTGTGCGATTTATTTCCTCTCCCACCCAGAACTAATAAAAACTGAACAAGGACACATTGAAATAGATTATTACAAGGACGAGAGCCACGATTTCGGATACATAAACACTGATTACACCAAAAAACCAAATGCAACGATTTGTGTGGATATCGACATAAGAATGTTTAAATACGAACTTTTTGACATCTTGGAAAACAAACTGAATGTTTAAATAAAAAGCATTTAAATCTAAAACAATCAAGACATCAGTTAATTTTATTAGAGGATTTGAGTATGAAGAAAAAGGTATACAAAAATGGAGCGGTGTTGATTTACAACAAACAACCCTTAAAAAGTACATCTGTTTGTGCTGGGTTTATTTTTGGCAAAAATAGAGACAAATATCCCGAGCCAACTGCACACTTTTTGGAGCATATGTTTTTCAAACAGACGGAGAAATACACATTTGAGCAGTTGTCCCAAAAAGAAAAAGAGGTTTATTCTTCTCACAACGCAATGACAAATGTCTACCGCGTCACAATAGACTTTGCTCGCTCGAACAAAGCACTTGCGCCTTGTTTTGAACTCGCTTCAGAACAACTTCTTCACACCAAATTTTCAAGGACTTACATAAACAACGAAAAAGGCGTTATCAAAGAGGAATTGGTGAGAAGAAACAATGATTTCAATGTGCAATTTATTTTCGCCGACACAAGAACAATGCAAAAAGACACCCCTTACATAAACCCAAACGCTGTGCTTGGTTCTCCCGAAGAAATTGACGCAGTAAATGCAAAGCAACTGACTTCATTTAGAGACGAAAATTTTACTGCAAAGAATTTTGCAATCTGCATCTCTGGCGGAATTTCATACTTCAAAGCAAAAAAGCTTGCAAGGAAATACTTTATTTCACAGTTGAAGCCTACTCCTGACGATTACGAAGTGGACAGAAGCCTTCACAATCTTGTAAACAAAGAAGGCAATCTGAACATTGAGACTTTCAATTTTAAAAAGACAATTGGAAGAATCACCATAAAACTCGATGATGAGTTGTCGGTCGATGAAAACATCGGAACTCTAAACATCTTGTGCTCCGCCCTCAATGGAATAAGCGGAATTTATCACAAATTACTCCGAGACGCTGGGCTTGTTTATGGCGGAACATACGCCTCAGCATTCATTTCAAGCAAGCCATACAAGCTTGCATTTTCATTTGAATGTTCGCCTGAAAATGTAAACAAAATCATTGACAAAATTTCCGAGTTATTCAGAGATTTAAGAACAAAGAAACTTGACGAAAAACTCATAAACGATGTCAAAAGGTCACAAAAACTCAGAGACGACGAAGGTTCAATCGTCGCATACTGCAACGCGAGAAACATCTTCCAAAGATATCACACCTTTTTGGATAAGATTTTTGATAAAAAGTGGGACAAAAAACTTGAAAAACTCTTTGACAAAACAAGCAGTGAGGATATTTTAAACCTTTGCAAAAAAATTCTCTCAAAACCAGAAAATATTTATGTAACGCTCCTGACAAATCCTGACAAAACAGACTTCTATTCATATGAAAAAATTCAAAATTTGCTCATAAATGGCAAAAGGTCAAAAACAAAGAAAACTGCTCCAAAAGAAGCAAAGTAGGCTTTTATCTAAATGAAAAGAAATTGCAAAAATAATTATGTTTTGATAACTTTATATATAAAATTTATTTCAACTCAAAGAATCTTCGGAAAAGTTCTTTAAAAACCCAACCAATTTTAAAACAAAAAATACACTCTAAAAATAGGGTGTATTTTTTAACACAAAATCAAATTTTAAATTTATTCAAATTATTGTAATTCAACAACAGCGCCAGCTTCTTTAAACTTAGCTTCAAATTCTTTTGCTTGAGCAGCAGGAACATTTTCCTTAATCATTTTTGGAGCACCATCAACAAGTGCTTTTGCTTCTGAAAGTCCAAGTCCAGTAACTTCTCTAACAACTTTGATAACAGCAATTTTGTTTGCTCCTACCTCTTTCAAGAATACATTGAACTCGCTCTTTTCTTCAGCAGCAGCTGGAGCAGCAGCACCAGCAGCTGGAGCAGCAGCAACTGCAACTGGAGCAGCAGCGCTTACACCAAATTCTTCTTCCAAAGCCTTAACAAGTTCAGAAACTTCAACAATAGTCAATTTTTTGATTTCTTCAACGATTTCTTTAATAGCCATTTTAAATAATCTCCTTTTTAAAATTTTCAAAATATGCGATTCTTATTTTTATTATTTTGTTGCAACCGCATTCAAAGCAACAACCAGCCCACGAGTTGGGGCTGAGAGAACTCTGCACAAACTTGAAGCAGTGTTGTTCAAAGTTCCAAGAAGTTTTGCAATAAGTTCTTCCTTTGATGGAAGAGCTGCAAGTGCTTCAATATTCTTCGCATCAACGCTTGCACCGTTTAAAATTCCAAATTTGATAACCATTTTCTTGGTTTCTTTGACGCAGTCGCAAACAATTTTTGCAGGAGCAACCTCGTCGTCATAACCAATAGCAACGGCAGTAGTGCCCTCAAAGAAGTTTGTTGGACACTCAATACCAAGGTCAGAAAGTGCTTTCAACATCAAGCGATTTTTGTAGACTTTGTATTCACAACCGCTCTCACGGAATTTTCTACGAAGTGCAGTGTCTTCCGCAACAGTAAGACCGCGGTAGTCAACAAAAGCCAATGTTTTTGCTCTGGAGAATTTATCTTTAATTTCTTCAACAACAAGTTTTTTAGCCTCTAAATTAGCACTCAATTTCTATCCCTCCTTTTAATCTGATTTTGTGTTTTGTATAAAAAAATCTCTATAACCACGGAAAAGTTATAGAGATAAAACTCAATCCAAACTTTTCCTCGGTAAGCACAAATGTTTACGCCCGAAGGCACTTACGGTCTTAGGAAGATTTCTTAATACCCTCATATTATATAACATAAAACTTTCTCTTGTCAACTATTTTATAGAAAAATTTCCAAATTTGCCCAAAAATTTTAATTTTTAGCATTTGAAAAAAACAATCTCACATAAAAATGTCTCAAGAAAAAAGTAATGCCATAAGCATTACTCATTAACAAAGTCATTCCAAACTTCATAAATTTTGTAAGTATTTGCCCTAATTGTGATGGTGATTGCATACTCCACTTCATCGCTTGGATAATGAATAGGAATATAAACTTTTGTGTCCCTGAAGCCATTTTCGCTATTGACTGCGATGTAAATGTCAGTGAAAGTAATCACCCCATCAAAACTTCCGCTTTTAAAAGGAGAAATGTATGTTTTTCCATTTTGATATGTCAAAGTTTTTTCTTCTGAATAAGAAAGTCTAACAAAATATGTGTTGTTTGTGATAAGTTCATTTGCTGAAGTTTGGAATGTTTCGTGCTTCTCCTCAGGCTCATAATAAGATGCAAAAAGCGAACCACTAAATAATGCTGTCAAATATGATTGCCCAAAAGAATCATCAAAAACCTCAACAAACTTTTCAAATCTTTCGTCATCTGCCTCAAAAGATGCCCGTGGTCCTGTCAAACTTGTCCCATTATACAACTTCACTGTTGTGTAATCATCATCTATGCAATTAGGTTTCAAACTTACAGGAACGGTCGCCAAAACAATTATAACAACTGCAAGAGCAAATGCAACTCCCATTGCAACCGATGTGATAATTCTCTTTTTCTTTTTCCTTTTGAGCAATTTTTCTGTCTGCAATTTTGTGTAGATTTCGTCATCAGAAAGTCCCTCATAAGACTCTTCAACTTTTTCTTTTTTGGCTTTCTTTTTCTTGCTCTTCGGTTTCGATTCTGTCACTTTGCCTTCATTGTCCAGACTTTCTGCAGATTCTCTCTTCTCTTCGGAAGAAATCTCCTGAGTCTCAACTCTTTCTAGATTTTCAGCAACATTTTCGATTTCTTGGTTTTCTTGTTTATCTTCCATTAACTATTTCCCTCGTCATCTTTTTTTTCAGATTTCTTCTTTGTCTCCTCGTCCGCTTTCTTTGTGGTTGTTTTTCGAGTGTATGTCCTTTTTGGCTTTTCTGTCGACGCTTTCTGACCACTCTCTTTCTTTTTCACATCATCTTTCACTTCGTTTGAAATTTCTTTTTTCTCTTCGGTTTTTGTTTCGCCTTGAAGAAGAGATTTCTTGAAATTCTCATAATCGGTCTTCAAAACATCCAACTCTTCTTGAGAGATTATTCCCATTTTGAGCAAATTTTCACCCTCAGCAATCTTTCTTTCAAAGTTTGCAAGTTTTTCATTGCGTTCTCTTTCTTTTTTAAGCATTTCTTCTTTTGCTTTTTGCTCTTTCTCTCTCTTCTCAAGAATAGCAACTATTTCCTCTGTCTTTTTGCCAGCCATAATCATATCCACTTCTTCCTTGTAGATTGTTTCTCTGGCAAGCAGTAATTTCGCCATTTCGTGCAAGATATCAATTTTTTCTGAAAGGACATCTTTTGCACGCTTATAGTTGTTGTTCAAAATGCTCATAATTTCGTCATCAGCAACACTTGCAAGTTTTTCTGAGAAGTCATTTTTGGTTTGGTAATCACGCCCGATAAACACTTGAGAGGAACTTCCCAATGACATAAACCCAATCTTTTTGCTCATTCCCCAATCATAAACCATTGCGTGAGCAATTTTTGTTGCGTGTTGCATATCAGACGAAGCACCGCTTGTGATTTCTTTGAAAACGAGTTCTTCTGCGACTCTTCCACCCATACTCATTGCGATGGTGTCGTTAGCCTTGCCCATAGACATTGTCATATCGTCATTTTCAGGACGACTCATTGTGTAACCGCCAGCATTTCCACGAGGAATGATAGACACTTCTTGGACATCTTCGCAGTTTTCCAAGCTCTTTGCAACAATCGTATGCCCTGCTTCGTGATAAGCAGTAAGTTTTCTTTCCTTTTCAGTCAACAGTCTGCTCTTCTTCTGAGGCCCCATAATTACTTTGTTGATACCCTCGGTGATATCTTCCATAATAATCTTTGGTCTGCCAGCACGAGCCGCCAAGATTGCCGCCTCATTGAGCATATTTTCAATATCAGCACCTGTGAAACCTGTGGTTATTCTTGCAAGGACATTGAAATCAACGCTCTCATCAAGAGGTTTATTTCTTGCGTGGATCCTCAAAATTCCTTCTCTGCCCTTCACATCAGGGATGTGGACATAAATTTGTCTGTCAAAACGGCCTGGACGCATCAAAGCAGGGTCAAGCACATCGCTTCGGTTTGTCGCAGCCAAGACGATAATACCCTCATTAGGTTCAAACCCGTCCATTTCGACCAAAAGTTGATTCAAAGTCTGTTCTCTTTCATCGTTTCCGCCACCAAGACCAGCACCTCTCTGACGGCCAACAGCATCAATTTCGTCGATAAACACAATGCAAGGTTTGTTTTTCTTTGCTTGGTCAAACAAATCTCTCACTCTTGAAGCACCGACGCCGACAAACATCTCCACAAAGTCAGAACCGCTTATGGAAATGAAAGGAACTTTGCTCTCCCCAGCAACAGCCCTTGCAAGAAGAGTCTTTCCTGTTCCTGGTTGCCCAACAAGCAAAACACCTTTAGGTATTCTCGCACCAAGGTCTGTGAATTTCTTTGGATTTTTCAAAAATTCCACAACCTCTTGGAGTTCTGCCTTTTCCTCGTCCATACCAGCGATGTCGGAAAATCTAACTTTTGTCATTGTGTAAGATTTGACTTTGGTTTTCCCAAATTGCAAAGCACCCTTATTTGCACCAGCGACCATTCTCCAAAGGAAATAGAAGATAACAATAGCAAAAACCACATATAGAATTGGAATGATAATATCTCCGAAACCCAATCCTGGAGTATCAAAAGAATACTGAACCGAATTGTCGTCACATAAAAGATAGAATTCGTTTTCAAACTCCATATTGCTTGAGTTGTATTCAAAGTAGAAATCTGAATAAGTTGCGGCTTGGTTTATATTGATGTTTGAGCCTTCAACAATAATATAACCTCTTCCGCCTTTCAAAAGGACATAACTAGCCTTCGGAATTTCTTCTCCTGCGTCGTCTTTGAGAGTTCCAGCAACGACCTGCTTTGCCTGGTCAATGGTAAGTTTTTGACCGTGGTCGCCGAAATCAATGAAAACCAAGCAAAGAATGAACACTGCAATAAGTGCAATTATCACCCAAGTAATTTTAAACTTTCCTTGTTTTTGTTCGTTCATAAAATCTCCTTCTCTATAGATTTATTCAATAATTTACCTTGATATTTTAGCATAAAGTGAAAAATAACACAAACAAACAAAACAATTTGTCAAAAAAATATGTCAAATTTCATTAGAAAGGGCAGGAAATGAGAAAAATTTTCAAATAAAGGTCATTTTGAATGCACTCTCACACTTGTTTTAAACAAGGTGTAACGCAAATAATCTTCTTTGTCATCCAGCGAATCCAAAAACCTTTTAAAACTCTTCTTATCAGTGTTGTACATCAAGGTGTAAAAATTTGCGACATCGGTCTTTGCCTCTCGCATAATTTCTAAAGCCTCCGCCATTTCCCTTTTGATCTGTTTCTCAATTTGTGAAGTTTCGTTTTTTGTGACATTGTAAAGGTCAACATCCTTGTTGAACTGCTCATCCTCCTGTTCCACCTCACTGAGAGTAACGGTGAACTTTATATCAGTGTAAATCGTCGGAATCCCGTTTTCAAAGACGACCTTGTTTCTCAATTTTTTCCCAGAGATATCAAAACTCAAACTTGCCTTGCCAAATGGCTCGCCATTGAAGTCCTCAATAGTGATTCCTCCAGTTTTAAACTCTCCCCTGAAATAATTTATTTTGACGATATCATCTCCGCTGATATCCTTTTGTTTTTCACCATTTTTAAAAACAATTGCGTCTCCATTGTTAACAATTTGCCTTCCGCCTTGTCCTCCGCTCTTTCCGCCAGAACCACCTGAGGAAGTTTGTTCTCCGCCACCACCTCCATTCTCAGTTGAGATACCCTCATCATCACCTGACTGAAGAGAAAAAACAGGCACAATGCTTGCTTTTGTTGGAGAAAAATACCCCTTGAAGAATGCCTCAAGAGAGCACCCAGTCGCGTAAATGTAATGCTCGTTGTAAGCAACAATTTCGCTCACTGAATAAGAACTTTGACTATCCAAATCTTTAACTGCATTTAAAAAATCTTTTGCTTTTCCGTCCATTGCAATAAGTTTCGTGCTTGATGAAACCTCTTTATCTCTCATCAAATAGTCGAGCACTTTTGTGACATCTTCGTCAAACAAATCTTCACTCAACACAATTGTTTTGATATGCGACAACCCAACCTGCCTGCCAGTGTACAGCCCAGCATAATCAAGTGCCTCTTCAATGCTGTTTCCGCTCGCAGAAATCACCTTATAAAACTCTGTGAAGGTCTGCTCTGGAACTGGCACAAAGGTCAAAAGTGAGACCTCATAATCAAAATCTTCTTGTTCAGCCTTGTCAATGCCAACTGCGGTTACAATGGCAAATCGGTTTATTTCCGCGGGATTTCCAAGCGACGGAATCCCATAAAACAAACCAATCAAAACGAAGATTAAAAACATTGGAGTCTGCCAAATTTTCTTAAAAAAATGTTTCATTCTTTCTTCTCCTTATTTTTCTTTCCAAAAAGTGCCACAATGACACACAAAGGCACAATGACGAATGAAATTAAGGAAAGATAAGGAAGATAACTCTCTCCATAGAGAATAATTTTGCTTAGGTTTATCACGGCAAAGGTGGTAATGAGAATGAAAATAAAGTTGAAAGTCAAAACTGAATAAACTCTGTCCAACTTTGGAAATAAGCCATCAAAGCAGACAAAAAACACCTTCAAATAAACTGCCAACTGAAAATAGGTCAAAAGTATGATAAACACCATTGAAATTATGTCAATTCTTCCAAGCCCGCCATAATACTCTTTGACGAAACTCAAAATTTCAAAAAAGGCAAATGGATGAAGAAAAGATGTGTAAGTGTAAGAAAGAAAAAACACCAAAACGACTGCCAAAACGGAAATCATCGAAGCACCCGAAAGAGAAAAGACGATTTTCCACTCTCCCTTTTTTATCTCAATCTTGTCCATAAAAAGAAAGAGTATGATCACATCACCAAATGAAGAAAGATGCTTCAAAGAAGCAAACACAATATTTACAAATTTTGCCTGTTCGACGACCACTCCACCTTCAATTCCAAAGACCCCAACTGCGATTGAAAAGATCAAAACAATAACGACTGCAGGAAAGAAAATTTGTGCGGTTCTGCCGATTGTCCTTATTCCGCAGATCGCCAAATGATTTATCACGGGCAAAAAACACGCCAAAAACAGAAAGTTGTTGGACTCTCTGTAAATGAGGTTGCTGAAAAAAATGTAAGTGACATTATAAAGAAGAATTATCTTCCCCAAAAAGTAGACCGCGACAAGAAAAAAGACAATTTTTGTGGTAATCTTTCCAAAACAATTCTTAACCATTTCATAAAATTTGATACTTGGATACTTCACTTTAAGTTTGTAAAACAAAATTAAAAGTCCAAATTCAAGCAAGAAGAGAAAAACAACCGCAAAAATCCCCTCAAATTTTGCCTCGCTAAAAAGAAGAGAGGGCAAAACCAAAATTTTATTGGCAAAAAACATAAAAAACAACAATATTCCAGTCTGCCACGCATTGATACTCTTTTCTCTTATCATTCTTTCCTCTCCACTTTAGCATTCTTAAACGATTTGGGTCGATTCGTCATATCGTTGACGGGCACAACGAGCAATCCGTCTTTGTTGTCTGAGAAGATAAACGGTGAGAAAGGTGCAAGATATGGAGTACCGAAATTTTCAATTGTGTTTGCGTAAGCAATGACATAAATCGCACCGCCAATCACACCCAAGAGCCCAACTGAAGCTCCCAAAATAAGAAAAATAAATTGAAAAATTGTAATTTGGGAGCCTTGTTCTGGCACGGTGTAAAGTGCAATTTTTGCAATCGCCACCACGATGACCGACGGCGGAGAAATAAGCCCTGCCTTGACCCCCGTGTCTCCCAAAATCAACGCACCCACAATGGAAGTTGCAAGCCCAAGATAACTTGGAAGCCTCAAACTGACCTCATACAAAATTTGAAATAACAGAGAAATAAACAAAATCTCAATAAACGGCGTAAACGGAATTTGTTGGGTTGAGTCGGCAATGGTTATGAGGTATTTGAGAGGTAAAACATTATAATGAAAAAGTTGCAATGCGATGTAAACCCCTGGCCCAGTCACTGCGATGAAGATTCCCAACAGCCTGATAAATCTCAAAAAAGTTGAATATATGTAGTTTGTGTAATAGTCGTTGCTGTTTTGAAAGTCCTCAAGGATGACAAAAGGAATCGTTAGGACGATTGGAGAATTGTCAACAATCAAAGCAATTCTGCCTTCAAGCAGTTTGGCAGCAACTATGTCTGGTTTTTCAGAACCGCCAATTTGTTTCATAATTGAGTTTGGTCTGTCCGAAAGCAAGGTTATCAAATAATACGAATCGACAACTCCGTCAATCTTAATCTTAGAAAGCCTTTTCTTTATCTCTTTAACGATTTTTTTGTCCGCAACACCATCCAAATAGGCAAGCACAACTTGAGTTTTTGTTGAACTTCCCACAAACTCATTTTCAAAAACAAGGTCTTCGCTGTGAAATCTTCGCCTTAGGAGAGTTATGTTTGTTTTAACATCCTCAGTGAAGCCCTCTCTTGGACCCATAATAACAGGAGAAGTTGGAGGTTCGGAAGGAGTTCTGGTCAAAAAGTTTAGTATATCAACTGCCAATATCTTTTCGCTGTTTGAAAAAAGCACAACCACCACGCCTTTGAGGACTTTGTCAACAACTTCCTCTTCTTTTATCTCGGAAACATCGTTTGCTTGGATGAGATTTTTGATTGCGCCGAAACTAAACTCCCCCTCAAAAGTTGAGACGGGCTCAAAAATTGCGTCAGAGAAAATGGAGTTGTCTGTCATACTTTTCAGATAAACAAACCCAATTTGCACTCCATTTTTTTCAATGACTCTGCTTGCAATGTCAATCGAATTATGAAGTTTTTCCGAAACTTGTTTGATAAACTCTTTAATTTCCACTTCCCCACCTTTTTAGGTAGTATAAACAAAAAAAGTGAAAATATATACAACAAAAATTTTCAATAAAAAATTGAGCGAAAGCCCAATTTTAAAATTCAACCGAAACCGAAACAAAATCACTTTCCAAAACATATCCGCTCTTCAAGGACCTTATTTCGATTTGGGCATTTTCAAAATCAACATCTGCGAAGAGCACCTTGCAATCTGAAAAGGTGTATTGTCCGTCCTCCACAACTGCCTCGGACAAATATCCCACCAAGTTTTCATCGACACGAACCTCAAACCTCTCCGCCTGCTCCGAGCAGTTCAGCACCAAGGTGTCGCTGTCAACAAGTTTTGCATTTGTGATAAGATTTTTTCTTTCAACAACAATTTGCTTCCCCTCACCCATATCAGAGACAGCAGAAAAATCGGCGTTGTTTGCAACAATGTATGCGGTGTATTTGCCGACCGCCAAATTGTTTAAATCACAAGTCTCCTCTTGGCACAAAATGGTTTGCTTTTGCAAAGATGTATCCACAACAATGACCGAATAAGAGTCCGCCTGCGGAATTATCTCCCACGACAAAACTCCCTCATCAAAAGTGACTGCGGAATAATCTATTTTTGGCAACTCTTCGCTCGGCGTCCAAACAACACTCTCTCCAAAATCGCTCTTTCCTTTTCCGTCTTCATTTGTGTAACGCACTGAAAACCTGCAAGGAACTCCATAATCAATGTTGAAGTCGCACTCCGAAAGGTTTATGATGTTGGTTTTGCTGTTTATGGTTTGAATGGTCATATACTCATCATCAATAAACTTCTCAAGTTTAAACTCATATTCATATTCTGCGTTATACTCGGCAACAAGACAATATTCTCCTTCCACAACTTGCACTTCAAGACTGTTTGGGATATGTTTTATGCTTTTATTGCCAAAAAAAATGAAGCAGACACTCACAACAATCGCAACCAAAGCAACCGCAACCGCACCAAATATAATTTTTGACTTTTTGCTCATACTTAACATTATTATAAATAAAAATTGGCGATTTTGCAATTTTTTTTCTGTTTTTCACAAAAAAATCATAATTATTTTAAAAAGCAATATTGACAAACAATGGCAAATATGATATTATTAGGTAAGAATTTGGAGGTAATATATGAATCTCAGCATAAATTTAAACAATCTTTCTGGTGAAGGATACGCTGCTTTAATTCTCGGAATCATCTTCACCATCGCAACTATTGCATCTGCAATTTTCTTCGCAAAACATAAAGACGCAAACAAAGTTGTCACAGCACTTGCTGCATTTGTTTTCCCAGCATTGTCAGTTTTCTGCTGGGCATACTTGATACTGATTGTGTGCAGTGTCGAAGTTAAGTGGTCATTGGTGTACGCACTTGTATGTGCAGTTGGATATGTGATTGTTGCCGTTGCAGTAAGTTATATCATTTACGCAATCATCAAGGCAAGAGCAAACAGACCAGTGAAAGTGGAAGAACCTGCTCCTGAACCTGTCCAAGAAAACACAGAAGAAGTTCCTGTTGAAGAGACAGCAAACCTCACCGAAGAAGAAACAACCGAAACCGAAGAAGTTCCTGAAGAGCAAGAAAAAATTGAAGACGCTCCAACAACACTCCTCCTCTCTCACACAGAAGAGCCAGAAGAGCAAACTGAAGAAGTTGAAGAGGTTGTTGAGGAAGAAGAAACTCCAGAACAGACCGAAGAGGCTCAAACCGAAGAGACTGCTGAGGAAACTGAGGAAGTTGTGGCAGAGACCGAAGAAACAGACGAGGAAAACCCAGACGAAGATGACGAAACTGCTGAGGGCGTGATTTTCACAAAAGAACCAAAAGTTTCATTTGCAGAACAACTCAACGCTTTGTCCGAAGAGATGATTGGATATTACAATGAAATTTTGGAATATGCAAAAACAAAAGACATCTCAATGGTTAAAGAATCAAGAAGTCACGTAATTGTCAAAATGGGCAGAATGAGACTTGTTGAGTTCAAGTTCAACAGAGGCAAACTTGTCTGCAGATTTATGGCAGGAAGTTCGGAACTTAAAAACTACTCAATGGCTGAGAAAGCAGTAAAAATTAAAGAAAAACCTGTTATGATTGAGATTGAAAACGAAAACTCTGTTGCTGTTGCAAAGAATATGATTGACATCGTTTGCAAAAACATTATGGAAGCAAGAGAAGCAAAGGAAGCCGAAGAGGTTATTCCTCCAGTGACAGATGAAGTTCCAGTTGAAACAAACGACGAAGAGTAATAAAGAAAGTCAAAAAATAGATTTGAGAAATTAAAAAACCACGATTTGCTCGTGGTTTTTTCTTTTCATAAATTACAAAAATTTCTCAATTTTCAGCATTTTCACCTAGACATATGATTTCTTGCAAGTGAGCGAATTTTCTCCTTAAGATTATCAAAGATGCCTTCCTTCTACCCTAGGACTCTCCAAGAAAATTAGAAAATCAAATTTGCAATTCTTCCTGGAACATAAATCATTTTCTTGAGCACTTTCCCCTTTGAATAAATCTCTGGATATTGTTTTTCAATTTCAACAAGCAATTCGTCTTGAGTGATGTTTCTTGAAACTGAAATAACTTTTGAAAGTTTTCCATTAACTTGAATTGGAAGCGGAACAACATCTTCCACCAAAAACTTCTCGTCATATTCTGGCCACTTGTCGTCAAGCAACTCTTTGCCAAACACAACCTCATACTCCTCGCTTGTTATGTGTGGAGCGAGTGAGTTGAGCAAAATCAAAAATTGCCTAAGTTCTTCCTTTGTGATAAACCCGTCATCACGCACTTTCTTCACAAAAATCATAAAAGCAGAGATTGCAGTGTTGAGTTTCAAGTCCTCCAAATCTTCTGAAACCTTTTTGATAAGTCGGTTGAGTTCATAGATATGTTCTTTTGACACAGCGTCACCTTTAACCATATCCTGAAGAGCCCAAACTTTGTCAAGGAAAGATGTTATGCCAGTGATTCCGTCATAGGTCCAAGGCGTGTTGTCCTCATAACCGCCCAAGAAATGCACGTGAAGTCTTGCCACGTCAACGCCATATTTTTCAATAACCTCAAGCGGAGATGCTCCATTTTTTGAACTCTTGCTCATCTTCTTACCTTGGTCATCCAAAATGAGTCCGCTCCCCATTTTTCTTATGAATGGGTCTCTTGTTGGCACTGCACCAATTTCATACAAAAAGTTTTGCCAGAAGAAAGAGTATAGAACGTGACGAGTGATGTGCTCCGTTCCGCCAGTGTAACAATCAACACTTCCCCAATACTTCAACTTCTCGAAATCGGCAAGTGCTTTGTCGTTGTGCGGGTCAACATACCTGAGCCAATACCAACTCGACCCAGCCCAGTTTGGCATTGTGTCAGTCTCTCTTCTTGCTGGACGACCGCATTTTGGACACTTGCAGTTCACCCAGTCAGCAACCTTTGAAAGTGGAGAATCTCCGTTTGCGTTTGGAAGATAATCATTTGTCTCTGGCAAAGTGACAGGCAAGTCTTTTTCGTCGACTGCCACCGTTCCGCAATGGTCACAGAAAACTATTGGGAAAGGTTCTCCCCAATATCTTTGTCGGTTGAAAGACCAGTCTTGCATACGATAGTTGATTTTTTTCTGACCAACACCCATTGCAATGACTTTTTGTGCAATTTTCTCCTTTGCCTCTTTGACTGGAAGCCCAGAAAACTCCGCCGAATTGAGCATTTTGCTGTTTTTTGCCAAATATTCTTTTTTCTCAACAGCGTGCTTTGAGCAATCACCCTCGATAACTTGTATCATAGGAATCCCAAACGCCTGTGCAAACTCAAAATCTCTTTGGTCGTGAGTTGGGACAGCCATAACCGCGCCCGTTCCATAGTTTGCCAAAACGAAATCAGCCAAAAACACAGGGACTTTTGTATTATTGACAGGGTTGACTGCATAGACCCCTTCAAGTTTGCATCCTGTCTTTTCCTTTTGGTCGGACAGTCTGTCAAACTCGCTTCTAAGTGCGGTCTTTTCCTTGTAAGCCAAAACTTCGTCAAAGTTTTTGATGTTTGACTTGAGAACCTCCACCAAATCGTGTTCTGGTGCAAGCACAACAAAGGTTATACCATAGATTGTCTCAATGCAAGTGGTGAAGATTTCCATATTCCCCACTTTTTCACCATTGTCGCTGAAAATGTCAAAACGAACTTGCATCCCCTCGCTCTTTCCAATCCAGTTTCTTTGAGCCTCTTTAAGACTTTCCGCCATTTGAATTCTGTCGACATTGTCAAGAAGTTTTTCTGAGTATTCCTTCATCTTCAAAAACCACACCCATCTCTCTTCTTGCCTTACATCTCCGCCACAACGGTCACACTTTCCGCCTTGGCTGTCCTCATTTGAAAGCACTGTCTTGCAATTTGGGCAAAAATTCACAACTCCCTTCTTCTTGTAAGCCTTTCCGTGCTTGAAAAATTGCAAGAAAATCCACTGCGTCCACTTGTAATAATCTTCATCACTTGTATTAAATGTCCTGTCCCAGTCAAAAGAGAGTCCAAGTTTTTTAAATTGTCCAAAAATGGTCTTTGAGCCATTTTCAACAAACTTTCGTGGGTTTATACCAGTCTTAATTGCCGCATTTTCCGCAGGCAGTCCAAAAGAATCTCCTCCAATAGGGAAAAGCACATTGTATCCTTTGAGTCTTTTGTATCTTGCGAGAGCATCCGCAGGAATAGTCCCCTTCAAGTGCCCCATATGCAAACTTCCGCTTATGTTTGGAAACTCATACAAAACATAATATTTTGGTTTTGTTGGGTGGAAGTCAATCGCTTTAAAAGGCTTTTCTTTCTCCCATTTGTCTTGCCATTTTTGTTCAACCGCTTTAAAATCATACTTTTCCATAAAAACTCCTAAACTTCCTATTCATTTTACCAAAAATGAGCAAAATATGTCAACAAATGCAAGAAGTTTAGCAGGCTTTAATAAAAAAATCTGCATTAGCCAATCATTTCTAAAGCAAATACAAAAAAATAGTGGAGAAATATTCCACCATTCTTTCTTGCTATATCAAAATGCCACAAGCATCCCCAAATTAACTTTTCTTTTTGATTTGCCAAACTGAAGAGAGTGAAATAAGCAAAAGTGAAGGGATGTAAGTGTAAAAAGCGATGTTGTACTTTGTGATAAAATCAAGAAATCCGCCAGAGATTCCCAGAATAACCGCCCCGCCGTTCACAAGTCCAGCAAAAACATTGCTTACGAGAAGCACAAAGAGACCAAGAAAAGTAAGCCACTCTGTTTTGATGTGAATTAGAGCGGAAATAAGTGTCACAAGAAGATTTGCAATATACATCAGTGCGAGAAGTTCCACCGTCGTAAGAGTCACATATCTTGTCACAACAAAATAAATTATGAGACAAAGTGCCACACGGAGTGCGACATCAATCACCTTAAGCCCAATTGCTCTGGTCAGACTCAAACTATACAAAAGATAGAAGAATTGTGCACCCAAGAAAACGCAAATTCCAATAAGCCTGCTGTTTTCAAAAGTTGGATCAAAAATGAAGAAATAATCTCCCGCAACAGTCGCCGCAAGTGCAAGAGTCAGGAAAACTTTCTTTTGAGACTTTCCAATGAAGATAAGTGAAAGCAAAAAGCAAGCCCCCACGCAAGCATAAGTGATGTATGGTCTTTCCAAGTCGCCTTTGATAAGGACATAGATAAACCCAGCCAGCACAGCCGCCGAGACCAATATCGACATAAAAATCTTAAAAATATCACCCTTGCTTTTTTTCATAAATTTATTATATCACAATTTGTTGAATTTTGTAAAATAAATTTCTCATATTTCACATATTTCATAATAATTTTGTGCAAAGACTAAATTTTTAGCAAAAATTAGACAAAAATAGTCTCAAATTGTCGTTTTGTAAAAAATTTCAATTTTTCAAACCAAAAACTCGCCAAGTCATAAATTTGCTTTACATTTCTTTGAAAAATAATTATACTAAAAAGGTTAGAAATAAAATGCGAGGAAATTTGATGAAAAAACATAAAGTAATTATCGACACAGACGCAGGAGTTGATGACATCACAGCATTGACTTTTGTTTTGCACGACCCTGAATTTGAAATCGAACTTATCACAATCTCAAGTGGAAACGTAAAAATGGAGCACGCAGTCAGAAATGCTTGCCACCTACTTGATATTTTTGAAAAAGATGTTCCTATTGTCGAGGGCTACTCTCATAGAATGGGCGGAACTGATGAATTTGCTTATCACGTTCACGGCAGAGAAGGTTTCGGTTTGTATGTTCCTCCAAAGACCACGCAAAGAAAACCTCTGAAAGTCGATTGTGCCGATGCTATGTATGAAATTTTCAAAAAGTATCCAAAGCAAGTCACAATTGTTATTCTTGGGCCACACACAAACTTTGCTCATATGCTCAAAAAATATCCTGATGCGTCCAGATATGTCAAGGATGTTGTGATGATGGGTGGATCTCTTTCTGGCATACGAAACAACCCAGAGCACCGCTCATTCAACATAAGGACAGATGCCGAGGCATTCAAATACACTGTTGACAGTCAGTTGAATGTCGTTATGTGCCCATCGAGAATTGGACGAGATGTCACATATTTCTCTGAGAAACAAGTTAAACAAATCGGCGAAACAAACGAAGTTGGAAAGTTTTTGGAAATCGTGTTCCAGACGTATTGGGAACCTGACTATCCAGAAAAAATTCTCTCAAACTGCGACCTTGCGGCCATTTATTACATCACCCACCCAGAGTTTTACAAGACCAAAAACGCCTTCATTGATGTCGACACCGAGGTGAACATTGGCACAACCGTCGGGCATTACGACAGAAAAGGTTACTTCACAGTTGTGCAAACGGTAAACCGCGAAAAATTCCAAGATATGATTTTTAAAAAACTTGACGAGATGTCCTCATTGAAAATAACAAACAAGGACTTCCATGACAATATCAATGGCAAGTATATGGATGAAGAACGAACGGCATTTGAAAATGAGTTCAACCCAAACAACTCAACTTCAAAGAAAAATTCTGTTCAAAAGAAAATTTCGACAAAATCAAAAACGGCAAGTGTTACAAAATCAAAAGCCGTAACAAAAAATAAAACTGCAAAAAGTTCAAGTTCAACAAAACCAAAAACCACAACGAAAACGAAAGAGAAGTCCGTTGCACAAGCAAAACAAACAAAGACATCTCCAAAAACAAAGGCAAAAACCAAAACAAAGCCAACCTCCCAAGCAAAGAAGCCTCAAGCAAAAAAAGGTGAATAAAATGTTTAATAAGAAAAAAGGATATGTAAAATAGCATATCCTTTTCTTATGTTTTTTGAGTTTTATAAATCGGTTTTATTTCAAATTGAAGAATGAGTCTTTTCCAAGATATTGTGCAGATGAGCCAAGTTCTTCTTCGATTCGGAGGAGTTGGTTGTATTTTGCAACTCTATCTGTTCTTGAAGGAGCACCAGTCTTGATTTGTCCTGCATTCAAAGCGACAGAAAGATCGGCGATTGTTGTATCCTCTGTCTCACCGCTTCTGTGAGAAACAACAGCGGTGTATCCTGCTCTGTTTGCCATTTGAATTGCGTTTAAAGTCTCAGTGAGAGTTCCGATTTGGTTGAGTTTGATAAGAATTGAGTTTGTGACTCCAAGTTTGATTCCTTTTTCGAGTCTTTCTGTGTTTGTCACAAAGAGGTCATCACCGACAAGTTGAATCTTCTTCCCGAGTCTGTCGGTGAGTTTCTTCCAGCCGTCCCAATCTTCCTCAGCAAGACCATCTTCCAAAGAAACGATAGGATATTTTTCTGCCATTTTCTCCCAATAAGCGATCATTTCGTCGCAAGTAAACTCTTCCCCTGTCTTCCAGAAGTAGTAGTTTCCTTTGTGACCGATTTTTGCTGCCTCGTCATACATTTCGGTTGCAGCGGCGTCGATAGCAATTCCAAAATCTACGCCAGGTTTGTATCCAGCCTTTTTGATTGCCTCAACTATTGAAGAGAGAGCCTCTTCGTCAGATTTCAAGTTTGGAGCAAAACCACCCTCGTCGCCGACAGCAGTGGAATACCCCTTATCTTTCAAAACAGACTTCAAGTTGTGGAAAACCTCTGCGCACATCTTCAAGCACTCTTTGAAAGACTTCGCACCGATTGGCATAATCATAAACTCTTGAACATTGACAGAGTTGTCAGCGTGCTTTCCGCCGTTCAAGATGTTCATCATAGGCATAGGCATAATGCTTGCGTTTACCCCGCCAATATAATTGTAAAGTGGAAGCCCAGACCAATTTGCAGCGGCTTTTGCAACAGCCAAAGAAACGCCCAAGATTGCGTTTGCACCGAGTCTACCCTTGTTTGCCGTGCCGTCAAGTTTGATCATTGCGTTATCGATTTCCACTTGGTTTAAAGCGTTCATTCCAACGACCAATTCTCTTATCTCGGTGTTGACATTCTCCACAGCCTTCTCAACAGACTTTCCAAGATAGTTTTTCTTGTCGCCGTCGCGAAGTTCAACCGCCTCAAAAGAACCTGTGGAGGCGCCACTTGGAACACTTGCTCTTCCAACAGTTCCGTCAGCCAAAACGACCTCAACCTCAACAGTTGGATTTCCTCTTGAATCCAAAATTTGTCTTGCGACAACATCTGAAATTTCGATATAATTTCTCATACTCTCTCCTTTTATCCACCAAAAAAATTATACTCTCTTTCTCCTCCGAAAGTCAAACAAAGAGCACTTTTCACAAAAAGATTTTTGTTTCCTTACATTGATTCGTGAATTGTCCTTGCAATAACCTCATCTTGTTGTTCTTTTGTCAATTTGTTGAAATTGACAGCATATCCAGAAACTCTGATTGTGAGTTGTGGATACTTTTCTGGGTGCTTTTGAGCGTCAAGCAATGTCTCTCTATTAAAGACATTGACATTGAGGTGATGTCCACCCTCTCCGCAGTAAGTGTCGAGCATAGTTACAAGATTGTCGATTTGATTTTTGTTTGCCATATTTCCCTCCTTAATTTATTTTACTCATCTTTTCCCAAAGAATTTGGTGTAATTGAGAATGTGTTTGAAATTCCGTCTCTTGCATACTCATAAGGCAATTTTCTCACACTTTCAAGCGAAGCAAGGGCTCCGTTTTCATCTCTGCCGTGCATTGGGTTTGCCCCTGGTGCAAGTGGCTGACCAGCCTTTCTTCCGTCTGGAGTGCTTCCAGTGTTTTTGCCATAAACGACATTTGAAGTGATTGTCAAAATTGACATAGTTGGCACAGAATTTCGGTAAGTATGGTGTCCTCTAATCTTCTTCATAAATGTCTTAACAATCCAAACAGCGATTTCGTCAACTCTGTCGTCATTGTTTCCATATTTTGGATAATCACCCTCAATGCGATAGTCCGTGACAATTCCGTATTCATTTCTGATTGGATAGACATTTGCATATTTGATTGCGCTGAGCGAATCAACACAGCAAGAAAGTCCGGCAATTCCAGTTGCGAAGAATCTTCTGACCTCTGTGTCGTGCAAAGCCATTTCAAGAGCCTCATAAGAGTATTTGTCGTGCATATAGTGGATAAGGTTCAATGTGTTCACATAAAGCCCAGCAAGCCAAGTCATCATTGTGTCAAATTTGTCCATAACCTCATCATAGTCAAGTTTTCCATCTCCAAGAATTGGAGCGAATTTTGGAGCAACTTGAAGAGGTTTGCCTGTGACTTTGTCCTTTGCGAGTTCGTCAACACCGCCGTTGATTGCGTAGAGCAAGCACTTTGCCAAGTTTGCTCTTGCGCCGAAGAATTGCATATCTTTGCCGACTCTCATACAAGAAACGCAACAAGCAATTGCATAATCATCGCCCATTTCAGGACGCATCAAATCGTCAGATTCGTATTGAATTGATGAGGTGTCGATTGAAATCTTTGCACAGAATTTCTTGAAGTTTTCAGGCAAATTCTTTGACCAAAGCACAGTCAAATTTGGCTCTGGAGCAGGTCCGAGGTTCACGAGAGTGTGAAGGATTCGGAAAGAGTTTTTTGTGACGAGTGTTCTTCCGTCAACTCCCATTCCTCCGATTGACTCCGTAACCCAAGTTGGATCACCAGAGAAGAGTTCGTTGTAAGATTGGATTCTCATAAACTTGACAATACGCAGTTTCATAACAAACTGGTCGATAAGTTCCTGAGCCTCTTTCTCGGTCAAAGTTCCGTTTTTCAAGTCTCTTTCGATGTAAATATCAAGGAAAGTTGAGTTTCTTCCGATAGACATTGCAGCGCCGTTTTGGTCTTTAACCGCGCCCAGATAGCCAAAATACAAGAATTGAATCGCCTCTTGTGCATTTTTTGCAGGTTTTGAAATGTCATAACCATACTTTCCAGCCATTTCTTTGAGCGCTTTGAGAGCCTTGATTTGCTCAGCGATCTCCTCACGAGCCCTAATCTTGTCGTCAGTCATTTCGCCGTCAAGAATCGCTTTATCCTCTTCCTTTTTTCTTATGAGGTAATCAACGCCATACAAAGCAACCCTTCTGTAGTCTCCGATAATTCTTCCTCTTCCATAAGTGTCAGGGAGGCCAGTCAAGATGTGAGCGGTTCTTGCTCTCCTCATCTCGCTTGTGTAAGCATCAAAAACGCCGTCGTTGTGGGTTTTTCTGTATTTAACGAAAATCTCCTTAACCTCTGGGTCAATTTGATAGCCATACATATTGAGTGCCTGCTCAGCCATTTTGATTCCGCCAAAAGGCATAAGCGCTCTTTTGAAAGGTTTGTCGGTTTGAAGTCCAACAATTTTCTCAAGTTTTTTGTCGATGTAACCTGCTTCGTGGCTATTTACTTGCGAAACGATCTTTGTGTCAGCGTCCAAAACTCCACCATTTTCTCTTTCTTTCTTTGAAAGTTCCATAATTTCTTGCCAAAGTTTTGTTGTGTCCTCTGTTGGACCTTCCAAAAAGGCATCATCACCCGTGTAAGGTGTGTAGTTGTTTTGGATGAAATCTCTGACATCAATTTCATCATTGCTCCATTTTCCAAGATTAAATCCTTCCCATTCTTTTGGTATATTCATTTATTTATCTCCTTTTAGTTTTTTACATTCTTCAATTTTTGCATCAATCCAAAGTGTCAAAATCTCTTCAGGGACAAAGCCCTTGCATCTTGCGACTTCCTTTCCGTCAAGGCAAACCAGAAGCGTCGGCACTTCGACAATTTGGAATTTTTTCAAGAGTTCTTTCGTGTCCGCACCTGCTTCAATGTGGAAAAACTCGCAATCACCCCTGTCCTTCACAATCTTTGAAACAACAGGCATAAGCGAAAAGCAGTTTGCACACGACTGCCCAGACACTTCAATCAAAGAGATTCCCTTAAGTTCTTCCAGATTCTCAAGTTTTTTCATCTGTCACCTCTTAAAATCTTCCTAGCGAGTGCAACTTGCTCTTTGGTCGGCGTCGGAACTCCTTCAAGAGGATATGCAATTCCAAGTTTTTGGTATTTTGGCACTCCCATAGTGTGATACGGCAAGACTTCGACTTTGTCGACATTTCCAAGAGTGTCCAAAAAGGCTCGCAATCCCCGAATATCCTTCTCATCGTCTGTCCAACCTGGCACAAGCACATATCTTATCCACATTTTTTTTCCTTGTTCATCCAAAAACCTTGCAAAATCAAGAGTATGCTCGTTTGGAACACCAGTGAGTTCTTTGTGCTTTTGCGAAGAAATATGTTTGATGTCAAGCAAAAACAAATCGATGTAACGGCAAAGTTCAAGATGTTTTTCGACAGACGCCTTGTTTTCTTTGTCAAACATATATCCCGAAGTATCCACAGCCGTGTGCACTCCAGCGTCCTTAAACTTCTTCAAAAGTTCGATTGAAAAGTCCATTTGAAGAAGAGGTTCGCCACCAGTGAGAGTTATCCCGCCGCCTTTGGAGAAATAATGCTTGTATTTCATCGCCAAATCAAAAATCTCTTGGCTTTCATACAATTTTCCTCTCCCATAGGTCCAAGTGTCAGGATTGTGGCAATACTTGCATCTAAGCGGACAGCCTTGCAAAAATACGACAAACCTAATTCCCGGTCCGTCAACAGTGCCAAACGATTCCAAAGAATGCACATATCCTTGCATAACATCTCCCATTGATGCGTCAAATGACTTTTGTCATTGCAAGAGGATTATACATCAAAATATGTAAATCTGTCAAAAGAGTTTAAGCAATTTTTAAAAAAATTTGGATTTTGCATTTCCATTTTATATAAACAATTAAGTTGCGGAAACAAACAACAAGACAAAGCAACATAAAACCTTTTTTAAACAAAAAAAGACAAGCAAACCGCCTATCAATTTTTGTGATTTAATCGGATTGAATATGCCAGCAAGATTTCCGCTGGATAATAAGTCGCAAGGCACAAAACATCGACCACGCGAGGAAGATTTGCAAAGACATTGAGAAGAAGCATAAGGTCGGAGAAAAAGAAGAGGACACTTCCGATCAAAATAATCAAATTTGCCAAATTTCTTTCTCTGACCAAATTTGAAATCGCTTTACCCACCATACAAGATATGATGATTGCATAGACGACGCAAACCACTTCCATCAAAACTCCGCCAAAATCAAAGATTGGTGCAAGCGTGATGAAAAGCACAGACGGAACAAAAATCACCGCCCCGTAAATTAGGTCAATCCACTTAAATTTTTGAATAAAGCAATAGGAAGCAAAATAGAAAATGTGACCGATTGCAAAAAGCACAGCCCCGCCAATGAAGTGGACATTCAAGACGATGTCTCCGCACATTGCAAAGACAAGTCCGACAAGCATAACAATCGGAAATTTCAAATCTTTTTCTTTGTTTAAAAGAAGATAGGTCAAACTCAAAATCCCAAGAATCACAAAGCCCGCACTCGTGACCCCCTTGAGCCAAAGTTCGCCAAAGATGATATAGCAGACATCACCCGCCAAAATCAACAAAATAAGAATTAAGTCCGCAATCAAAAAACCTTTTTTCACACATTTCTCCTATTTCAAAAACATCTTGATAAGTTTGTATTTAAGTTTTGAATATGGTTGGTATCTAATCGGCAAATCAAGCCAAGTTTTCTTGTCGACAATGCTCTTGTAATGCGAGAAAGTGTCAAAACCGTCTTTGCCGTGGTAAGAGCCAAGTCCACTTTGTTTAAGCCCACCAAAGCCCATATTTGAGGTCGCAAGATGAATGATTGTATCGTTCACACAACCGCCTCCAAACTCACAGACAGACACCACTTTGTTTTGATTTGCCTTGGAGGAAGAAAAGATGTAAAGAGCAAGCGGTTTTGAGCGAGAACCTACCACCTCAATCGCCTCGTCAAGAGTCTCAAAAGTCACAACAGGCAAAACTGGTCCAAAAATCTCCTCTTGCATTTCCTCACTTTCAAATGTTGAGTCAAGAATGGTCGGCTCAATTTTCAAACTGTTCTCATCCGACTTTCCACCGAAAATGACATTGTCCTGCTTTGTAAACCTGACAACAGAGTTAAATTGTCTTTCGTTTATCATCTTTGGATATTCTGTGTTTCTTATTGGATCAACAGAATACTGCAAAACGATTTGTCTTTCAATTTCTTTGACAAGTTCGTCCTTGATTGACTTTGCGCAATAGAGATAGTCTGGTGCAACACAAGTCTGACCGCAGTTCAAAAACTTTCCAAACACTATTCTCTTTGCAGCAAGTGGAATGTTTGCAGTCTCGTCGACAATGCAAGGACTCTTCCCACCGAGTTCAAGCGTCACTGGAGTGAAATGCTCTGACGCCTTTTGCATAATGTCTTTTCCGACTCTCGCACTCCCCGTGAAGAAGATGTAATCAAAATCTTGGTCGAGTAGGAAATTGCACTCATTTCTCCCACCAAGCACAGTGATGACCTCACCTGCGTGGAAAGTCATTTTGATAAGTTTGTCAATCACCGCACTGACATTTGGAGAGGACGCACTTGGTTTCAAAACAACAAAGTTTCCCGCCGAGATTGCATCGACCATAGGCTCAATGCAGAGCATAAAAGGATAGTTCCAAGGACTTATGATAAGCACCTGTCCGTATGGGCAAGGGAGTTTATAGCTGTGCGAATGGAATTGCGAAAGAGGAGTCCTGACCGTCTTTGGCTTTGCAAATTTTCTGATATGTTTAATCATATATGAAATCTCGCTCAAAACAAGTCCAATCTCGCACATATAACTCTCGGTTTTGCTCTTATTCAAATCTTTCTTTAATGCGTCACAAATCTCATCTTGCAAAAGATTGATGTTTTTGTGGAGTTCTTTAAGAGCCCTGATTCTGTTTTTATAATCACGATATGGATTAAATTTCAATTTTTCTTTTTGATTTTTAAGTCCTTCCAACACTTTTTCACTATCCATTTTTCACCTCGTAATAAATTCTTTCCAAATCTTTTGCCGTCCAAAGCACAGGCACAGGGTAAAGCGGATTTGCCTCTTTTTCAGCGGTTTTTGCAAGTTCTTCAATGTCGCTTTCTTGAATTTCAGCGATCGCCGTGCCGATGCCCATATTTCTGTTCAAACTCTCAATACTCTCAATAAAAATCTTTGCCCCAACTTCAATCGGAATGGAGGAAGGGAAGAGGTTTGCATAAACCCCCATCTCCCAAAGTTTTTTGTAAATCTTTCTTCCATAGCCCCTCAAAACATAAGGCAAAATGATGGCATTTGCAAGTCCGTGAGGTATGTTGTATTTTCCTCCAAGCGAGTGCGCAACAGCGTGCACATAGCCGACATAAGATTTTGTGAAAGCAAGACCCGCGTTGAAAGATGCGACAAGCATATTCTCTCTTGCCTGCAAATTTTCCCCGTCAACATATGCAATCGGCAAGTTCTCAAAAATCGCCTTAACCGCCGAAAGTGCACATTCTCTTGTCTCTTTTGTCGTGCTTCTGCCGATGTATGCCTCCACTGCGTGCGTCAAAGCGTCCATTCCTGTTGTCGCAGTGATAGACTTCGGAAGCCCAATGGTAAGTTCTGGCATCAGTCCCGCATACTTAGGGATAAGCGGAAAATCATTTATCGCATACTTGTGTCTTGTTTCACTGTCGGTTATCACCGCAGCAAGCGTCGTCTCGCTCCCCGTGCCTGCGGTCGTCGGGACAGCAATCAAAAGCGGAATTTTTCTTCCAACCTTCAAAATTCCTTTCATCTTCGACAGGCTCTTTTTCGGTCTTGCAACCCTCGCTCCAGTTGCCTTCGCGCAGTCCATTGCTGAGCCACCACCGAAAGCAACAATCGCCTGACAACCATTTTCTTTGTAAACCCCAAGTGCCTGCTCAACATTTTCGGTTGTCGGGTTTGCAACAGTCCCGTCATACACGAAAACGCCAAGTCCACTCTCACTCAAAGCCTTCTCAAGACTTTCCGTAAGTCCAAGTCCTCGGACTCCCTTGTCCGTGACGAGAAGGACATTCGAGATTTCCTTTTCTTTCAAGACTTCCACAATTTCCTCATTTGAGTGCAAAATGGTCGGTTCCCTATACGGCAAAATTGGAAGTGCACACTTAAAAACAAACTGAAAAGTTCTGCAATAAATCTTCTTACAAAGTTTCATAAACCTCTCCCCTTAAACAAAACCAAATTTAAAAAATTCCAAGTGAGTCTCTCGTCAGAAAAAGTGTATCACAATCACTCAAAAATTTTAAACCAATTTGAAAAATTTTATGAAAAATTATTTGGCAAAAAACGCAACCGCAATCGCACCAGGTCCGACGTGCGTTCCGATTGTGCTTCCAATCATATAGGAAGGGACATTTTCGGTTTTATCTTTCCAAAGGATTTCACTGTCTTTTAGGTATTTTTTCAAATACTCGTCTGAAAGCCCAGAATACCCGAGTGCGTAAGGCACATCAAAATCAATTCCACCACACTTCTCAACAAGTTGCATCAAAAGGTTATTCCCTTTTTTAGAGCCCATAGCCTTGCCGACGAGTTTCACTTCTCCCTTTACAACAGCAACAACTGGCTTAATTGAGAGCAGTTCTCCAGCAAACGCAACAACAGAGGAAATTCTCCCTCCTTTCTTGAGGTATTTAAGCGTATCCAAAAGTGCCAAAACCTGAATTTTGCCCTTTTTGTCATCAAGTTCCTTCGCAATCTCCTTTGCGGACATTTTTCCGTCCTTTGCAAGACGCAAAGCGTATTGAATTAGGATTCGCTCGCCAATGCAAGCATTGAGGCTGTCGACCACCTCAACCTTTCCAGCAAAAGCCTCAGAGGCTTTCTTGGCACAATTGTAAGTGCCAGAAAGTTTTGAAGAAATCACAATCGCAACCACTTCATCTCCGTTTTCAGTAAGTTTGCGAAAAGACTCCTCAAACCTAAACTCGTTTATTTGACTTGTTTTTGGAAGTTCAACACTCTCAACCAATTTCTCGAAGAATTTCTTATGAGACAAATTCACTCCATCAAGAAACTCCTCATCACCAAACCTAACTTCCATAGGCAAAAGTGAAATTCCCAATTTTTCCGCCTCTTCCAAATCAATATCAGAAGCGGAGTCCACCAAAATCTTAACCATTTTTCTTCTCCATATCATCACAAATTTTTTGCAAGTTGTCACAAATGAGAGCCAGCGAAGCATAAAAATTTTTTCTGTCCTGCTCGGAAAGTCCCTCGCCACCTAGTTCAACAAAATTGTTTGTCTTTTCCATTATAAGTTCCCCAATTTTTTCGCCTAAATTGGTCAATTTAATTGGATTTTTGTAAACCTTGTCAGACTGCTCCTCAAAGAAAACATATCCCAAATTTTCGAGTTCTTTGATAGTTCTTGAAATAGCGGCCTTGTCCTCACCGCAGAGCAAGCAAAGTTGCGTGGATGTCAACCCCTCTTTTGAGTTGTAAAGATGAAAGAGGCATTGCACCTGCTTTCCTTTAAGTCCAACCTCCTCCATTTCAAAATTTTTGATTTTTTGCACACATCGATTTGCTTTTGCAATGAGCGATGTAAACAAATCATACTGACTTTTCATTTTCAACTCCTAAAATATCTTATCGCAAAAATTGTTGATTTGTCAACATTTTTATGCAAATAACAAAAACAATATGTCACAAATTTTCAAATTCAGCCACCACTGGCAAATGGTCGCTGTAATCAAGTTCCAAAATATCACAACCAAGAATATTTCGTTTCAAATCCTCGCTCGCAAGCACATAATCAATTCGGTATTTCCAACTATTATAACTATTGTCCCATCTGGAGCGATAACTTCTCCAAGAATATTTGACAAGTTCTGGATTTTTAAATCTGAAACAATCGACAAAACCCAAACCCAAAAGACCTGAGAAAGCCTGCCTTTCAATTGGCAGAAAGACCGATTTGTTTTTGCACTCTTTCGGATTTGTCAAGTCGATTTCATTGTGAGCGATGTTGAAATCTCCAACACAAATGACGGAATAAGACTTCTTCAAATGCGACAAATATCTATTCAACGCCTGCAAATATTTCATCTTAAATTCAAGCCTGCTGTTTCCGTTTGGAATATATGCATTGACAATAGCAACTTTTCCAAAAACAACAGTCGTCGTTCTGCCCTCGTCATCCGTCCAAAACTGTCCCATATCATAAAAAACTTCATTCGGTTTCAATTTTGTGAGCACCAAAGTCCCCGCATAACCTGAAATCTTTCCGCAGTTAAAAAACGCAAAATAATCTTCCAAGACGCCTTTTTCTTCAAAATTCTCAAACAAACTCAATTGTTTTTTCTCTTGAAAAAGCACCTGCCTTGCCAATTCATCCCCGCAACGCACTTCTTGGAAACAATAGACATCCGCTCCAAAATCTTCAATCCACTTATCAAGTCCCAATTTGACACTTGCCCTAATTCCGTTTATGTTGTATGAAACCACTTTCATATGTTCATTATAGCACATCACACCAAATTTCAAAAAATGTTTTGTTTAAATTTTTGATTTAAAATTTTCTCTTTTTCTCCAAAATTTTTGCCAAAAATATGCAAAATTGCAAGTTTTATATTGTAAGTTTTATAAAAAAAAGCAAGACCAAAACTGATCAACTCTAAACTTAACAAAAAAAGATAGTGGATAAAATTTCCCACTATTTTTTGCATTAACTTGAAAAATAATTAACAAAAAGCCCGCTTTTTTCAAACTTTCAAAACCAACTTGCACTCAATCTCTTTGTCCAATCCCTCCAAAAACTTTTTCTCATCCTCTTTTCCGCCAACAATTGCCCCATAATGCATTGGCACAACAATTTTTGGCTTTGTTATATTCACAAGTGCCGAAGCCTCACTTGCATCCATAGTGTAAAAGCCTCCAATTGGCACAAAAAGCGTGTCCGTTTTCACTTTTTTGAGTTCGTCAGTCACATCAGAGTCTCCGCAAACAACAAAGGACTCTCCGTCAAGCAAAATTTTGTAACCCACCCAACCATTTTCTTTTGGGTGAAATTTTTTGTTTATGTTATATGCAGGAAAAGTCTCGCACTTCACACCCAACACCTCAAATTTTTGATTAGGCTTTACGACAACAATTTTATTTTTGTCAAAACCCCACTGAAGAAGTTTTTCGGCACTGTCTTGCGTGCAAACAAAAATGGTTTCTTTTTCCGCAACATTTTTCAAAGATTTCTCGTCCAAATGGTCATAATGCGAATGAGTGATAAACACAATTTTTGCTCCGCCGACTCTTTTTTCAATATGGAATGGGTCAAAATAAATCTTCCCACCCAAGCAAATCGAACTGTGAAAATTGATTTTAATTTCCATCATTTACTCTCCTCTTTCAAAGCGTTTTCCAAAAATTCCTCAATTGCTTTCAACTGCTCATCATTGACAAAATAATGCTTTCTTGTCCCATTTTTGTCAATAAGGATGATTTCATTCCCAGCAATATTGCCAAGAAGAAAATCTGTTGTCACGCCAAAAATCCTTGCCACTTTGACAATATTCTCGACATCAATCTGCCTTTTTTCGTTTTCCCAAAGAGCAACCGACGCCACCGACACACCGAGGGAATTTGCAAGTTCTGTTTGCGTCATTTTGTTATCTTTTCTTAAATTCCTTATTCTTTCTCCGATTTTCATAAACACCCACTTATCCTTTGTATGATATTAAACTATAGCACATTATTCAACAATTTTCAACTGAAATCGACAAAATTTTTACAAATAGTAAAATTTTTTAATATTTCGTAAAATTTCTATTGCATTTTGGACGACTTTATGATAAAATCAAGATATCAAGGAGAGATAGATGGACAAGGAAGAACTCAAAAAAAACTTGGAGCATTTCAAGTTTGATTACAAATACCTAAGAGAAAAGATGCAAGAGGTAAGTCACCTGACAAAGACCATCAACGAAGACAAAAATCTCGCCTTTATGTTTCCAACAATCAAATACGAACAAAGGCACTTTTGATGTTCTTGGGAAAATCACCATCTCCGCCAAAGTTGTGGCAATATTTGAATAATTCAAAAGTGGTGGTCTTTGAGAACTCTTTGTTGTCCTCACGGATGAGCCTCGAAAGTCCGTCATACTTGTATCTTGCAAGAAGAGTGTTGTTTTCTCTGATTTCGGTGATGTTTCCCTTTTCATCATACTTATATCTCAACATCTCTCTTTGGACACCGTCACGAGCAAACTTCAATTTGCTGACAAGGTTTGAGGTGTGGTCGCCGACTTTGAGATATTCATATTCCCCGTGCTCCAGTGTGCCGTCTGCGACATTCAATTCCACTTTGTGCACGCAAGAGAGTTTGTCATAGTCAAGTGTCTGGACTGCACCATTTGGAAGAGAAACCGCCTCAAGTTTTGCGTCTGGGTCGTCCGAATAAACATATTCATATTGCTGAGCGACTCCGTTTATGGTGAAAGTGGTGTTTGTCACATTCCCGTCCGTGTCAAATTGCGAATCGATGTCGAAATTCCACTCGTCTGTGTCCGAGTGCTGAGACATCTCCTCATAGATTGTGTTTCCAAACTTGTCATACGAATAATTGTGCTGAGCCGTGTGTGCTTTGCCACTCTTGTCGGTGAAAAACTCCTTGGTGCTTAGCACATTGCCGTATCCGTCGTAAGAATATTGCACTGCGAGGGTGTCGTTGAAATACTCCTCGGCGACATTTCCGTCCTCGTCATAAACCGTCTTGAAACTCTCCCCGCTTGCAAGTGTGGTCGTCTCTTCGTCCTGTCCAAAGGTCTTTTCAAGATACCCTTCGCCAGCAATGGAGATTTTGTTGTTTCGACCCTGCTCGTCATAGTCATAGGTGATTTCAAAGTCGTTGTGCTTGAGTGAGGTGAGGAAACCTTTTTCGTAGCCGTAAGTTGTGACATTTGCGGTGTCGTCAATGGTCGTCGACATCTCAATGCACTCGTCTGAGTAGTTGTAGCCATACGCTGTTTGAACTCCGTTGTTGTCCTTGGAAATCTTGATGTTATCTGAGCCAGAAACCCTCTCATATGTGGAAATCTGCTCGCCAAACTCATTCGCTTGTCCAATCTCAACACCTTTGTTGTCCAAAAGTTTTTCGGAATATAAAACATTGGTCGGCTCGTCCTTGTGATAGGTCAAAGTCTTGATTTGCACACCCTTGTCGTTAAACACATTCTCGGTGACGATGCCATTGTGGTCGATTGTCTTTATGAGGCGGTGGTTTTTGTCGTATTTGTAAACCGTTTCAAATTCCTGCTCGCTCGTCTGTTCGCCCTCGGTGACCTCTTTGGAAATCACAACCCTTTCCGTTTGCTCGTCTTTGTCCAAATAGGTCGTCTTCTTCCAAGGACTGTGGCTCGAGGTCTGCACAACCGTCCTCGCCTCTTTGTCGTAAACGCTGGACTGCCACTTCGCTTCCTTCAGGACAAGTTCCGTGTAGAGTGCGTTTCCTGTGTTGTGGCTGTAATCGAAGTAGAACTTTATCGTCTCGATGTCGTTTTTGGCAAAACGAATGACGCGTGGCTCTTCCCCTTCCGTCTCTTTCTCAAACTCCAACGGCAAATAGAGCGAGCACAACTGCCAACCAGTGTTCATCCAGTCAAACGACTTCTTGTAAGAAGCCACCGCCTCCTCTTCGCCAGATCTGAAGGTCATTTCGGCTCGGAGTTCAAATTTCCTGTTTTTGATGTAATAAAGCATTTTTGGCATCCGTATTGTCTGCACTGGCGTCATTGGCGTCGCTTAAGGTGAGCCTATAACACCTGTTTTTGACAAGTGCCCGATACTTGATGTCCTCAATCTTCTTTTGTAACTCAAAAAGTTTGTTGTTTTTCTTGACATTGTCCTCTTGCTCAAACAACTGCTTCTGTGCGACTTTTTTCGTCAAAGCATAGTAGCACAACTGCTTTTTGTTTAAATCTATTGCGTTTTTCGCCTCTTCAATATACTCCTCGTATTGTTTTCTTTGATTTCTCAAATTGATGAGGTCCTCTGGCTCATAATCGACCAAATTTCCGCATTTCTTTGATTGTTTGTTCGCTTAAATTTTTGAAATTTCTTTTCTGTGTTTTCCTTAAAGCCTCTGCCACGGCAAAAGTCATAACAGTATCATCTGTGAAATGACAAAATGGATCAAACAATCTAAAATCTTTTCTTTTGATATTATTGAATTCATATATAGATCCAACAATATCTCCAATAACCGCACCTAACACAATCGTTTATTTCTCCATACTATTAGTTAAAAATTTCTCATACAATTTTACAAAATTGCCACTATCTATTGCTTCCGCAATTGCTCCTTCACAAAATCTTTCACCACGCGACCAAAATAAAAATTGCTCAACAATCTCGTCTGTGGACAATTCATCGATAGATTTTTTTGCAAGATGATCGTTGTATGTTTTATACTTTGGATTATTAATTCCAACCGATTCAAAAACTTCCCACACAACCGGGTTATACGAATAATGCCCAGAGATAAGACTGTTGCTTTCTGCTGTTGTATAAAGTTCTTCGGTTCTCAATTTTTGCAATAACTCCGCACGCTTTTGATACTCTTTTGCAATAGTTTCATTTCTGTCTTTAAAAAAATTTTTCCAATATGGATTTTCTTCATCAAAAATCTTTCTTTGCTCAGGCGTCAAGTTGTATGGATAATCTCTAAACAAATTATACTTCGTTTTTTTATCAAAACTAAAGACATGTTCTCCAACGTCATCTTTGTTTTCCAACCACCATATAGAATCCGTTTCTTTATTTTTGAACCATTTATTTTTCCGCTTCGTAAACAATTTCATATAAACCTCATTCTGTTTATAATATCACGCTTTTTCTAAATTTGTTTTAATTTTTTCTTTAGGAAATCAAAATTTGTCTGTTGAAAACCAAAACTTTGGTTTTTTGAAAAAAAACTTTTTAGTTAATATTTTTGGAGCTGATGGCGGGACTCGAACCCGCGACGGCGTCGCTTTCTTTTCTTCCGCAATCAGTTTGCCCCTCGCCAAACTTCTTTGCTCACGAAAAGTCGCTCCTTTCCCCACAAACACTCCTGTGTTTTCGGGGACCCCATCATCAACAGGTCGCTCCCACTTCTGTCACAAAACAACACCTCCCCGAACTTACTCTTTTTTTGGAGCTGATGGCGGGACTCGAACCCGCGACCTGTTGATTACGAATCAACTGCTCTACCAACTGAGCCACATCAGCATACCCGTGCCTAAGCACGCATATTTTTGGTTTTATTTATGTTTGTTTTCTTTTAAGAAGTTTATAGATTTCAGCACTTTTTCTGCAATTCTCATTCTTTAAAATCAAATTTCAAAACAATTTCGTCTCAATATATAGTAGGTATTATGTGCATAACACCCCAACAGAAAGTATTATGCAACATTCAACAATATTTTTTCACACCTATTTCTCTTTCACAAGTCTAAACGAAACCCTTTGATTTTCCTCATCTTTTGAGATAACCTCAACTTGCACTTGATCTCCAACTTTTACAAGTTCGTAAATTTTTTTCGTCTTGTCCTCTGTGCAATTTGAGATGTGAAGAAGCCCTGTCGCACCATTTGGAACTTTGACGATTGCACCAAATTGCAGAAGTTTTATCACCTCACCTTGATAAGTCTCTCCAACAAGGAGTTCTTTAATTCTTGTGGTTTTTGGGTCCTCCAAAAGTGCTTTGAGTGACAACTCCACTTTTTTGTTTTCTCTGTCCACTTTGATGACTTTGAATTGACACTCCTGCCCAACTTTCAAGACATCTTCAACTTTGTTGATTTTTTCATAGGAGATGTTTGAGATGTGCAAGAAGCAATCCACACCCTCAACATTCACGAACGCACCATAAGGCATAATTCTTTCCACTTTCCCCTTCACAATTTTGTTTATGAAGATAATGTTCCAAAAATTCTTTTCAGTGGCAATTCTTGTCTGTTCTTGGAGCAATTTGATGCTCGCAACGATTTGCTTATTTTCTTTGTCAATCTCTGTAACCACCGCCTCAAACTGCTTTCCAATCAAAGATTTGAAATTTTTGACATAATGCTCAGAAACTTGGTCAAACGGCACAATGATTTTGTAATCTCCCATTTTTGAGAGAAGTCCGTCACCCACGCCTGTTGCGACAAAAGTGAACTTGCTTCCAAGCCTCAGAGTTTGTGCATTTTGATTTGCAATTTTCAAGGCATCAGCCAAAGACTTTGACGCCTCAATAAGTCCATCTTCATTTTTCTGTTTTGTTATGACAACGGCAAACCTGTCACCAATTTTAATCTGTGAATAATCTTCAAAATCGCTCGCAGGAATAAACGCATCATTTTTTCCACCAATATTGAAAATCACTCCGTCATCTCTTTTTAAAACCACCACCCCGTCAAAAGATTGTCCTTTCTTGTAAGAGGTGAAAGTTTTGTCAATCAACTCCATATTAAATTTTTCGCTCATACCTAGTCCCTTATACAAACGCCACACTTGTGACTCAATTTCCTTTATATTATCAAAAAAAGTGGCGATTGTCAAATATTTTTCGTAACAGCAAAAAATAAATTTGGTATTGACATCTCACCCTGCATTTGTTATAATCAAAATAGTTTAAATAGGAGGAAAAATGGAACCAATTTTAAAATCAGAAAAATACAAAATGTTAAAACTTGCAGGAAAAGTTAAGCCAGAATACTTCGCTCTCTGCCCACTTGACGGACGTTATGTTCAAATCGGCGAAAAACTCGCGCCTTACTTTTCAGAATTTGCTCTCGTTGAGAACAGAGTCAAAGTTGAAGTTTACTGGCTCAAGTATATGTTGGAAAATATCAAGTCTTCAGACATTTTAAACAACTTCGACAAATCTCGTATCCCTGAAATTTTGTCAATTTATGAAAATTTCTCTGGCGAGTCAATCACAAGAATTAAGGAAATTGAGAGTGTCACAAATCACGATGTGAAAGCAGTCGAATTGTATGTCGGTGAGAAACTTAGGGAAATGGGAATGGGCGAACTTGTAAGTTTTGTTCACTTCGGTTGCACATCTGAGGACATCAACAACACCTCATACGCAAATATGATAAAAACCGCTCTCAGCGATGTTTGGCTTCCAGCAGCAGAAAATCTTATTGGAAATGTTGTTGATATGGCAGAAAAAGCCAAAGATATCCCAATGCTTGCACACACTCACGGACAGCCTGCCACCCCAACCACCGTCGGAAAAGAACTCGCAGTTTTCGCATATAGATTGCGTCAATCATTAAACAATATTGAAACAATCAAACCAAGAGGAAAATTCAATGGCGCAACAGGAAATTACTCTGCAGTGTCAGTTGCTTTCCCAGACGAAGACTGGCAAAAACATTCGCAAAAGTTTGTGGAGGAATATTTAGGCTTGGACTTCAACCCAGTCACAACTCAAATTGAAAGTCACGATTATATGTGCCACATCTTTGACGGGATTCGTCACTTCAACAACGTGCTTTTGGACGCAGATGTTGATATGTGGCTTTACATAAGTATGGAATACTTCAAGCAAATCGCTGTCAAGACGGAAGTTGGAAGCAGCACAATGCCTCACAAGGTAAACCCAATCAGATTTGAAAACAGCGAATCAAATATTGATATGTCAAACGCAATTCTTCTCGCATTGTCAAACAAACTCTCCCGCTCTCGTATGCAAAGAGACTTGTCCGACTCCTCATCTCAGAGAAATATAGGACTTGGGTTTGGCTACTCACTCCAAGCAATCGAGCAGACAATCGGCGGACTTAAGAAGGTTGCTGTAAACGAAGAAAAATTGGCAAGAGACCTTGAAAACAACACTGCAGTCCTCGCAGAGCCAATTCAAACGGTTCTCAGAAGAGAAGGAAACCCAGAGGCTTACAACCAACTCAAAGCAATCACTCGTGGCACACACATCTCTCCAGAAGGATTGAACGAATTTATTGACAAGACACCAGAATTTACGGAAAGAGACAGAGAGACCCTCAAAACTCTCACCCCAGAAACCTACACAGGTTACGCAAGTCAAATCGCAAGCCAAGTGGTTGCAAGTGAAAAATCTTTGAAAAATGACGATGGCGGAAAACAATAAAAAAGGAGAAAAATAAAATGGCATCTTTGAATGAAATACAAGAAAAACTTTTAACTTATTTGTATGAAAAAGACGATATGAGAGACGATACGAATGGACTTAGGACAAATAAACCAAAAGCCGCGGAGCGTCGACTGATTCAATATGTAGGTTGCAAAAGCAATAATGAAAAACTTCAAATCGCTGTTTCTGGACTTTATCACATTTACAGAAGAGAAGCTAGAGCAGAGTCCCTAGAAAAGTTGGAGTTTCTTAATGCCTTTCTTTTGAAATATATCACTCCTCATTACATCCACCTTGCAGATGTGGAGTTTCCCAAATTTTTGCCTAATCCAGTCGAACAATTTAGGTATAAAAAATTGAGTAACATCATACTTACCACTTATGAAAAATACAACGAAAAAGAAATCAATGCAATGATTGAAAAAGACCCTTCAATAATACACAACTTGACTTATGTTGATGAAGAAAAGAAAAATATATACAGGCAAACAATTGAAAAAATGGCAAAAGAGGAAAAAACTCAATCTGATAATAAGCGAAGAGAGTCAGAAGCCAGAGATAAGATATTAAAAACCACTGCACGAAATGGGAAAATTTAAAAAATTCACTTATGGATTTCACAAAAAAAAGATAGTGGAAAAATCACTTCACTATCTTTATTTTTTTATTTCCAAAGCCTTTGAAGTCTTAACTTTTTCTTTCTTTTTCTTCTCTTTTTTCTTTAAACTCTGCTCTCTTGTCTCAAGCATCTTCGCTCTAATTATCTCGTCCGCCTGCTTCAAAGTCTCTTCATCAAGTTTCTTTCCATAAAACTCCGAAAGTTCAAAAGGTTCGCCGATTGTGTAAACACTTCGCCTAAATGCTTTCGGTCTAGATTTTATCCAAATTGGCACAATTGGAGTTTGAGTTTTGATTGCAATGAGTGCCATTCCGCTCTTAATCTCCCCCAAAATATCCTCGTCTTTTTTAAGCCTTGTCCCTTCTGGAAAAACAAACAATTTCTCGCCGTTTTTCAGCACTTTCATACAAGACTTAATCGCGCCAATATCGTTCCCTTCTCTGTCAATCTCAATCGCCCCCAAATTTTTGAGTGCTTTTCCGAAGAGTTTATTTTTGAAAAGTTCGGACTTTGCCAAAATTCGCAGACGCTTGCTGGTGTTCAGATAATACAAAACGATATCCCAATTTGAATAATGGTTGCACGAAAGAATCGCCTTTCCTTTCGGCAAATTTTTCTTCCCTTTTATTTTTGTTGGATGCAAAAACAACATCGGAATATAAAGCAAAATTCTCAAAAACCACAACAACATATCTCTCCTCCCAATTTTAATAACCTGCGATTGCCTTTGCACATACATAAGCCGTCGACCACGCAATTTGGAGATTAAACCCTCCAGTAAGTGCGTCAACATCAAGCACCTCACCCAAGAAATAAAGCCCGCTTGCAAGTTTACTCTCAAAAGTCTTTGGATTTATCTCCTTGGTGGAAATTCCTCCGCTTGTGACAATGCCCGCTTCCAAGTCATAAAGTTCGCCATAGTCAAGCTTGAAATCTTTAAGTCCAAACAAAATCTTCTGCCTTTCCTCTTTAGTTATGTCGTGAATTTTCTTCTTCTCATCAAGCCCAACCGCTTTTGCAAAAATCTCCGCAACCACTTTTGGCAAAAGATTTTTCAAGACATTTGAAAGGTCTTTGTTTTTGTTCGCCTCAAACTCTCTCAAAAGCCGTAAGTCGAGTTGTTTCTCAGATAATGCAGGCTTGAAATCAAGTGAAAGTTCCACATTTTTCGCTCTATTCACAAGCGAGGACATCGTAAGCGCAATCGGTCCCGAAATTCCTCTGTCTGTGAAAATCATCTCACCAAACTGCGAAATCTTTTTCCCGTCAGCGACTGCATTGAGCGACACATTTTTAAGCGAAACCCCTTGAAGAGTCCCAACAAACCAATCTTTGAGCACAATCGGACAAAGTGCAGGTCTTATTTCTTCTATTGTATGTCCAAAGCCCCTCGCAAATTCATACCCCGCACCGTCACTGCCCGTGGAAGAATAACTTTTCCCACCAGTTGCAACAATAACTTTGTCAAACATCTCTTCTCCCTTTTGGGCAAAAACAGCAAACATTCCATTTTCCAATTTCTCGATTTTTTTGACATTATTTGAAAGCGAAAAATTGACACCACTGCAATGAACATTTTGCAAAACCTTTATGACATCGCTCGATTTGTCACTTGAGGGGAAAACTCGGTTTCCGCGTTCCACTTTGGTCTTGAGCCCAAGCCCCTCAAAAAACGCCACACAATCTTCACTCGAAAACCCGTGAAGTGCACTAAGCAAAAACTTATCACCCCGCACAACATTCTTCAAAAACTCTTCGGGCGGACAAAGATTTGTGAGGTTGCACCTTCCTTTGCCTGTGATGAAAAGTTTTTTGCCAACTTTTTCATTCTTGTCAAAGACAGTGACATCCAAACCCTTTTGAGCAAGCAACCCCGCCACAAAAAGTCCCGACGCACCCGCACCAATGACTGCAATCTTTTCCATATCACATTCCCTTTTTGAAATACGCAATTTCCTCTGCAGTAAGCGGTTTTGTTTTTCCTCTGTAAAGCCCGCCAAGATGAATATCGCCAATGCGGACACGCTTAAGAAGTTTGATGTCTTTTCCAATTGCCTCAAACATTCTTCTCACTTGGTGATTTTGCCCCTCGTCAATGATGACAGAAACCTTGCTCCATTTTCCGTCAAAACTCAAGAGTTTAACTTTTGCGGTCGGCATACGAACTCCGTCAATCACAACGCCTTTTCTAAGCACAGCAAGGTCACCTTCTTTAACCTCTCCCTCAACCGTCGCGATGTATTCTTTTTCAAAGTGGTATTTTGGATGAGTGACCAAATTTGCAAAATCGCCGTCGTTTGTCAAAAGGATAAGCCCCTCCGTGTCATAGTCAAGCCTTCCGACATTGAAAAGCCTCACATCACTTTCCACAAGGTCAAAAATAGTCTTTCTTCCCTTTTCGTCACTCGCCGTGCAAGCATAACCTTTCGGCTTGTTCATCTTTAAATAAACAAATTCAGTCGGCAATTTCATTTCTTTTCCGTCGCAACAAACCTTGTCTTTCTTCTCGTCGACAACAGTGGAAAGATTTTGCACGGTTTGTCCATTCACGCTCACTCTTCCCGCCAAAATAATTTCTTCACACTTTCTTCTTGAAGCAAGCCCGCAGGAACTCAAAAATTTGTTTAACCTCATACTCATAAAAAAATCCTCTTCTGCGTCAAAACCACAAAAGAGGAAGATTTTTTACCATTGAGAAAAGAAATCTTGCATTCTTTGTAGCAGTGACTTTGGTTTTACTTCTTCTATTGTATAAATTTTTTCAGAAAATAGCAAGTCATTACCCAAAAATATTTCAACATTCCCAATCTCTTGTCCTTTTTTCATCGGTGCTTCAATTTCCTTCGGATAAGTGTAAACAAACCTCAAATTATCTTTTTCCTTTTCGGTAAGCGGATAGACAAATTCGCCTTTCGTTCCTATTTTTGCGAATTTCTTCGCCCCGTCAACCACCGAAATCGTCTCATCAATCTCGTAAAACTCAGTCAAATCATACAATTTGTAAAGATTTCCACATTCTTTGAGAAGGATTGCACTCTCTTCAAACATTGGTCCACAATTCAACACCACGCAAACGAGTTTCATCCCATTTTTGTCAACAGCCGACACCAAACATCTTCCCGCGTCGTCCGTGAAACCAGTCTTGACCCCAATGCAGTCCTCAAGCGTGAAAAGGAGTTTGTTTTTGTTTTTCAAATATCTGTTTTCTCCTTTGCCATTGACAATTTTGATGTTTTTGGTGGAAACAATCTCTCTGAAAGTGTCGTTTTTAAGTGCATATGCGGTTATCCTTGCCAAGTCATAAGCGGTTGTGTAATGCCCGTCAGCATCAAGACCGTGAGTGTTTGCAAAGTGCGTGTTTTTCACACCAATTTTTTTTGTCATATCATTCATAAGGGTGACAAACTCACTTGTCGAGCCCGCAACGTGTTCCGCAATTGCCACCGAGGCGTCGTTTCCCGAGATAAGCATAAGTGCATAAAGCAAATCACGAGTCGAATACTCATCACCCTCTCTCAAATAAAGCGAAGTCCCAGGCACACCAATCGCCTTTTTTGACACCACAAATTTTTCATCCAAGTCTTTGCAATTTTCAATCGCAGTGATTGCCGTCATAATTTTTGTCGTGCTTGCCATAGGAAGTTTTTGATTTTGATTTTTTGAGAAAAGCACTCTTCCAGTCTCCGCCTCAATAACAGCACACGACTTTGCCGAGGTTTGCATCGCATAAGTGGTGCTTTGGACAAGACACGTCACGCCCAAAAAGACAAACGAAAAACAGAGGGCAAAAATCAAAGATACTAAAAATAATTTTTTAATTTTCCTCATTGTTCTTTCCTTCTTTTTCCATATCTTTGTCAATCTTTGACATAAGCGAGTTAAACATATTCAAAATTGTCTGATAGAGTGTCTTGTTCTCAACATTGACAAAGTCAACATCTCCACTCTCTTTCAAAATCAAAAACCCAACAGGACTTACACTCATTCCTCCAGCACTTCCACCACTCATTGGAAAGTGGTTTGAAACTCTCCTTGCAGAAAGGTCGGCGTATTCTCCGCCACCAACGACAAATCCGACAGTAACTTTTGAGATTGGAATAATCGTTGTGCCATCTGGCGAAGTGATGCTTTCTCCAATGATAGTGCTTGAATCGACAATTGTTTTTATCTTATCAATTGCACTCGAGATAAGTTCGTTTATTGAAGTTGAATTTGTGTAGACTTTCATAATACCCCCACATATTGTGTGTTATGCAACATATTACACCATTCATAGCGTAATATTCAATCACTAGTTATGATAACCGAATAAATGAAAGAATATACAACATCAAAGAAAGAAATTGAAACTTGCACAACAGCCACCGCCTCAAACATCTCTTTGTTGTAAGAGGCAGTGTCATAAACGCAGAAAGATGCCGTCGGTTTTTTGGATTTTAAGAAAAGAAATGAATAGGTCAAAATTTGATTTATAAGTCCACAGACAAGTGCAGAAAGGAAGGCATCTCCTACGCCGATGTTGTAAAAGACATAAAACTTTTTGAGCTTGATTTTGTCTTTGATTTGTCTACCAAATTCTTCCATCACAGCAAATTGCTCACTTTGGAATTGCAACTTTTGCGTCTTGGTCTCTTTTTCATTTTGCAGTTCGATGTATCCACCGTGAAAAGAAAAGATGTAATAAAGCACCTTTTTCTTGAACACAAAAAGTGCCACCACTCCGCGATTGAACATTGGATTGTATGCAAGTCGAACCTCAAAAAAAATTGGAAATGCAACCAAAAGTATAAAAAAAGCAGGTATCAAATAAAAAAGAGAATTTTGCCAAGTCATATCGCTAGTTTGCAACCTTTCCACAAAATTAGTCGCGAATATCAAAAATTTTCAAATTATTTAAAAATTGTTATGAAATAAATTCCAAATGAGTTAAAATAGGTTTGGAAAGGAGATTTTTATGTTAAAGAAAGAGAAGAAAGACAAAACAGCAAAAAAAACGGCAAGCGAAAAAAAGACAGACAAGAAAATTTGCTTTGACAATGACTTGTATTTGAAACTGCAAAGCGAAAATATACATAAAAGAATAAAAAAATTCCACAACAAACTCTATCTTGAGTTTGGCGGGAAAATTTTTGATGATTTGCACGCAGCAAGAGTTTTGCCAGGGTTTGACCCAAACATCAAAATCAAACTTCTGCAGAAGATGAAAGATAAAGCGGAAATCATTTTTTGCATAAGTTCAAATGACATCGAGAAAAACAAAATTCGTGCTGACCTTGGAATAAGTTACGACAACGAGGTCTTGAGACTTGTCGACAATATGAGAAGCCTTGGACTTTATGTGTCTGCGTTCATCATCACCCTTTACAAAGGGCAACCTAGTGCGACCAAATTTGGCAAAAAACTTGAACAGCGTGGTGAAAGAGTTTATTTCCACCATTACACAAAGGGCTATCCAAACGAAGTCGATGTGATTGTCTCCGATGAAGGCTATGGCGCAAACCCATTCGTCGAGACAACTCGCCCACTTGTCGTTGTCACCGCTCCTGGCCCATCAAGCGGAAAACTTGCGACCTGTCTTTCCCAACTCTACCACGAATACAAGCGTGGCGTCAAAGCGGGTTATGCAAAGTTCGAGACATTCCCAGTTTGGAATCTGCCTCTCAAACATCCTGTGAACATCGCCTATGAAGCAGCAACCGCAGATTTGCAAGATGTAAACCAAATTGACCCATTCCACTTCAACACCTATGGAAAACTTGCAGTGAACTACAATCGTGACATTGCAGTCTTTCCAGTGCTACAAAACATCTTGACAAAAATCACCAAAAAAGAAGTCTACAAATCTCCAACTGATATGGGTGTCAATATGATTGCCGATGCGATAATCGACGACAAACTCGCCCAAATTGCCGCAAAGAAGGAAATTTTGAGAAGATATTACAGGGCGGAATGTGACTATAAAAAAGGACAGGCGACTTACGAAACTCTCGAGCGAAACAAGGCTCTTGTCGCAGAAGTTAAAGGCACAGACAAACTTTTCCCAGTCATTGACATTGCGAAAAAGACCTCAAAAGAAAGCAAATTCCCTTGCATCGCACTCGAACTTCCAGACGGGCAAATCGTCACAGGAAAAACAAAGACGGTTGTCTCTGCCGCCGCTGCAGTCGTTTTGAATGCCCTTAGGACTTTGGCTGGACTTGGAGACGATTTCGACATAATTACTGACGACATTTTGCTCCCAATCGTCGATTATAGGACAAAAATCCTCAAATCAAACAGCAGTATTTTGACCATTGACGATGTTATGGTTGCACTCTCAATCTGCACAGCAAAAAATGAGAAAGCAAAGCGTGCAATGGCAGAAATTCCAAATCTCAAAGGTTGTGACGCACACTGCACCTACATTTTGTCCTCTTCAGAAGAACAAACTCTGAAAAAGATGGGCATAAACATCACCTGCGAGCCCGTTTTCCTAAACTCAAACCTCTTTGAGAGTTAATTTTGGAGCAAAGAACATTTGAATGTTGATTTTGGGGCAATTTCATAGTTTTTAGATTAAAAAAATCGAAAATTAAACCACGAAATCTCGCACAAAACTACCGCCCCACACAAAACATCAAAAAAACAACACAAAATTGTGTTGTTTTTCTTTATTTTTCGAACTTGCTATCTTCTTCTGTTATTTGGTGAAATATCTTTTCTCTTTCTTCTATGCTTGGGTAAAACATCTCTTGCACTTCTTCGTCTTTGCGTTTTGAAGCCTTTCGACTCGCCAAAATCCCCGCACAAATAAGTCCAGTTCCCGCACCAACAACTCCTATTCCCGAAGCATAAACCTTGTCCGCGATTGCATAACTCTCACGTGCCTGCTCTGGCACATCTTCGTCTGAATACATATATGTATCCTTTCCCAAATCTTTAGGATTTTTAACAATGCTGTCATATTGTGACTGAGAAATTTCGCACTTCTCCAATTGCGCCTGAGCATCAACAACTTGTTTAGTTTTATGCTCATTATTTGCGACATCATAACCATTTTGCTCCGCAATCACTTCCATAGCAATGCCACTGCCAATCAACAACCCAATCCCAGCAACAGCAATAGATAAACCCAAAACCATCAATCGATTCGCAAGCTTTAGCAAGACTTCCGACTTAAGTTTTCCTTTTTTCACTCCAAATCTCCTCTTATATGGAGATTATATCACACAACGCCCCACCTGTCAATAGTTGAGATTTTTCAATCGTTCACCCATTCAAATAATTCCACAATTTCGCCCACATATCACCTCTCCCGCTGGTCATAATTCTCACTTGATAATCTCCGCTCTTGCCTCCGACAAGAGTCCCTAGTCGTCTTGCCACCCCGTTTGCCCCGTCAAAAATCTCCACTTCGGGCAAAATTTTCTCCAAAATAGGTTTCAACGCGACATAGTGCGTGCAACCAAGCACCAATGCTTTTATCTTTCCCCCGCCTTTCTTGCCATTTATATAAGAAAGCAACTTATCTTCCAAATAAGGTGTCAAACAGTCCAAATTGTCAAGATTTTCGTCAATCAAAGAAGCAAGGTCGGGCATTTCGAGACATTTTATATTCGGATGTTTCGAGATGAGTTTGTTGTGCTTTATTGTTGCCTCGGTCGCAATCACCAAAATTTCTTTTTCCGAAAACTTCTCCAAAGCAGGCTTGATTGCGGGCACAGTGCCAACAAACTCCACATCTGAAAACTTTTCCCTACAAAAATCAATGCAAGTTGAGGTCAGAGTGTTGCACGCAAAAACAATAAATTCAAATGGAAAAAAGTCTCTTACAAACTCCAAATTTTGAGTTGTTATCTGAATCAACTCTTCCTTTGTTTTGCTCCCATAAGGAAGATTTTTGTTATCGCAAAACATCAAAAAGTCACAGCACGGACAGACCTTCAAACACTCCTTCAAAATGTTAACCCCGCCACTTCCACTGTCGATTAAAAGCACTTTTCTCATACTCTTTTTATATGAGAAAAAAATTGGAATTTTTACAAAAGTTCCTGAACAACCTCAGAGACAATCTCCGACAAAAAATCAATCTTACCTTCCGCATCTTTTTCTGTGAAAATGACATCTTTTTTCTGTCCAAGACTTTTTGAGGAGATCATCATCGGCACGCCAACCGAAATGCAAGGCACATTGAGTGAGTCCTTGTTTATTGGAAGCCCAAAATTGTTCATCGCACTGCCTGGCGTCAACCCCGCATCGTTAAATTGCACCGAACAGCCCAGCCGACCGATGTTTGTCGTTGCCAGAGAGTCAAAAAGCATAACCAAATCGACACCACACCAGCCCACAAGAAGTCTTATCATATCGTAAGCGTTTATGCCTGTGTTTGAAAAAGTGTTTGGAATGATTTTGAAATATCTATTTTTTCTCGAATACGGCATAATCTCTATTTTTTCGACACACTTCACCCCGAAAGTGTCAGCGATTATGCTCGGATTTCCAATTCCCACAAACAAAACTTTTGAGCGTTTTCCCACTTTGTTCTCTTTGAGCAAAAATGACAGCCTATCGGAAAACTCCTCCTTGAGAATACTTCTATGTTCTGGCATCAAAAAGTCAAGTTTTGGTGCGTTGATTATGAAATAATGCCCCTGGTCAAACCCCAAGTCTTTTGCCTTTCGTTTGCTGTCCACGAAGAGTTTTGAACTCGTCACACCGAAGTTCTCAAGTTCGACAGTTTCGTATCCACACTGCATCAAATCTTTCCCACATTCATCAATTAAATCAAACATAATAGAAATATAACCAAAAAATATCAAAAAATAAGTTGATTTTTCAAGTTTCTTATGTTATACTAATGCAGAATCTTAAGAAACACATACTTTGAAGGAGAAGAAAATGGCAAACATTAAATCAGCAAAGAAAAGAGTTTTGATTGAAAGAGAAAGAAGAGTTCAAAACAACTCTGTAAAGTCAGAAATCAAGACTTATGAGAAAAAGTTTAAAAATGAACTTACTGTTGATATTGCAAAGGCAGAAGAGGCATTCAAGACTCTTGTTTCAAGACTTGACAGCGCCGCAACTGCTGGTGTTATTCACAAAAACTCTGCAAACAGAAAGAAAGCACACTTTGCAAAATTGTTGGAAAACGCAAAAGCAAGCAAATAAAGTCAGCAAGTTCTGGCTTTTTATTTTTGAGACTTGAAAGCACGCAAAAGGTGTGCTTTTTTATTTCACTCCCCCACCACCCATTTTACACAAAATCCCATAACATCATTTATTTGACTTGAATTTTTTTGATGTGCTATAATTTTTTTATGATCAGAATAACAAAAAACTGGGCGGAATTGCTCAAAGATGAGTTTGGAAAACCTTATTTCAAAGACTTGCAAAATTTTTTGGAAGGGGAATATTCTCGTTATGACATCTATCCTAAAATGGAAAACATCTTCAACGCCTTAAATTTTGTCAAATATGAAGATGTGAAGGTCGTCATAATCGGGCAAGACCCTTATCACGAACCAAACCAAGCACACGGACTTGCTTTTTCCGTTCAAGACGGCGTTCCGCTTCCTCCGTCACTCCAAAACATTTACAAAGAAATCGAGGACGACCTCGGCATAACCTGTGAAAAGTCTGGCGATTTGTCTCGCTGGGCAAAGCAAGGAGTTTTGCTCCTAAACACAAGCCTGACTGTCAGACGCGGACAAGCAAATTCACATCGCGGGAAAGGCTGGGAAACTTTCACAAACGAAATCATCAAACTCCTCTCCAAAAGAGAAAAGCCCCTTGTTTTCATTCTTTGGGGCTCAAATGCACAAAGTTTCGCTCCCGAAATTGCACCGCAACACCTGATTTTGAAAGCACCTCACCCAAGTCCACTTTCGGCATATCGAGGATTTTTTGGTTGTAAGCACTTTTCAAAAACAAACAATTTTTTGATTGAGCACGGACAGACTCCTATAGATTGGAGGTAATTCAGCAAGTATCCCACGATTTAGGGAAGGTCAATCATTTACATAAACATCAAACACAGGAGAAATTATGGGATACACATATGACATAACCACCTCAAAACGAGACAACACCTCAAGCAATTGCTTGTTTGCTTGTCACACGCTCGACACCATAACAACTTTGTTTGTCTCGACTTTCTTGGTGGCATATATCTATCAATTTTCGGAAAACACTTTTGAATATATTTTCAATGTCGGCATCTACTATATTTCTTTGTATGCAGTATTCTTAATCGCATACTTAATCTTCTCATACATAACAGACTTAACGAACAGGATTTGGATCTACAGGCTAGGCCAACTCATCCGCCTTGTTTTTGTCGTCTCAATTATTTTCTTTGGACAAGAACTCGCCCAAATGCTCTATCTTGCTGGTGGAATTTATGGAATAAGCGAAGCATGTTATTATGCAAGTTACAATGTCTTAAAACAAGAAATGGTCAGCAGAAAGGTTATGAACAAATTTTCTGTGTTCATCACCATCGCCAGTAAATGTATGGACATAATCGTTCCAATCTCTCTCGGTGCACTTATCTCAATCTCAACTTATGAGCAAGCATCGATTTATGTCGCAGTTATCATTGCACTAATTTTGATATTATCATTTTTTGTGAAGGCAAAACGACCAGAAAACAGCAACTTTAGTTTAAAAAATTATTTCAAAGTATTAAAAGAACACCCTGACGCAAGAGAAAAAATCTTTTTTATGTATAAGGTAAGCATTGTCCACGGCTTTACTACAATCACAAGCACTCTCCTCAATGTCTGCATTATGCTCCAGTTTGGCTCGTCATTCAGCCTCGGAAGTATCACAAGCATAATCTCCGCCGTGACCATTGTCGAACTCGTTCTTGTGACAAGATTCACAAAACCAGCGAAACGCGATTGGTTGTATTATATTGTGATGTTTATTCCACTATTTTCCAGCATACTCTTCAGCGTTTATCCTTCTGTCGTAACCGTAATTATGTTCAATCTTTTGATGATGATTTCCAAAATGTTCTACACTGTGGTTTACGATATGTATCGAAACAGCACACTCAAAGAGGCAGGTCTTTACAGCGAAATTGCCGAACATCAAACGGTTGTGGAGGTTCTTCTTGCATTTTTCAGAGTTGTTTCGTTTGCAGTGATGATTGTTGTGGGCTTGCTTAAAAATTTGTTGGTGTTCAAGATTTTGCTTGTCGTATTCTCACTCTCCTACTCCGCGACAAACCTTGGACTTATGCTGTATGAAAAGAAGTTTCTAAAAGCCTCACCAGAGGGCATTGTAAACCTCACCCCAAGAGAGCAAGAACAAGAGTTTCAAAAGATTATTCACAAACTTAAAAAGAATAGTTGGTAAACGCTCCAACTATTTTTTCTTTCCACCTTTTTTATTTCAGAATTTCTGTTCTGTTAAAACAAGAATTATATATTCTGCGAATAACACAAAACCGTGACAATCTCTCCCTCATCATCACTTTTTGGCGGATAGTTTTCTGTTATGCATTGCAAAAAATTTGTAAATCCCCAATGAAAATAAATTTGCATATTTCTTATTTCACTTGGCTCAACTCCAATCGTCAAAGTTTTGATTCCAACTGATTTTGCATAAGACTTCAAAGCCTTATATATCTCGGTTGCGACACCTCTCCCGCGACACTCTTCTTCAATTTCGAGTTTAATGATTTCCGCTTTTCCATCACCCGTCATAACTTTATCCTTGCTTTCAAATAGAAGTGTGCCTTGCCCAACATACTTCCCACTGTCAAAAGCAAAGAAAGTTTTTCTTTTGCCATTGATATTCTCTTCGATAAAATTATTTTTCCAAACAACAAGAGAATTGTCACCAACATTTTCCTTAATCTCCTTGTCCCACCAATTCTCAAGTTCTTGCATTGTCGCAATTCTAATCTCCATATTTTCTCCCAACAGCCTCAAATATTCCTTACATCACAATTTCAATAATTTCACAAAAATGTATTCAAACTGCAAAATCATAAATTGAAATAGTTTTTGTAGTTAAATTATAATTGTAAAAAACTACTTTTTGATATAACCTTTTTTAAGAAGCAAGTTATCTATTTCTTCAAGTTCTGTATCTGGACGAACTGTAATCAAATATCTCGCAGAAGTCAGTTTTGCACTAATTCCCGTTGCAGTTTCATTAAAATCAATGTGAACAGGTCTTTCCTTTGTGAAATTTAATGCCCAAATATGCTCGGTAATTAAGTCAAGCCTACTTTTATCTTTTGCTTTTGTAAATAAATATCCCTTAATTGCCACTCGTTTTTTCTCCTACATTTTTATTATATCACACTCTAAATCGAATAGAAATAAATTTTGACAAATTAAATAAAGAAATATTAAACTCAAATTTTTCACTTTGTTGTCTCAATTTTTATCTAAAATTAAAATAACCCACATCTTTTCTTTCTTCTTTTTTTCTTTATTATTTCAAAACAGCCCGAAAGAAATAAAATTAGAAAAAATCCGAACATAAATGGTTCGGATTTTTTAATTGGAGCGGAAGACGAGATTCGAACTCGCGACTGCGTCGTAAGCATCGTTTTTGCTCATTTTTGCCCAAAGGTCAAAAAGTTTCGCTTTATCACTCGCTTACTCCTTATCCTAAAATTGCCATTGCAATTTCAGGAGACCTATTTTGGCAAATGTCGCTTATTATTAAAAAAGATGCCCTGAGGACATCTGCATTTTTTTTATTTGGAGCGGAAGACGAGATTCGAACTCGCGACATTTGCCTTGGCAAGGCAACGCTCTACCACTGAGCCACTCCCGCACACTTGAATGCTTTTATACTATACCAAATAAAACACCAAAAATCAAGCATTTTAACATATTTTTTCAAAAAATGTATCTTTCAAGTCTTTTTTCACATAAAAATTAGTAAGAAAACAATGCACTTTTTGCTCAATTTTACACAATATTAAAAAAAGATTTGACAAATTATGTCTGTTATGATATATTTATACCGTTCACAGTTTGTGACTAATTTTGGTACCATCGCCAAGTGGTAAGGCAAAGGTCTGCAACACCTTTATTCCCCGGTTCAAATCCGGGTGGTACCTCCAGAAGCGTGCCAAAAAAGCACGCTTATTCTTTAGAAAGAGGGTTTTGTTTAATTTTTTCCGTATAAAATTTGGGGATTTGTGTTTTGTTTATCTGAAAATACAACTCAATTTTAGAAAAGAATTCAAAGTTTTTGCTTTGGGAACAATTGGACAAGACTATATATGCTGGTGTGGCGGAATGGCAGACGCACAGGACTTAAAATCCTGAGTTCGCAAGGACGTGTGGGTTCGACTCCCACCACCAGCACCAAGTGAGAGCAATCCGAACCGCTGGGTTGCTCTTTTTCTATTTCTTCAAAATCTTCTTGATTGTCCAGTTTAATATTTTTGTTTTCATCATCCGAAGTGTTGAAGTATATGTCAAAATAATC
>CALWKD010000007.1 GCA_944381175.1 uncultured Clostridia bacterium | reverse complement strand
CCAGTTGGACCAGTCGCACCTCTCACTCCGATAAATCTTATATCTTCTTGAGCATTGCACGGGCAATTATTTCTAAAAAGCATAATTTTTCTCCTTTTACTTACTCAAAATCATTTTATGTAAAATTTGAAAAATGGTGTAAAAAAAAGACCCCATAAGGTCTATCTAAGAAATTTATTGCACTTATTTCAACAACTTTCGGTCGCAGGTCTGCTCCACCAAATCTTTGATCGTGACGCTTTCCAAATAGGTGTTTATCAATTTGTTTAAATTGTTCCAAACGCCAATCGTGTCACATTTGTCCGCCTTTGGACACTCTTCCCCAGCAATGCAAGTGGAGACTTTGATGCTGTCACCAGTCGCATCCAAAATTTGTTTGACGGTTATCTCGTCCATACTTTTTGAGAGTTTGTAACCGCCATAAGCACCTCTCATACTCTCCACAAGGTTTGCTTTTGAAAGCATTGAGATGATTTTTTCCAAATATTTAAGAGAAATTTGCTGTCTTTGGGCGATGTCGCTTAAAGAGACATATCCTTCTCCATTTCTTGCAATGTCCGCACATATTCGCACGGCATATCTTCCCTTTGTTGTTATCTCCACACTATTCTCCTATTTTTTCAAGCCTTTCAAAAGGTCCTTGACACATTTTTCCACTTTCTTTTTCAACTCTTCCGTCGCAAATGCCCCACATATTTGAAAATCTTTATTCTTTATAGAAAGAGTGAAAAGTCCCGCCTTTTCGCACATAAACAGACCCATTGAATAATCCCAAATATACGGGTTAACCATCAAATATCCCTGACTCCTTCCGCAAGCAACAGAAGCAAACTCATATCCAGCCGAGCCATAACATCTCACCCTCATAACCACCTTTGAAAGTTCTTCGATGAGTTTGATTTGGAATGGAAAAACGACTTTATTGTTTTGCTCTATGTCAGAAATTGCAACAAGTGCCTGATTTGCCTTTAAAACTGTGGAAGTTTTTGTGACCTTTCCATTTACATAGAAATTCTCTTCGTCAGCCGAATAAAGCCTGTCTTCAGTTGGGACATAAATCACTGAGCATTTTGTCTGTTCGCCTTCACAAAACACAATTTGTATGCACCAAATAGGAATGTTGTTTTTGAAATTCACCGTTCCGTCAATCGGGTCAATTATCCAACATCTTCCCACACGCTTTTCTTTGCTGTTAAACTCCTCACTGACAATGGTGTCATTTGGATATTTTTCTTTTATTTTCTGCGTGAGAAAAGTCTCGACATCGAGGTCGCACTGAGTGACAACATCTCCTATGTAGTTTGGGTTGTCCTTCATTTTGGCAGTTTTATCTCTGTTCTTGACAAACTTTTTATATGCCTCAACCACAATCTTTTTCGCAAATTTCAATTCTTCCATTTTATTTCTTTCCTTTTTGTAAAACTGTTTTCAAACATCTTGCAATTCTCTCATCCTTGCAATCTTTGAAAAATTGCTCCCTGAAAAATGGATAATCAATCGTCTCCTTCAAAAACTTTTGGTCTATTTTCTTCAAAATTGTAAGCATATCGTTGTGAGTGACTTCTTTGACCTTGTCCAAAATCTTCTTGTTTGCTTGCTCAGGAACAACTCTTTCCTTTGGATAACCACCGCCACCCTCGCAAGAGAGAAGTGCATCAAAAATCTGCTCCAAATTGAGTTCCGCGCCCCAGCCAAAACCTTTTGCAAACGGAAGACTTATTGCATTTCCGTCGTTGATTTGCCTAAACATATACGCATCACTGGCGTCGACAATGTGCCCACACAAAACATTTGGAAAACTGTTCAGTGCCAGCATCGCACCTTCGCCCGTTCCGCAACCAGTCACCACAAAATCCACCGCCTTGCTGTTTAGTAGTATCGCGGACAAAAGTCCCGCCTTGACATAAGTGAGGCTGTGTTCGTCATTTTCGGAAAACATTCCATAATTTATGACCTCGTCTCCATATTTTTTTGCACATTTCTCCAAAACCGCAAAAATCAAACCATTTTTGCTCGCTTGGCTGTTTTCATTTATCAAAGCAATCTTCATAAAAATTTCCTCAACTTTCGTAAAATTTCAAAATGTCATCATAGACCTTTTGATTGTCCTTTTCGTTTAAGATTTCGTGCCTCATATTCGGGTAGGTGATTTGCTCAATGTTTTCAAAGCCCACTTCTTCAAGCGTCTTTCTTGACTGAGACCTGCCCTTCTCTCCCTTGGTGCAAGGGTCGTCTTTGCCAGCAAGAAGAAGTATCGGCAAATCTTTTTTAACCTTCTTGCACTCTTCCGATTTATTCATTTGGACAACAAGGCGGAAAAGGTCACCAAAAGCAGAAATCGTGAAGCCAGTTCCACAAAGCGGGTCGCTCAAGTATTCATCCACCGTCTTTTCGTTTGCACAAACCCAATCAATATCGGTCCTTGGATTTTTGATTTCGTTGTTAAAAACCCCGATGCCTATTTTTTGAATAATTTTTGATTTATATTTTGCACCTCTGAAGAGTTTGACAACATCTGTCAAAAAGACCCCAAAACCTGCACCACTTTGATAGGCAGGATAACCGCTCAAAACCACTTTGTCATATTTTGAGGAGTTCTTTTGCAAAACGACCCTCGCAATAATTGTCCCCATAGAGTGAGCGAAAAGGTAAATCGGAAGATTTGGAAATCTTTTTGCAATAAAATCTCTTATTTTCAAATGGTCTTTCACCAAGAGTTTGTCTCCGTCCTTGTCCGAAAAATAACCCAGATTTTTTGCGTTTTTTCCGTGCCCTCGCATATCCGCCGAAACGACCGTGAAGCCATTTTTCACCAAAAATTTCGCGAAATCTTCATATCGCTCCTGATGTTCTTCCATTCCGTGAGCAAGTTGAACGACCGCCTTTGCCTCTTTCGCCTCAAAGATGTGCAAATCTAATTCGTATCCATCGACCGATTTCAAAAACAACTGCTCCATTTCCCACCTCACTTCTTCAATCCTATTTTAGTATATTTTGCAAAATAAAAGCAATTATTTGGTG
>CALWKD010000006.1 GCA_944381175.1 uncultured Clostridia bacterium | reverse complement strand
GATGTCAAGATAGGGCAGTGAGTTTTTTATTTTAAAAGGGAAAACATATATATTTTAGGAGTATAAAAAAGCATATCAAATGATATGCTTTAATTCGTTTGATTAAATTTTAAATTCCAAATGGATTATTTTTTAAAAATTCTTCAATGTCAATTTTTTGTAGAACAAGTTTGTCAAGTTCGTCCATCAAAACTTTTTCGTCCATTGTCATAATATTGGGGTTTTGATAAAAAAGGTCTGGCAAGTCTTCTTTTGGGTAGCCATAAAAATTTAAAACTTGCATCACACCTTTAACTTCTTTTAGTGTGGTCACATCAAGAGTCGGGGAGATGTTTTTAATATCTTCAATTTCGTTTTTTGTGAATTTTATTTGAAGTAGAAATTTTTCCAAATCTTTTTCCATATTATTCTCCTTTCTCTTTATCTTTTTTCTGCAAGTCGTCAAATTTAATTTCAAATTTTTTGTCACCATTTCTTTCAGCGAGTTTGTTATATTCGCTGTTTACAAATTGCATGATCTCTTTTGTGATAGGAAATTTTTCCATAAGGTCACTGCTTTCAATGCCATACTTTTTTTGGAATTTTTTTTCACTAATTAAGACATCAGCAGGTTTAGTTTCTCCATTCTGTTTTATATATGCATACCTTGCCCAAGTTTTCTTTTCACTCGTCATATACCAAATTGTGTCAAGGAAACTCTTATTTCCAAAATCAATATACAAAAGCATATATCTAAAGATTAAACTGTTTGATGGTGAGTTTAAAATGGAAGGATTTTTTATGATATCGTTTTTATCTAATCCAATTTTGTCAAAATTTTTCTTTTTATCTAACACACTTTCATTGTTATAACCCAAAAGATTAGGCAAAGTTTTGAGTATTTTATTAAATTCTGTTTGTGTTAAATTGAATGTTTTTATATAAAAATTCGCTTTATCTAACACACTTTCATTGTTATAACCCAAAAGAGTAGGTAAAGTTTTGAGCATTTTGTTAAATTCAGTTTGAGTTAAACTGAATGTTTTCATATAAAAGTTCGCTTTATCTAACACACTTTCATTGTTATAACTCAAAAGAGCAGGTAAAGTTTTGAGCATTTTGTTGAATTCAGTTTGAGTTAAACTGAATGTTTTCATATAAAAGTTCGCTTTATCTAACACACTTTCATTGTTTAAACCCAAAAGATTAGGCAAAGTTTTGAGTATTTTATTAAATTCTGTTTGTGTTAAATTGAATGATTTTATATAAAAATTCGCTTTATCTAACACACTTTCATTGTTATAACCCAAAAGAGCAGGCGAAGTTTTTAGCATTTTGTTAAATTCAGCTTGAGTTAAATCAAATGTCTTTTTATAAAAATTTACTTTATCTAGCACACTTTCATTATTTAAACTCAAAAGAGTAGGCAAAGTTTTAAGTATTTTGTTAAATTCAGCTTGTGTTAGATCAAATGTTTCCATATAAAAATTTACTTTATGTAACACACTTTCGTTGTTTAAACCCAAAAGAGTAGGCAAAGTTTTAAGTATTTTATTAAATTCAGTTTGTGTTAAATCAAATGTGCTTTTATAAAAATTCACTTTATCTAAAACACTTTCTTTATTATAATTCAAAAGAGTAGGTAGTGTTTTAAACATTTTGCTAAATTCAGTTTGTGTTAAATTAAATGTTGTTAAATAAAAATTCACTTTGTCTAAAATACTTTCGTTGTTTAAACCCAAAAGAGTAGGCAAAGTTTTAAGTATTTTATTAAATTCAGTTTGAGTTAAACTGAAAGTTGTCATATAAAATTTTGCCCTTTTTAAAATTTCTTCTTTTTCAAGGTAATAAATGGATGAAAGAAGATTCTCTTTTCTTTTAACATCTTCATCTGTCAAATCAAAATATTCTTTCAAGGTTTCTATAACACTTACTAAACTCATTTTAATCTCCAATCAAATTTTATCACAATCTATTAAAGTTGTCAATATGAGGAGTAAGAGTTTTTGGCATCGATATATTCAAGCATATTGTTATAAAGTCTAATTTTCAAAAATACAATACTTTATGAAAGTTTTGACATTGAGAAAACGGGCGATTGTAATCGGGTTGTGTGTTTTGTTGTGCGTGGCGGGAGTGGTGATTTATTTCACTGCCATTCGTCCAACCTTCCAGCCCAAACCACAATATACCATTGTGATCGATGCGGGGCACGGTGGAAAGGATGGCGGTGCGGTCGGAGCAGTGAGTGGGGTGACGGAAAGTTTTCTGAATCTGGAGTATGCTCAGGAACTTGAAAAGATTTGCAAAGAGTTTGGCTTCAAAGTGGTTATGACAAGAAGCGATATGAATGGGCTTTACTCGGAGACAGCGTCAAACAAGAAAAAAAGTGAAATGGCAAAACGCAAAGAAATTATTGAAAAGTCGAACGCCGATTTGGTGGTCAGCATTCATATGAACAGTTTTCCATCTTCTTCTGCTCGTGGAAGTCAAGTGTTTTATGGCGAGGGGAACGAGGCAAGTCAGTTTTTGGCGGAGAATGTCTCAACCATTTTGAACAAGAATTTTGACTATGCAAAGAAAACGGCCAAAGTGGGAGATTATTATGTCCTAAACTGCACAGACAAGCCCGCCATTTTGGTGGAATGTGGATTTTTGTCAAATTCGGAAGAGGAGGCACTTTTGCAAGACGAAGACTACAAAGAAAGATTTTGCTACAATCTTTTGTGTGGAATTTTGAACTATTTCAGGATGTGAAATCTTAATCAATTTTATGGGGAAATTTTAATAAAAAATATCACATCTATTTTGTGAAAGCCAGCAATCTAAAAAACTCTGCAAAGAAATGTGGAGTTTTTTTGTTTTAAAAATTGTTACAAAATGTCAAATTTTGTTTGACATAGGCTTTTGAAAGGTGTATCTTGATATTAGTTTAAGGGTTTATTTTTTAGATGATTTGTGAACACTTAAAAATTTTTGAAGGAGGATATTTATGAAACTTGCAAAAAAATGGGCGATTTCACTTTTTGCAACTCTTGGAGCCGTTGTGATCGCAGGACTTATTCTCATCATTCTCACTTGCACAGTTTGGAAGGTGGATGTGAAAGTGAGTGCGGAACAGATCGGTCAGTCTCAAGAGATTACGGTTTCTTGGGAAGTCTCAAAAAGTGTAAGAAAGGTTGAGATTACGGTTTCTCACAATGGCAGAAAACTAAACAGCACAACACTTTATGACCAAGACCAAATTATGAGTGGGTCTTATGATGTCGGGGGGGGATTTACGGATATATTGATGTGACCGTCAAAGTCTCAAGGGGTCTTCGCACAGACAGTGAAACGACAACCGTAAAGGCTTATGCGGACGAATATAACATTGCACCACTCACCGCGACAATGCCAGTCACACTTTTCTCTTTGAATCTTAAGGAGATAACAGAAGATTATCAAATTCCAACATTTGTTTGGTTTAAGAGGAGTGATGTTTGGAATTACAACAATCTTCCAGAAAATGTTTACACAATGCCAATCGCAACTGGCGAACAAATTAGAGGAAACACAAACCAACGCGAGATTTATGAAGAGACGAGTGCTTGGATCAAGGAACTCTACGAAATAAACCCAGAATCTCATTTCAATCTTTATTACAATGACTATTACGCATATGGCTGGCTTGACGCGACGATTGCAAACGGGATCCCAGCAGAAAACTATGATGTAACTTTGCTTTCCGACGGCTCTGCTTCGCTCGTTTACTTCAACGAAAACTTCACCGCAGATGACGAACAATACACCACTCGTTACAATGAAATGCTTGCAGATTACACTGCGCTCAAGGAACAAGTTGCAGAAAAAGGATACTACAAAGAAGATGACTCTTCTTTTGTGATTGACGCAGGCGAATTAAGAGAATACGCTTATGTTATGGCAAAGGAAGAGGAGAATGTTTATTGGTGGTTGACAGCAACCAGAAACGCAATCTATGACATCAACAATGTTTCTGAGGGTGAGACACAAAAGAAGACTGATGTGACTGCACTTGAGGGAACAGGCAAGATTGTCAGCAAATCTCTCTCAACTTCCTTCAACGCAATGGATGAAGAGCAAAAAGCAGTTGTGAAAAATCTTTTCAACTTTGATGGTTCATATTTTGCACAAGCCGAAAGCGAAGGCAAGCAGGCAATGATTATTTTGGGAACTTGGCAAACATATGAATACAATTTTGAGAGTTATGTAGATGCAACAATGGCATATTACGGAAATGAAGATTATGTTTATTATTACAAAGGACATCCAAGAAATCCAACTCAAACAGTGGATGGGAAAATGGAATATTTGAATGAACTTGGACTGACAGATGTTGATTCAACAATTCCTGCAGAACTTTTCTTCTTCTACTTCCCAGATTTGCTTGTATGCACAGGATATGATTCTTCAACATATGGCTCACTAAATGATGCACAATCTGGTGCTCTTTGGAACATCACAAAGAGTTCGCTTGAAAGTTCTGGAAAGGCATACAAAGACAACATTGATGCATGCTTCTCAATCGCATCTTCCGCAAACGACCAATATGGCTCATTTGTGAACAGCGAAAATGAAACTGTGCTTATTGAGGAAACAAAATCAACTGACATTTATTTGTATGACACAGTGGAAAGGACGCTTATTCATCTTGTTTACACAGACGGAGTGTATCAAGAAGCCGTGTAAGATCGTCAGAGGTTTATGGAACTTTTGAGTGAATGTTTGAAATATAAACAGCATAAAAAAAGAGGTTGAATTTTCAACCTCTTTTTTATCAAACACTCTATTTTGCATTTTTTTGAAATCTTTTTGTTTTTACATTGCATTATTGGAGCGACGCCTCTTTTGAAAGAGGAAACTCATTTTTAACTATTCGGCGGATAAACATATTCGTGGGAGGCAAAGTAATCTGAATAGAAGACTAGGTCGGTGATTTCTTTTATTCTCAGATATTCTTCCGCTCTTTCTATGAAGTCCAGCCTATCTTCTTCTGTAAAGCCTTCGCAAGTGTAGAGGAGGCTGTCGGCGGAGTAACAGATGAGTTTGTCTGTGACAAAAATTCCGTATGCTCTTGAGTAAATTATGCTTTCCACATCTTCAATAAAGATCGAAGTTCCAGGATATAGGTCGTTGTAACCTTTGATTCCAAAGATGTCAAAAACGGTCGGAATAAGGTCGATTGTGTTTGTAAATTTGGACACGGTGAGGCACTTGTAGTCCTCGTTGTTGTCCGTGCCATAGACCACTTGCATTGCGTCTTCACCCGCATAATCTTTGTAGGCATCATACAGTTTTTGGTCGTAGATGATTGCAGGGATTCGGTAAAGTTCACTGTTGTAGGTTTCATCAATTCCCTTTCCATATTTTGACAGATTGTTGTAATAAGTGTTGTGGTCGGCATACATAACAATGGTGGTGTTTTCGAGCAAATTGTTTTCTTCCAGATAGTCCATCATTATGCCCAATGCCTCGTCAAAGTCTTTCACTGCAGCGGCGTAGGTCCTAAGATAATTTGCTTTCTTTTCCTCGCTTTCAGGGAAAACTCCTTTTGCGTCGAGATAGCCATAATATCCGTTTTCATATTCCACGCCATACTGGTCGACATAAACGAAATTTCTGAAGTTTTCTCTTTCCACATAATAGCCGTGCATTGAGAAGGTCAGCCAATAGGTCAAAAATTGTTGGTCGGTCGGAAACATCGTCTCAACCATATGGAGCATTGTTTCGCTGTCTTTTGTTCTCTCGCCTTTGAAACTGTCCTCATTCCATTCGTTTGTCACGCCAAAATCTGCCATATCATCTATGTCATAGAAGTAGTCAAAGCCATAACTCTCAAACAAAACTTTGCGGTTGTAGAAAGAACCAGTGTTTTGGTGGAAAGCATTTGCAACTGCGTCTGGATATTTGTTTTTAAACATATTGACAAGTGAGTATGGATATTGATTGTTTTCAAAGTCATAGTTCACATATTTGCCAGTCGGGTTGCTTCCAAGAAGAGCGTTGTTTTCCGATGTATCAGTCTTTTCACGAGAATAATATTGGTTTAAAACAATGCCGTTTTGCATAAATTTGGTAATGTTTGGATAGATTTCGTTTATTGTTTCTGCGTCGTAGTAAAGTGTGAATGGATACCAATCAAAACTCTCCACCATAAGCATAATGAGGTTGTTCCCTTCGCTTATGCCGTTGAACTGAGAGGTCTCAAGATACAAATTTTCATTTTCTTCTGAAAGTGCCTCATCGACAGGGGTCAAGTCGTCATATTTAACTTTGTTTGCCAAAGACCCGCTGAGCATTTCGTAAACGGCATTTGCGGTTATTCCTTTTTGTTGATAGACGGAGGAGTTGTTGTTGAAGAGCATATTTTGATAACTGTTTTGTCCTTGGATAACTCCGTCAAAAACAGGAATAATTGTCAAACACACAAGTGCAAGTGCTGTGACGACTCCAACTGAAATCTTGAATTGCTTTTTCTCTTTAAATTTTTGGGCGTGATGTTTTCTGAAATAAACTTCAAGACCAATCATCACTCCCACAAACAAAACCAAGACTCCGAGTGAAATTCCGAAGTGAACCCAGTTTAATGAGAGGTCCTCAATTGTTCCAAATGCATCATCCCTCATATTTATCATCGAGAAGTCAAAGAAAGTGCCGTTTGATTCATAAAGATATATGAAGCCGACACAAAGCGCTGTTTGACCGATCATCAACAGGCTTACAATCACGATTTTTGCGATTCTGTTTGGGACAAGAAACAAAATCAAGCAAAATGAAAAGAGGATAAGCAAAAAATACAATGGCGAAGAAAGATAAGGTTTGCAGTCAGTGAAAGTTATGCTGAAAAGTTCCATAAATACTGCAAATCCCAGCCACATAAAAACATATATGTTATTTTTCAAAAAAGTTTTCATTTTTCTTGCCTTCTTTTCTCAAATTATTTTTCTTTATATTATATATCAAATAATTTTCTTTGTCAAGGACAGGAAACCTTTCGCAGTGACTTTTTTAGACAAATTTCAAGCAAAAATGACAGAATTTTGGCACAATTTAGACTTTCGGTTGGTTTACAATTGAGAAAAGGGGTGCGTATGAACAAAACGCTTAACAAATATCTTTTTTTATTTATGAATTTCGTTATCTTAATTGGATTGTTTTTTGTTCTTTTTAATTCCAGTGTAAATCTCATAATCTTTCCTTTTGCGTTTGGTATGCTCTATGCTCTTTGTTGGGCGAACCAAAAGATTTGGCTTGTTGCACCTGCCTACATAATTGCGGGGGCAATATTTCGACCAACTTTGGAGTTTTGCATATGCACTCTTGTTTGCACTTTTTGTCTTATTGTGCCGTATTTTGTCCACATTTTATGCAAAAAGAATATGAAAAAATGGGAATTTTTCTTGTTTTCCATCCTCGGACAGACTGCAACGGTTGTCTTTGATATAATCTCGGGGATGTTTCCGCTTTTACCATTTGTGGAAATACTGCTTGGCGAAGTTTTTATGTATGCGTGCATGAGTGTTTTTGAGGCGATTATCATCCGAGGTTTCACAAACAAACTAACAAATCTTGAAATCGTTTCGCTTTTTTCCATAATCGCGGTTCTAAGCGCTGGACTTGCAGTTTTGAATATTAACTCTTTCAGTTTTCTGAAACTTTTTGTCTGTTTTGTTGTGTTTCTTTTTGCATTTTGCTCAACTCCGACACTCACTTTGCTTGTCTCAGTGGTTGCTGGACTTGGGGCAATAATTGCGACAAACAACGCCGTATTTATGGCACCTTTTGTGCTCTGGGCACTGTTTGCACTCTTGTTTAAGAAAAGATTTAGGGTGTTTATGGTGATTGCTGTGGTGGCGGTTGAACTTGTGATCGGATTTTATTTCAAATTGTATTATTCGTTTGGAATAATCGAAATATTGCCAGTTTTGATTTCCTCTTTGATCTTTTTGTGTATGCCAAAATCTTGGTGTAAAGAAATCTCCGTCATCTTCAACCTCTCAAAAGACAGAGTGGCAATGAAGAATGTCGTAAATCGAAACAGAGAGATTTTGCACAATCGTCTTGGAAACTTAAGCGAAGTCTTTAATGATATGAATGTGATATACCGCAACCTTTTGAAGCAAGGAATGACACTTGACGAGGTCAAGACACTGCTTGAGCAGGAGATTAAGGAAAAAATTTGCTCTTTCTGCCCAGACAGAAACCACTGTCACAGGACCTTTCCAGACAGCACGAAAAAGGTGTTTGACGAACTTATCACCATCGCGTATCAAAGGGGCAGGGCGACGCTTTTGGACATCCCTTCCTTTTTGACCTCAAGATGTAAGCAGACGACATCAATTTTGGGAAGCGTGAATACACTTACTGCTCAGTATAAAAAATATATGAGTATGGTGAGGGATGTTGACACCAGCAAAATCATCATTGCGGATCAACTTTTGGGCGTGTCAAAGATTATGGGAGGGCTTTCAAAAGAAGTCGAGACAAACATTTCGTTTGACACAGTTCGAGAAAACAAAATTCTTGACGAAATGACCTACTACAACATCATTTGCATTGACGCGGTGGTTTTTGAGAAGGATATTTGGACAATGGAAGTATCGCTTGTTGTCAAAAGTGAGGACAGCGAAAAACCGAGGATAGTCGATGTGGCAAGCAAGGTCTGTGGCAAAAAAATGGCGATTTATGAAGTTTTTCCGTCTACAAGACCTGGTTACACCGTGATAAATTTGAAAACCGCACCAAAATATGACTGCCTGTTTGGCGTGAGTCAAAAGACGAAAAATGGCTCAAAGATGAGTGGCGACACATACAGTATCATCAAACTCAATGGTGACAAAATTCTCTTTGCCATAAGCGACGGAATGGGAAGTGGAGAGAAAGCCGAGCACACGAGTGAACTGTCCATAAGCCTCGTTGAAAATTTTTATAAGGCGGGCTTTGACAATGATATCATTCTCTCGACCGTAAACAAACTTTTAAATCTTTATAAAGAAGAAATTTTCAGTGCAATGGACATCTGTATTTTTGACCAAAAGGATGGACTTGTTGATTTTGTCAAAATGGCGTCACCAAATTCTTACATCTTGAGCGAGGATGATTGCAAGACGATTGAGACAGGAGCGTTGCCAATGGGAATAGTTGAGGACGCCGAGCCTTTAATAAGAAAAAATGCGGTCAAGAGTAAAGATTTCATCATCTTGATGTCTGACGGTGTGAGTGACAGTTTTGGAGAGACTGAAGAACTTAAGGAATGTATCAAATCAATAAAATCCAAAAATCCACAAGAGTTTGCAGACGAACTCCTTGAGCGTGCACTCGCTTGCAACAATGGTTATGCAGTTGACGATATGACGGTGGTGGTGATCAAAGTGTTAGATTTCTAAAAAACGAAGCAAAAAGTGCCATTTTTGGCATTTTTTTTCTTAAAAAAGTATTGTTTTTGCATATTTTTAATGCTATACTAAAGAAAACATAGGGGAGAAAAATGAAAAAAATACTCGATTTTGTCAAGAAAAACAAATTGATTAACGCGGGCGAAGTTATTGGCGTCGGGGTGAGCGGTGGAATTGATTCAATGTGCCTTCTGCATTTTTTGAATGAAAACAAGGAACTGCTTGACATTGATGTTGTCGCAATCCACATCAATCACGGCATAAGGGAAGAAAGTGATGACGAGGCGAGATTTGTCGTTCAGAAGTGCAAAGAAATGGGTGTCAGAGTTTACAAATTCACCATTGATGCTCCAAAAATTGCAAAGGAAAGAAAAATAAGTTTGGAGACAGCAGCAAGAGACGGAAGATATGGCGTTTTTGAGGCACTTGTGAAAAAGGACATCGTGGACAAAATCGCTTTGGCTCATCATCAGAGTGACCAAGCCGAGACGATTCTTATGCACATCTTCAGGGGCTGTGGAGTCTCTGGGGCGAGGGGAATGGAACCTATTCGAGAGAAGATTTACATCAGACCAATGCTCCCTGTCTCAAAAGAGGAAATTGAAGATTATGCGAATATGCACAACATTGAATATGTTGAAGATTTGAGCAATAATGACACCACATATGCAAGAAATTATGTCAGAAATGTCATTATGAAAGATATTTTGCAGAGGTGGCCAAACGCAATCGAAGCCATAAACAATTTTGCTCTTTCGGTGAGCGAAGATGATGATTACATCAAATCCACTCTCGACACAAACGCTCTTTTGGTGGACAAAAAAATTGTGCAAATGCCTTGCTATTATTTCAAAGGTGCAAGTTCGATTTACAGCAGAATTGTTTTTCGTGCTCTTTCGCTGATTGGCGTCAAGAAAGATATTGAAAGAAAACATATTGAAATGATAAGAGACCTCGCCGTAAATTTGGAAAATGGAAAGAAAATCAGATTGCCATTTGATGTGACCGTGAGCAAGGAATATGACTTTTTGACTTTTGAAAACAACTATGTTGAAAAACCGACTCTTTCAAGGGTATTGAAATGTGAAGGTTTTGACGCTCCAAACTTTGGGAAAGTTTCGGTCAGGAGAGTTAAGGCAGAAAAAATGGTGGACGGAGACGCTCTTTATTTCGACAGCAAAAAAATCCCAAAAGACGCAAAATGGAGATATAGAGAGGATGGGGATGTCTTTGAAAAATTTGGTGGCGGAACAAAGAAACTTAAATCGTTTTTGATTGACAAAAAAGTGCCCGTCAGAGTCAGAGATTTCATCCCTGTGCTTGCAAGTGGAAATGTTGTTTATGTCATCGCGGGGGTTGCGGTGAGCGAAAAAGTTAGAGTGGACGAAGATGCTCTCACTTGCTTGAAAGTGACGGTGAAAAAATAATGAAAATACAAAAAACTTGAAGCGATTCAAGTTTTTTTGTTAAAAATACATATTTTTTGACTTAAAAGTGAGTTTTCTTGCAAACTAAAATTGTTATGAAAAGAAAGAAAAAAGATAAGTTTGAAAAAGTTGACCCGCTTGGTCCATACAAAAAGGAGCAAAAGGTAGATGAAAGCAAAGTCACCACTTGACTTTCAACCTCCATATGTGATATATTCTTGGCAGAGGAAAACGAATGAAAAAATCTTTGAAAACAATCTCTTTTGCTGTTTTTTACGCATTGCTTTCTGTGATACTTGTTTTTTTGCTTCCTGGTTGCGGAGAAAAAGTTTTTTCTGTTTCTTTTTATGACGAGAATATGACCCTTATTGAGATGGTGGAAGTGGAAGAGGGAAAAACCGCAAACATTGAGGTTCCGACAAAAGAGCCGACCACTTATTTTGTTTACAATTTTACAATTTGGACTTTTGAAGACGGAGAGGATGCCACCGAGGCACTTTCAAGCGTAAGATCGGACCTAACTGTGTATGCAAATTTTGAGGAAGTCGACAGAGAATATTCAGTCACATTTTACAATCCTTATGATATTGAAAAACCTTTGGTGTGGCAAACCCTTGTTAAGGCAGGAGGCAAACCAAGAGGCTTCTCCATAACGCCACCAAAGAGCGATGTTTATGAATACACATTTGAGGGTTGGGTCGATGAAAACGGGAATGATATGACTGAGCAACTTCAATGTGTTTTGCAAGATTTGACGGTTTATGCGAAGTTTAATCAGAAGCAAAAGACATATTCACTCACAGTTGATAAAAATGTGACTGTGACCTATGGTTCGGAGATTACATCTGAAAATGATGAGTTTGCAGTGCTTCCATACGGGGCAGAACTCACAATCACATTCGATGTTCCAGAAGGTTATTCTTCCGCTTCACTGAGTGTGAGAGGTGCGCAAAAGGTTGAGGGAAAAGAAAATGTCTATCGTGTGACAGGGGATGTCACTGTGAGGTTGCTTCTGGTGGAATAAATTTGGAAATGGCAAATTTTAGATTTTTTGAAGAAAAAAAACAAAATTTTTGAAATAAATATTCCAATTTTTCGCAGTTTTTGGGAATCAAGAATATTAAAAAAATGGGAAAAATAAAAAAACGAGCATTATTGCTCGTTTTTTTGTTGGGTTTTACTCTTCACCCAAAACATAATAACTGCCTTCGTGTTGTGTGGCTGGAAATCTCTGACCTTTTTCAAGGTAAGTAGAACCGCCGTTTTGCCCTTGACTGTCATACGCTGTGTAGTATCCAGTTTCAGGTGCTTGTTCACCAGGTCTATATTTTTTCATTTTTCCCTCCTGACATTATGTTGTGTAGACTCTTAAAAAATATTCAAAGAAAGAGGAAATTTTTATTGACAAAATGAATTTTTGATGTTATGATACGAGCATAATCAAGATGGTGGAAAGAAATCAGTAGCCTGACATTTTGACTTACAGAGAGGGGTTGGTTGGTGAAAAACCTTGGCGAAAGTCTGGACGAATTACACTCTTTTCAAGTTTTGCGTCTGTCCACGAACGGACATAATAAGGGTCTTGGGAATAAGAACCACAAAACCGACTGCACATTTAGGAAAATCTAAATCATGCCCGCGTTAAACGGAGTTGGTGCGCGCTTTCTAAAAAAACGAAAAGGCAGCGCGTTATGAAAAACCTTTGAGCCATCTCACCTTAGTGGAGAGAGACTTGGAGGAGAACCAACGAAGTAGCGGTTAGATTTACATTTCGTAAATCGTGCCCGCGTTAAACGGAGTTG
>CALWKD010000005.1 GCA_944381175.1 uncultured Clostridia bacterium | reverse complement strand
ATTTTGATGGAAAACTTCCAAAAAATAGACCTGATGAAAAGTTTGTTAAAATGGCAAATGAACTTCAAAACAATTATATAAACAAAATGAAAGACATTAAACTTAATGAAATAATGCCACTTCTTGACACCTATTTCAGAAAAGTAAATCTCAACTGGTCAGAAAAATCAAAAATAGGTGACAATTCTGTGCGGGCACAACTTATTGCAGATACAATTCATGCAATAAAAACAGGAGTTCTTCTTTTGCACCCAATTACTCCAAAATCTTGCGAACTTGTCAGAGAATATATAAACGCAGACGAGAAAATATATGATTGGGACAACAGCGAAAAAACTTTTGCAGAAATATATCCAGAAGTTGATTCCTTCAAATTTATTGAGCCAAGATTTGATTTCTTTAAAAAGCACGAGTCTCAATTAAAATAATTTAATTTCGGATTTAATTTGTAAAATTTAGCAACTCATTTTTTTTGTGTTATAAAGTGTGCAGAATATGGTGACGAACGAAACAATACGGGAGAATTTTGGTAAACTTAAAGAATGCTTTTAGCATCGCCCTCCATGATTTGTTATTCATATCAATGTCAAGTTCTTTTGATAAAAAGAACCCCTAGACTAATTTTTGTCTATGGTTTCCTTTATTATTACGCTAGTTTCAAAAGTTAGCGACTAATATCTCTTTTTTTATCAGCAAATTAAAAAAGAAAACATCCCTACAGCCCTATTTGCAATAAAAGTGTTTGTTTTTGTTGGACAAAAAGGTAATTTTTGTTTATAATAGTTCTATGCTTAGGGTGTCAATGATTTGTTTGTTGGTTGCGACGGTCGCTTTGGCCGTGGGAGTTGTTTTGGCAAGAAAAAACAATTCCTTATCTTTCTTGCTCAAAACTTTCACGTTGATTGCGCTTGTTTGCCTTGGAATTGTTGTCGCAAATTACAAAGACGATTTTTCTGGATTCTCAATTTTGGTCATTTTAAGCATTTTACCGATGTTTTTGGCACTGGTTGAGATAAGACCACCTCAAAGCCCAGAAAATGCCCAAAATTTGCCTTCAGAACAGCCAAAACAGCAAGATGAAGAGCAAAACGCTTCGGAAATTGCTGAACAGGCGGAAACAGCAGAGGAGACCGAAGAGACTCAAGAAGACACTTCCAAAAAGAAAAAGAAGAAAGAGAAGAAAACAAAGACGAGCAAATTTTTCCAAAGCAATGGAAAACTTCCACTTGCAATCGCTCTGTTCTTGAGTGCGGTTTGCTTGTCTGTCTCCACACTTTATGTCGGAAAAGAGACTTTCCTTGGGGCAATTCTTGCGGTTGCGATAGGAATTGCATTCACATTTCTTATGCTAGCACTCAAAAAAATCTCAAATCCATACGACATTTTGTCAACATTTTTGATTTTCGCCTCAATTGGAGCAATGGTCGCAAACATCATTATGGCACTTCTTTACAGCATTTCGTTGACCAACATAATGTTCTGCATCGGCTGTCTCCTGTTTGGAATCTATGCTGGTTTGAATATAAAATTTAGCAAAACTTACCTTACTTTGATTTATTACACAAGCACAATTTTCTTGTTTTTGGCAATCTTTTTATAAAAAATCACAAAAATGACCTAAAAATAGGTCTTTTTTTTGAGCAAATTGGCAAAATTTGAAACATTTTTTGAATAATATCTTGACTTTCCGCATAAATTGGCTTATAATGAAAATGCTGACGCGAGGTAGAGCAGCTCGGAAGCTCGCCGGGCTCATAACCCGGAGGTCACAGGTTCAAATCCTGTCCTCGCAACCAAATGAAGAGGCTGTGTGTAAAAACACGGCCTTTTTTATTCTCTCCGACGGGTTATACGAAATATAAACTGCGTTGGGAAGAGGTCAAATCCTGTCCTCGCAACCAAATCGTGAAAATCGCTATATGTTCGACTCAATCGAATGTTTGGCGATTTTTCTTTTCTGACCTTTCACTCCGAAATCAAAACAAATCACACCCCAAAAGTCCAAAGTGTGCCAAAAAGTGTGACAAATGAAAAAAATTCTGCCTTTATCCAACAAAATTTTCCACTTTATTTGCAAATTATACTTTATTTTTTCTCTTATATATGATATAATATAGTATATTTATATATATAAGGGAAATATTGTGAATATGGAAAATCTTGACGAAAACAAAATGAACGAAGAAACAAAACAAAATAATGAAGTAAATGAGGCAGAAGAAAAGGAAAAACTTTCAAAAAGCGTCAAATATGACGCAAGTGAGATTCAGGTCTTGGAAGGGCTTGAACCTGTCCGAAAGCGTCCTGGAATGTATATTGGCTCGACTGATGCACACGGACTTCATCACCTTGTGCAAGAGGTTGTGGACAACTCCATCGACGAGGCTCTCGCTGGATACTGCACCCAGATTGATGTCGTAATCAATGCAGACGGCTCTTGCTCTGTCTCCGACAATGGTCGTGGTATTCCTACTGGAATTATTGAGAAAGAAGGAAAGAGTGCTGTTGAGGTCGTTTTGACAAAACTCCACGCGGGCGGAAAGTTTGGTGGCGAAGGTTACAAAATTTCTGGCGGTCTGCACGGCGTTGGTGTGTCCTGCGTAAACGCACTATCCACAAAACTTACCGTTGACGTTTATCAGAACGGCAAGCACCATTTCATTGAGTTTGCTCGCGGAAGAAGCCTCGCACCACTTAAAGTCATCGGAAGCACGGACAAGACTGGGACAACCGTCACCTTTTACCCTGACCCAGAGATTTTTGAGACCACCGTCTTCAACTACGACAACCTCAAAAACCGCTTCCGTGAAATCGCTTTCTTGAACAAAGGACTTGTTATCACCCTCGAAGATAGGCGTGAAGGACAAGAAAAGAAAGATAGGTTTGAGTTTAAGGGCGGAATTGTTGAGTTCGTAAATTATTTAAACCAAAACAAACAAACACTCCTCTCCTACCCTGTTTATTTCAATAAGTTCAACCACAACGAAAAAGGCGATGTCATCAATGAGGTTGAGGTTTGCTTCCAATACAACGACTCCTACAACGAAATCATAAACACCTATGCAAACAACATCAACACTGAAGAAGGCGGAACGCACCTTGAGGGCTTTAAGAATGCTCTCACGAAAGTCATAAATGATTACGCTGTGAAAAACAAAATCATCAAAGAGACTGAGAAACTTTCTGGAGAAGACTGTCGTGAGGGAATAACCGCTGTCATTTCCGTCAAACTTCGTGAGCCACAGTTTGAAGGGCAAACCAAGACAAAACTTGGAAACAGCGAAATGAGGACAATCGTCTACAAGGCTATGCAAGAGGCGTTTGGAGACTATTTGGAAGAGCACCCTGCAGAAGCAAGGGAACTTATTATGAAGAGCATCACCGCTCAGCGTGCGAGAGATGCAGCGAGACTTGCCAGAGAATCAACAAGAAGAAAAAGCGTGCTTGAAAACACCACCCTTCCAGGAAAACTTGCCGACTGCACGGAAAAGGACCCGAGTCTTTGCGAAATTTACATCGTCGAGGGTGATTCCGCTGGTGGTTCTGCAAAACAAGGCAGAGACAGAAGATTCCAAGCGATTTTGCCGCTTCGAGGAAAGATTTTGAATGTTGAGAAAGCGAGACTTAATCGTATCTTGGAAAATGCAGAAATTCGTGCAATGATAACCGCTTTTGGTGCGGGTACTGGAAATGATTTTGACGAAAGCAAACTCCGTTACAACAAAATCATCTGTATGTCCGATGCCGATGTTGACGGCTCGCATATCAGAATTTTGCTTTTGACATTCTTCTTCCGCTTTATGCGTCCTCTTATCGAAAAAGGGCACGTTTATGCGGCACAACCTCCTCTTTACAAAGTGGCGAGAGGCAAAGAAGAATATTATTTCTACAGCGACGAAGATTTGAACAAGTGGTTTGAGGAAAATGGAAGAAAGGGAATCACTCTCCAAAGATACAAAGGTCTTGGTGAGATGAACCCAGACCAACTTTGGGAAACCACGATGAACCCAGAAAACCGAATCCTTTTGCAAATCACAATGGAAGACGCCATTGAGGCAGATAAGATGTTCACTGAACTTATGGGCGAAGATGTTGACCTGAGACGAAAGTTTATTGAGGAAAACGCAACTTTGGTCAAAGACCTTGATGTATAGAAGCGTTTCAAATTCTTAGAAAAATAACAGCATTTTAAAGCGAGGGAAAATGAAAAAACAAAATCCTTACAAAAATTTTATGGAAACATTTGGAGATGAATACATTTTACAAATTTCCATTGAGGAAGCAAGCGAACTGATCAAGGCAATCTGCAAATTTAAAAGAAAAAGCATTGATGTCCAAAAGGAGCAATCTGAACTTGAAAACAAAATTTTGGACTGCATTGCAGATATGGAGATTTGCTTGGATGAATTGAAGATTATTTTTGACGTAGCGGAACAGGTCGAGAAAATCAAACAATCAAAAATCGAACAAGGCAAAGTCAGAGCAGAAAACTATCTCAAAAAACGGCTTCCATAAAACGACGATGCTGTTGAAAACACAAATTAAAAAATTACAGAAAAATCAAAATTATTATGAAAACACAAAATTTAAAACTACAAATTGAGGGAAAAGATGAGTAAGAAAGACGAAGAAAGCAAATTGAATTTAAAGGAATTGTTGGAAAAAGAGACAATCAAACCTATTGAGGTCGTTGGGGAACTCAAGAGGTCTTTCATCTCCTACGCAATGGCGGTCAATGTCAGCCGTGCAATTCCAGATGTTAGAGACGGTCTCAAGCCTGTCCACAGAAGAATTTTGTATTCTATGGGCGAACTTAACAATTTCTACGACAAACCACACAAAAAGTCTGCGAGAATTGTCGGTGAAGTTATGGGTAAGTATCACCCACACGGAGACAGTTCTGTCTATGACGCCCTTGTCAGACTTGCTCAGGACTTTTCAATAAGATATCCCCTTGTCGACGGACACGGAAACTTCGGCTCTGTCGATGGAGACCCACCTGCTGCTCAGCGTTACACTGAGGCAAGGCTTTCAAAAATTGCCTCTTTGATGCTTGAAGACATTGACAAAGAAACTGTGGACTTTTATCCAAACTTTGACGACACCTTGATGCAACCTGCTGTGCTTCCTGCAAAGTTTCCAAACCTTTTGGTCAATGGTGCTGACGGAATTGCGGTTGGTATGGCGACAAACATCCCTCCACACAATTTGACCGAGGTCATAAATGGCGTTCAGGCACTCATAGACAACCCAGAAATCGACATTGACGAACTTATCAAAATCATCCCTGCCCCTGACTATCCAACAGGCGGAATCATTATGGGAAGAACGGCAATCAAACACGCCTACAAGACGGGTCGTGGAGGAATTTTGGTTCGAGGAAGAGCGGAGATTGAAGAGACTTCTGGCGGAAGAGAAAGAATCGTCATCACAGAACTTCCATATCAAGTCAACAAAGCCCGTTTCATCACACAAATCGCCGACCTTGTCAAAAACAAGAAACTTGACGGCATAAGCGACATCAAGGAAGAAAGTGACAGAGAAGGACTTCGTGTTGTTGTTGATGTCAAGAAGGACGCAAACGCACAAGTTGTGCTGAACTCCCTCTACAAACACACTATGCTCCAGCAAAACTCTGGAATCATTATGCTCGCCCTTGTAAATGGCGAACCAAAGGTTTTAAACCTCAAAGAAATGCTTTATTATTATCTTGAGCACCAAAAAGAAGTTGTTGTCAGAAGAACGAAATTTGACCTAAAGAAAGCAGAGGAAAGAGAACATATTGTCAAAGGTCTTGTCATTGCGCTTGCAAGCATTGATGAAGTGATAAAGGTCATCAAAGAGTCAAAAGACAGACAGGAAGCAATGCAAAACCTCACAAACAACTTTGAACTTGACGAAATTCAAGCAAATGCAATCCTTGATATGAGGCTTGCAAAACTCACAAGTTTGGAAGTTGAGAAACTCAATGAGGAACTTGCCTCTCTTGACGCTTCAATCGCAGATTTCAAGGATATTTTGGCAAAACCTGAAAGAGTGAGCCAGATTGTTAGAGACAGCCTTGAAGAAGTCAAAAAGCAATACGGCGATGAGAGAAGGACGGAAATCAGTCTTGATATGGGTGGAATTGATGTTGAGGACCTTATTCCAAGGGAAAATGTCATCATTTCTATGACTCATATGGGCTATATCAAGCGTATGTCCGTCGATGAATACAAGGCTCAACATCGTGGTGGCGTCGGCATAACAGCACACAAGACCAAGGATGAGGACTTTGTTGAGAAGATGTTTGTGACATCAAGTCACGACCTACTTTTGTTCTTCACAAATCTTGGCAAAGTTTACTGCGCAAAGGCTTATGAGATACCTGAAAATCAAAGACAATCGAAGGGAAGAGCAATCATAAATCTTCTTCAACTCTCCCTCGGTGAAAAAGTCAACACAATTATTCCAATTCGTGCAGAGGGCAGAGACCCTAAAGACTACAACTTGATTATGTCCACCAAAAACGGACTTATCAAGAAAACGGTCCTTTCTGAATATGAAAACATCAGAAAGGTTGGAAAGATTGCAATCAAACTTGTTGAGGGTGATGAACTCATCGGTGTCGACATCACAGACGGCCGTGATGACATCTTGATTGCCACACACAATGGAAAATGCATCAGATTCAATGAGACTGATGTGCGTGCTGTTGGAAGAGACAGTCAAGGCGTCAAGAGCATCAAACTTGAAGAAGATGATTTTGTGGTTGATATGGCAATCGTTCACAAAAATTCCAATATGCTCACAATTTCCGAAAATGGTTATGGAAAACTCACCCCTGAAACTGAATTTAGACTTCAACAGCGTGGTGGTTCTGGCGTTAAGGCTGGCGTTTTCAATGAAAAAACTGGAAAACTTGTCGCACTCAAGCAAATCGAAGAAGATTGCGACCTGCTTATCATTGCGGACAGCGGAATCATCATAAGAACCCCAGTGTCTGACATAAGCACTTTCTCAAGAGTTAGCCAAGGTGTGAAGATTATGAAACTTAAAAATGACGCAAAAATCACCAGTGTTGCTCTGACAGAGAAAGAGGTGGAAGAAGAAAACAGCGAAGAAAACGAAGAGCCACAACAAAGCGAAGCCGAAGAGACCGTTTCACCTCAAGAAAATGAATAATTTTATTCCACAAATTTTACCCAACCCGACTCATTCCATCTAAGGAGAAAAAATGGATAAAAAAACTTTTGAACTTGAAAAAGAATATCTTGAGACAGTTTCCTCAGAAATTGACAAACTGAAATCAAGAGACACCCACAAGATTAAGCAAAACGAGGAAAGCATCCAATCTTTCAAACAATATTTTGCAGACAATTATTACGACATCCGAAGAGGAAACAGTAAGGAATTTGTTGGAGAAGATGAATTTGCCAATATAAATATCACCATTGAAAATTTTGAACAGCAAAATTCATCTCTCAAACACGAAATTTCAAGACTAAGCAAACAAAAGAAAAATCCATATTTTGGCAGATTTGATTTCAAATCTAAAGAGGAAAAAACATCTTCTCCTTATTATATTGGACTCGGACTTGTGCAAAACAACGAAAAACACAATCTTGTCTATGACTGGAGAGCGGACATTTGCTCGCTTTACTATGACGACAAGATTGGACAGACTTCCTATAAATGCCTGGACGGCGAAATCTCTGGAAATGTCGAACTCAAAAGACAATACAAGATTGAAAATGGGAAACTCAAATTTTATATTGACAGCAATATGGTCATTGATGACGAGATTTTGATGGAGCAACTCTCCCAAAACGCGACCTCAAAAATGCACGAAATCGTCTCCACAATTCAAAAGGAACAAAATGTGCTTATTCGTGCGGACGATTTTGAAAACACAATTGTGCAAGGAGTTGCGGGCTCAGGAAAGACTTCTATTGCGATGCACAGGGTCTCCTATTTGCTGTATAAATACCGTGAGACACTGAAAAGCGAGGACATTTTGATTTTGTCCCCTTCCGAACTGTTTGCAGATTACATAAATGACGTTCTTCCCGCACTCGGCGAAGAAAAACCTTTCACCACAACTTTTTCTGAAATGGCAAAAAGATTTTTGGGAAAGGAATTTGAAACAAGAGAAGAAATGCTTGACAGAGTGATTTCAAAGCAAAACCAAAAAGACTTTGAAAACATCGCAATAAAATCAAGTTTTGAATTTTTGACAAACTTGCGAAACTTCTTAAATCACGACATCTGCAATCTTTTTGTTCCGAAAACTATGGTATTTGGAGACATTGTAATAAATGAAGATGAAATGCGAGACATCTTCTTCAATCGATTAAAAAATATCGCAATTCACAAGAGAATTGAAGTCTTGGCAGAAAGCATTGTTGAAAAATTCCATATTCCGCCAAGTTTAAAAGATGACCTTCTAAAAAGAGCGGAAAAACTGCTTTATGACAAATTCATAACCACCGACTTGCTCAAAATCTACAACCTTTTCCTCAGAAATTCTGGACTTGAGGAAATCGAACAAATCGGAGCGTATGACATCGCCCCAATCTTGCTTATAAAAGAGACAATGTTTTCCCTCAAATCAAACTTTGACGCAAAATATGTCATTATTGATGAAATGCAAGATTACACGCCGTGCCACTTCTATTTATTTGAAAAGATTTGGAGTTGTGGAAAACTCTATCTTGGAGATGTCTTCCAAAGCATTGACCGAACATTGACTCCTTCATACATTGAAAACCTGGCAAAACTTACAAAAGCGAAGGTTAAGTATCTTGACAAGTCATATAGAAGCACAAAACAAATCTCCGTCTTTTCTCAAAAAATTCTTGGCAAACACATCGCCGACAATGTAAACCGAAATGGCGAAGAAGTGGAATTCATAAAGACGACAAATTGTGCAAAGAGAATTGAAAAATTGCTCGCTGAAAGAGAACAAGACTCAAAAGATAAAAGGCAAAGCATTGCAATCATTTGCAAGACAAAAGAGCAAATTCAAAGACTTCAAAAAGAGAGTGCTATCATAAAGAAATTTAAAGTGCTCCGAAATGACTCTCCAATAAGCAACAGCAAACGAGTGATCACCACCCCAGCACAAGCAAAAGGTGTTGAGTTTGACTGTGTGATCATTCCATTTGCAAATAACAAGAATTACAAAAACGAACTTGACAAAAACCTCTTATATGTCGCCTCGACCCGTGCACTTCACAAACTTTTCTTTGTAAGTGACGGAACTCCGAGCAAATTTCTTATGAAAAAATCGAAATAAAAAAATGCATATAAATTCATTTTGAAGAAATATTTATTCATCGAAAATGTTTAAGCATACAAAAATATTCAACTTTATGCATATATACAAAATCGACAATTTTTAGACAATTTACACCAGTGGGAAGTTGTCAACATTGAAATTGTGCAAAAATGCCACTTTTACCAATAATTTATCCACAAAAATGTGGAAATGTGGATAACTTGCCCACTTTTTACACAATTTTGCAAAATTTTTAATGATTGAATATTCATAATTGCAAATGTATATTTATAAATTTGTGGATAAGTGGATTTTAATTGTGCATAAATATCCCCATATTATATGCCCGTCATATTTGACTTTTTCATATGCAATGGGGTAAAATTGTTACGAAATAAGGAGAAAAAATGAAAAACAAAGACCTTATCACTCCCAGAAAACTTCAGGGCTTTTGGGAACTTATGCCAAAAGAACAAATTTTGTTTTCTGACCTTTTAAACAAACTTGAAATCGTTTTTAAGGAAAACTGCTTCCTTCCTCTTGACACGCCAATTTTGGAATACAGCGAGGCACTTTTGGCAAAAAGCGGTGGCGAAACGGACAAGCAGGTTTATCGTTTCACAAAAGGTTCAACAGATATGTGTATGAGATACGACCTCACCGTTCCGCTCGCACGATTTGTGGCGATGCACAAAAATGAACTCAATTTCCCATTTAAAAGATATCAAATTGGAAAGGTCTATCGTGGCGAAAGACCTCAAAAAGGACGATTTAGAGAACTTTATCAATGCGACGCAGACATCATTGGCGATGGAGAACTCTCCATTGTTGCGGATTCTGAATGTGTAAGTTTGTTTGAAAAATGTTATAAGGCTCTCAATTTGGAAGTTGAAATCAGAGTCTCAAACAGAAAAATCTTGAGCGGTTACATTGAAGAAATTCAAATGCAGGACAAAAGCACTGACGTTTTGATTGTTTTGGACAAAATTGGAAAGATGCCAATGGAAGAGATTATCTCCCAACTTAAGGACCTTGGCTTGAGCGAAAATCAATGCAAAAACCTCATCTCAATCATCCAAACCAATGGAAAAATTGATGACGTTTGCAATTCTCTCAAAAAATTATGCAAAAACGCACTTTTTTTGGAAGGGATTTCAGAACTTGAAACACTCTCAACTTTTCTGTCTGCAATGGGCACAAAAAGCATAATTTATGACCTCTCAATCATTCGTGGGCATAATTATTACACAGGAACTGTCTTTGAAGCATTCTTGTCTGGAAGGAAAGAACTTGGTGCAGTCGGCGGTGGCGGAAGATTTGAAAATCTATGCAGTTATTTCTCGGAAAGCAAAATGCCAGGCGTCGGAATGAGCGTTGGAATAACAAGACTCTTCGACATCCTTTTACAAGAAGGTTATTTTGACCTCAGCAAGACCAACGAAATTGACTGTGCCGTGATAAATTTCGATGACACATTGCTTGAGAGTCTCTCACTTGTGCAAAATTTGAGAGAGAATGGCGTGCGTGCGGAAATTTTCTATGAAAACAAATCATTTAAATCAAAGATGAAAGAAGCAAACCGCAGGCAAGTTGATTTTGTGATTATTGTCGGAGAAAATGAAGTTAAAACAAAAGAATACACTCTCAAAAATATGAAAACTGGCGAACAATCAACTCACCCAATTGAAGAGATTGTGACAAAAATTAGGTCCGAGCGAATGGCGTCCGCGACGCCTTATGAAAATTGCTAAAACATCAAAGGAATTGTTTAATTTAAAAATTATATGCATTAGAAAGGATAAAAAAATGAAAAAGAAGAAAATTTTAGTAACCTCCGCACTTTTATATGTCAACGGCTTGCCACATCTTGGCCACGTTGTTGGATGTTGGCTCCCTGGGGATGTTTTCACAAGATACCACAAAACAAAAGGAAATGATGTCGTCTATGTCAGCGGAACAGATGACCACGGCACGACGAGTTACATCTCTGCAAAAGAGGCTGGAATGGAGCCGTCTGATTACATCGCTTCAATGAACGCAAGAATGAAAGAAATTGCAAAAAAACTTTCTATCAATTTTGACATCTTCAGCGGAACAAACACCCAAACTCACCACGATGTCACAATAGATTTCTTCAGTGAGATTTACAAAAATGGATACACCGAAGTCAAAGAAAGCAGTATGCTCTTCTGTGAGCATGACAAAATTGCTCTCGCTGACAGATTTGTCTATGGCATTTGCCCAAATTGTGGATATGATAAGGCATATGGTGACCAGTGCGACAAATGTGGTGCAACTTACGAACTCGACGCTCTTGGCTCTCCAAAATGTGCATTTTGCGGAAAAGACGCCGTCAAAAAGTCTACAAAACACATCTACATCTCTCTCGATAAAATTCAACCTGAACTTCAAAAGTGGGTTGAGAGCAAAAAAGACGTTTGGCGTCCACACGTTTACGCAATGACAAACAAATGGTTTAAGGAAGGGCTTAAGCCTCGCTGTATAACAAGAGATATTCCTTGGGGAATCAAAGTTCCACTCAAAGGATTTGAAGACAAGGTTTTCTATGTTTGGTTTGACGCCCCAATCGGCTACATCTCCATAACAAAAGAATTGGGTGGAGATGAAATGGTCAAAGATAGGTGGCAAAACCCTGAGTGTGAAATCTACAACTTTATCGGAAAAGACAACATTGACTTCCATGCGGTGTTCTTTCCAAGTATGGAACTTGCTTGCAAAAAATACAATCTGGCAACAAATGTTGTTGGTTTCAATTTCCTAAACTTTGAGGGACAGAAATTCTCAAAATCACACAAAGTCGGCATTTTCTGCGATTCCTTGCTCCACAGTGATATCGACATTGACGCTTTGAGGGCTTATTTGGTGTCTATTTTCCCTGAAAACAAGGACAGCGACTTTACTTATGAAGGCTTCAAACTCAACACAAATGCCGAACTTGTCGGCAAATACGGCAATTTCTTCAACCGAACCCTCAATATGATAAACAAAAACTTTGCTGGTGAACTTGAAATTGACTTTGACGACATAAAAGATAGTTTGGACGAAAACGACAAAGAAATGATTGAAGCCATAAACACCCTCCCAACTCAAATTGGAGAACTTTTTGAAAAGACTGAATTCAGAATGGCTTACAAAGAGATAATGAGGTTTGCGTCGATTGGAAACACCTATCTTGAAAAAACTGCTCCTTGGACACTCATCAAAAATGGTGACACAACTTCCGCGAAAAAGGTTTTGTATTTGTGTCTCAATATGGCAAAGGCACTTGCAATCGTTGCAAGCCCAATTATGCCAAACAGAACTGCAGAAATTTGGAGCGAGCAATTGAACTTTGCTGGTCGCCCAGACGATGCAGAACAATGGGAAGATGCAAGCAAAATCAACATCAAAAAGTCTCATAAAGTAAACTTGCCAAAACCACTTTTTGCAAGACTTGATGATGAGGCTATTGAAAAATATAAAGCAGAATTTTCAAAGTAAAATCATTAAAAACGCGATTTTTTCAAATAAAACATCAAAAAATCATCATTTTTCATATTTTTGGAAGAATTTCGGAGTAAATCACTTTGTTTATTTTACTAAAAACTCACTCATAATAAAAGAGTAAAAATTCCAGAAAAAACCTAAAAATTTGGTTATATAAATAAAAAAGAGGACTATAAAAGTCCTCTTTTTGTTTCTTCTAATATAACCCACCAACCGTGGCAATATATTTTTTTCTGTAATAATCGTTGGTGAACATTTCTGTTCCCATAATATATGCACCATCGGTTTGGTCATAAGAACTGCGAAGTTGGTAACTAGCGGTCGTGTAAGATTGAGCGTCATTGTTTGAATACAAATCTGCGTAAATCTTCACATAATTTCCAATGACAATTTGCAAACCTGTTATGCTGTCAATAAATCCAAAGTCTTTATCGATGCGATTGCCTTCCTCGTCGAATGTGTAACCAGAGTAAACCTTCTTTCCAACAGTCAAAGGAATATCTGCCGCATCGCTTGAGCCAAGCAAGTTTTCTCCAGAAATTGTCAAAGTGTAGCCCGAATCAGTGCTGTTAAATGCAAGAAGTGCCTCTTCAATGGTTGGATTCACATCAATCATATCAATAACCAAATCAACCGTATTCATTGCAAGACTGCTAAATCCGAACACATTCTTGATGAAGCCAGACACATTTGCCGACAACTCACTCAAAGTGTAAGTCCCTGACATATCTTCAACAACCTTGTTCCACTTTGTTCCGCCCAAACCAAGGAAGCCACCTTCGGTCTCCTCAGTCTGAGAATATCGATGATAAGTCACAACATTGTTTTTCAATTCCAAAGTGATATATCTGTAATCAAAGGACTTATCGAATGCAATTCCACCAATTCCGCCATAACTCATTGTAAGTTCTGCATAAGCAGAAAGTTTGTTGTTTTCGTCTATTGAAGCGGTCAAATCCAATCCAATATTCATTGTCACAATTCCAATAATGTTTGCAGAAATTGTTCCATTGAAATTGAAGGTCTTGGTGTTTATCGTGTTCACAGCAACGTCCACAAACTCAGGCAAACTGCTCAAATCGTGGTGTTGTGCGGTTGTGTCATAATCAAAGTTCGCACCGTCAAAGTCTTGGATGTCAATCACAACATCAATCACTTTTCCGCCATAATTTAAGTCTTGGATGGAAATTTGTCTAAGTCTCGTTTCGAGGATATCTCCATTTCTTTCCTCTTTCAAAGTGAGTGTAACTGTCGCTGGTGCAACCTCGTCGCTCAACTTAATCTGCAAAGAGAGTGTGGTGGTGCTCAGTCCGTCTTCACCAGTCACTTTGTCAAGTGAGATAAGTCCAAGCAATTTTGTTATGCTCTCAACAGAGTCAAGTGCAATGTCTGCCTTTGAAGAGTCGTCGGATGGGTCATCATCTCCCATTCCCAAAAGCGATTGCACATAAGAGAAGTCCGTCGCGCAATATCCAATATTCCAAGCCTCTTTGATGCTGTCGCTGAGGTCAAGTCCCGCGAACTTAACAATCATTGAGATTATTTCGCTCATATTGGTGTTTTTGATGTTTGCACGGAATGCATTTTGACCTATGTTTGCTCCGTGCGAATATGACAAATACAAACCTTGTGCACCATTTGAATAAAGCAAATCAACCAAATGTCTCGTTCCGCTTGCGTTTATGTCAAAATCACCCTGAACATTGAAAATCTTTCCGTCAAAGAGGTCAAAGTCGCAACTCTCTCCGGACACTGGGTCTCTCACCTCAACGATGACATCTCCGCCAACACTTGTTTCGACAACCCCTGTCTCACCATTTGAGATGTCTGCAGAAAGCCCAATTTGATATTGCAAAGAAGTTCCATAGTTGTAAATTATGTCAACGAGCGTCAGGACAGTTTCATAAGAATTGAAGTCAGAAAGAGCGGTCGTTCCATAATTTGACATCACGCTGTGAATATTCTGATAGTCTTTGTCAGAAATTGCAAACACCTCATCAACGCTCTCTGCAAATTTTCCAACACTTATATTCGTGAAGTAAGCACCGAAATTGAGATCTTTGGTTATTGCGTCCTCAAGAACAATCTTGTTCCCGTTCTCATCCACTCCATCATAGAGCCAATACTCGCTGTAATCATCATAAATTGTGGTGTTTGGATCATAAATGTTTGCTCCAACGATGAGTTTTGTCGGCACAATCACATTGTTGTATTCAGAGATGAACGCCTGCAAAACAATGTCATCAAAGTAAGATTGTTCGCCATATTGCAAGATGTCCTCTATGTTTATCTGGACGCCTTGCTCTGTCTGCGAAATCCAACTTCCATAAATCTTGTCAATTGCTGGCAAGATAACTCTGAATGCCTCTGTACTTGCATCAAGAACCTCCGCCTCATCCGACAAAGTTGTTCCGAGCAAATCTTCAACAAAAGTCATCACTTCGTCGATGGTTGTTTCGTTTAAGTCTGCAAAAACTTGAAGTCCATTTATGTCGATATAAACCGTCTGCCCGATGAGATAAATATAACTATTAAGCCCCAAAGATGTGGTGTGAATTGAAATTGCAGGCACAAAGCCACCAATGGAGAATTCCGCACTTTCATCTTTAATCATCATCGCAACAAGTTCGCCATAGAAGGAGGTTTTGCTGTATCTGATTGCAATATCACTGCTGAATGCGTAAACATCTGGCACAACTTCCAAACTGTCAAGCATCCCCGAAACAAAATCGGTCGAATAATCTTTGTAGTCATTTTCATCAAAAGGTTTGATTGTGCTTTCACCGTCCAGCATAAAGTTTTGAATTTCAACACTCAAAACGTCATAAATTGAAATCACTGCAGAGTTGATATTGTCGTTTTCAAATTTGATGTTCACGCTCAAAATCTTCGACAATGAGAACTCTTTCTTGTTTGATATCGTGAGATTTAAATCATTTGAATTGCCAGAAAGTCCAACAACAATTTTATTAAGCAAATCATCAGTTGTGTATGATTTCAACATCGTGAGAATTTCTTCAAACACGCCAAACTTAATCTCAACTCCAAGTGTGTCAGAAGCAATCTTTTCAATTGCATTCTTCAAACTCTCACTTTGGTCACTTCCGTCATTTTCAGGAATATCGAATTTAAATTTCATATTGCCATAAGAGAAGTAAACAACGCCACTTTCAATTCTTATATTTGCATACTCTCCCGCAACCAGCACATTAGAAATCTCAAAGACATCATCTGCATATTTGAAAGTTCCTGCAAAATCAAGTCCGTTATAACTCAAATTAAAGTCAAATTCAAACACGCCATTTTCAATATAATTTAGAAGATTCTCAATCTTTGGCAAAACATCTTTGACATCTTCACATCCCACAGGGGTGGTCACCTCGCCAATTTCGGCATTGCTATTCAAAACAAGTTGAATCATTAAATCTGAGTTTTGGTAGGTTGCTTCAAGTTCTTCGCCATTTGCAGAAACTTTTAACCCCTTCAAATCAATCATTGAAATTTTGTCAAGAATCTCTTGAAGATTTACATTATCCAAAGATTGACCAACACTTTCACCGACAATACCAGAGATGATTTCGTAAATATCCTTAATCTCGTTTAGGTTTCCAGAAATCTTCAATTCTCCAACTGTCACATAGACCATATTGTCAAGCAAAACGACCCGAGCATCAAGTCCAAGGATTGTCGTTTCCGCTTTTGCGTAAATCTTTCCATTCAAATTAATCTCAACATCTGCGACAAAGTCATATCCTCCCACAGAAATCAAAATCTGTCCTTTTTGAGTTGATGTGAAATCATAATATGCTGACGCGTCAAACAAAATCTCCGAAAAGTCAACGATTTCAATGTTTGCAATTCCGTCTTGAAGTTTCAATTCGATAGATTTCAAATTCTTTCCGTCAAATTTAACACTTGCATCAAAACCAACAATATTTGTTGAGTTTATGTCGACACCAATTGTTAAATCACCAAAACCGCCCTCAATCTCAAGTGCAATCTTCTCAAATAGTTCTGCAATGGTAAGTTTTGAGACATCTTCACCAAAGATTTCCACCAAAACATCAGAGAGAATTGCATCGGAGTTTTCTGAGAATGTGACGCCATTTTCTTTCAAAATCGACTCAACAATTGGAATTATATCTTCAGTCGTTTCGACTTTAAATTTAAGTTTGACATCACCAAACTCAACAAAAACCGTGTTTTCTTTTATAAACAAGTTCAGCCTCAAATCTTTGTAAGTGAGATTCTCAACGGCAATCACATTATTTATCAAGTCAACACTCAATTTTGCAGAGACATTTTCGCCCTTATAAGAGAATGAAATCTCGGTCGCATACTGTTTGCTCTCGACAAAAGTCTTAACAGATTCTATTTTGTCAAGGGTGTCAAGAATATTGTCTGTCGAAGTAGGGATGGCAATCTCTTGCTTGCTTGCACCTGCAGCCATCTTTACATTTAAATCTTTGTAGTTATAAGAAAACTTAACAGTTGTTCCTGTCACAGAAATTTCTGCTTTATGTGTGAGGTATTCAATAATCGCAAGTCTATCTTCCGCACTTGAAAGTTTTAGATCATTTAAAATCTTCTCTACCATTTCAAAGATCTGACTTGCATCTGAAGTCGGCAAAATGTTATCCAAATCTATATCAGTGTCAAAAATTTCATTTAATCTTGCGATATATTGGTCTAAGTCGGAGATGTTCCCTTCAACAACCACACCTCCAATTTGCAAATAGATGTTTTGATTTTGAACAAAAATCGCAACCTTTTCTCCAAAAATCTCTGTTTCAAGTTTTGCAACCACTTCGTTTGAAAAATCAACAACATAATCGATTTCAACGAGATTTTCTTTGTATGAAAGTTCAATTTTTCCGCCAACTTGCCCTGCGTTTGTGATTTCATCAACAACATCGACAAGTGGAATCAAATTTGAAACATCATAATACTCTCCCTCAACCTCAAAACCTTGCTGACCAGGCTCTAAAGTGAGATTTGCAAAATAGTTTTCGTAAGTCAACTCAACTTCCGTGAGGAGTTTTTCTTGATTCTTGAGTGAAATGATTGGTCCATTGTTCCAAACCATAACAAATTCGTTCTCGTTTTCCGTTGTGGAATCTGGAAGTGTGGAATTTATGCTTTCGGAACTTGAGAATATCTTGGAAATCAATTCCCAAACTCCATTTTCACTTGTCAGATTTGACTCAGCATCTCCAAGAAGGTCCTCAATCAGAGTCTGAACAAATTCGGAAACCGTATGAGAAGTCTCCCTCTCGACAATTGCCTCAATCTTCTCTGCCCAAAGTTTGTAGTCCGAAATCTTGAAAGAGAGCCCAAAATCTTCAAGCATCAAATAAACACTTTCATTTGCATAAATGACTGAAACCGCAATTCCCTCGACCTCTGCCTCAATCTTAGCCTTAAACGCCTCAGAGTTATCGATAAAGATTTTTGCATTGTAGTCCTTTTCTCCGACAACAACCTTCAAATCTCCCTCAACAAAATCGTTTTCAAAGAGGTTTTGAGAGTAGATGAGATAATCTGTCACAGCCGACATATCAACCACATTCGTCAAATCAGGCGTCTCAAATTTCTCTGCAATATTTTCCTTGTTGACCTCCACTTTTGGAGCATTAAATTTGAGAACATTTCCCTTGATTTTCACATCCTCAATCTTCATTGATTGTATGTTTGAGGATGAGTCACAATTTATTGTCGCTTGGACAATGTTCATAAGGTTGATGGAAATAATCGCCCCGTCATCAGTTTTTCTTGTGGCTATATCAAGTTGATTTATCAAATCTCCCATTTTGAAGTTTTCAAAATCTATTCCGATTGCCTCTTGAATTTCTTCAAACCCAGTGGAATCAATGTTTAGGTTTTGAGTTATAAAACCAATCAATCCACTTAAATCCAGAGTGCCATTTTCTGTTTCTGTGCAAAATTTGTAAACACTTTCATCAATCGTCAGATAAGCATCTGGAGATGTGTAAACTATCGACACATCATAGACCTCGTCATTAAAACTCAAATCAGCGTCAACATACAACTGCTTTGTGATTGTGTCAAAAGCGACATCAGCGACCAATGCCAACTTGGCCTGGTTGTCACTGCTGGAAAACTCCAAAGCCACATCTTCCAAGTTGATGTTTGTCATATTCATCATATTGGTCAAAAAGTCAGAGAATGTCGTGTCAACTTCACCATCAGCGCCATTTGGTAAAGTTCCTGCAATGTTCTTCACTCCGCCAAAGAGTTGGATGTATCCAAAAAACACTGCCAAGGTCGCAAAGATGTACATCGTGAAGACTTTGAACATCTTCGGAACAAAACTCTTTTTCTTCAAAGGTCCTTCCATTAAAGCACCTCCTCGAGCAGTGGCATTTGCTCAACATCAAACACAAACTTTTCCGTGAAGACGTCGTTTACAGATTGATAGCCGAATTTTGTGTTGACTTTGTAATTCTCATCATAACTGATTTCCACAAAGTCAAAGTTTTCGTCAATAACCACAGTCATCTTCATATCTTCCCAAGCAGGCAAAATTATGTTTTCCTTTGCCTCAGATGTAAGCACTCCATAACTCGTGTAAAAAATTTCATAAGAATAACGATAAGCCGCAGCAGCCAAATATGTCCCACTCAAACTTATTGTGAAAGTGTAGTTGCCGTTGCTTGTCTTTGTCACTTTTGAACAAGCATCTTCTGGGCAAGTCTTGGTCGAAATCAAATAGGTCACGCCAGAGGTTGGATAACAATTGAACTTTTCATAGTATTCTTCCAAGGTGTACTCCTCATCATAAGCCGAGTCGAAACTCCCCTTGGTTTTGGAACTATCTGTGTATTTGCCCTCAGTGTTTCTTGTCGCAGTCTCCTCGCCAACAGTGTAACGGACTCTTGTGCAGACATCAATCATTCCAGGACTTAAGTTGTCAAACACAAATTCCCCGTCTCTCAAAAGCCTGTAACTTCTCAGCGTTTGTGCCCCAACCAAATTTATTGCACGACCATTGCTGGTCTTGTAATAAGCGTCTTTTTGATTGAAATTATACTCTGCGATTTCGTAGAGTTCAACGGCGGTGAATGCGGTTGGGTTTTCTTTCTTTGATCTTTCAACAAGTTCCTCAATAATCTCGTCACTATCCCTCAGTTCCGCCTCGGTGGCGTTCAAAATAATATTGACAGGAATACTGTCAACATAAATCTTGCCGACAGCAACTCCTGTCACCAATGCGACCAAAAGGACTGCCAAAACTCCAAACAAAGTTTTATATTTTTTAAGTGTCACAGACAACTCCAAATTTCAAATTTTTCTCACAACAGACAATATTTCCATATTAAAAGTTATGATGTTTATAGTATAACACAAATAGTTTTCAAGGTCAATAAAAATTAGTTAAAAGTTTTTAAATATTTTATGCAAGCGAAATTTTATATAAAACCAGTAAAACATTGAGGTATTTAACCGACGATTTCCCAAACTGACACAAAAAAATAGTGACGAAAATTATTACCACTATCTCTTTTTGGGTTAACCTTTAAGACTTTAAATTTTTAGTCCTATTTTTTAAGCACAACAACCGTCTCCATAACGCAACAGCAAGGGAACATATCAAATATCTTCACACTTTCTATTTTGTAAGAATTTTTAAGCACCTGCAAATCTCGCACAAGGGTGGAAAAGTTGCAAGAAGTGTAGATGACTTGCTCAATTTTTCCAAGGGTTACTGCGTCAAGAACTTGTCTCGCACACCCCTCTCTCGGCGGGTCAAGCACCAGCACATCTATCCTATCCTTTGTCAAAATTTCTGGCAGACAATCTTCCACTCTACCGCAAAAATTCTGAATTTTGTAGTCCTTGAAAGAGTTTGCCAACATCTCCGCACTCTTGTGTGCAGAATTTTGATACTCAATTCCATAGACAAATTTTGCATTTTGTGCGATTTTGTATGTCAAAAAACCTTGCCCAGAATACCCATTGACAACTCGCTTCCCTTTGCAGAAATCAGTAACATAATCATACAACTTTCCAGCAATAAAATCATTTATTTGGTTGAAAGCGGAGACCTCAATCTCGACCTCTTTTCCGCCCAAATCTAAGGTGAGTTTTGAGTCGCCGTAGACCTTAACAATCTTGGTTGAGTTGCTTTCAAGCACTTCTCCGAAGGCAAAATACACCAAAAACTCGCCAAAAACATCAAAATTTGGCATATTTTTCAGCACTTTTTCACGAGTTTTGTCAAAAAGAAAGCAAACAGCGACTGCCTCCTCCACTTGTTTCACATAAACCGCTTTTGCTCCCACAAGACGACCAGATTGCAAAAATTTTTGAATAATTTTTATGCAATCATTTATCAAAGGAGTGGCAATCACGCAAGACTCAACTGCAAGAAATTCCCTCGATTTTGCCTTGAAATAGCCCACTTTTCCGTCTCTGATTTCAAGTTTGATTTTGTTTCGATATCCAAACCTTTTGTCGCTTTCAACAAAACCAACCTCTCCCTCAAACCCGACTTTCCTAAGTTGGTTTTTGAGGATGTCAATTTTCATTTGCTTTTCAGTTTTGTATTCACAATGTTGGAAATCGCACCCGCCACACTCATCAAAATAGGGGCATTTTGGAGTTTTTCGCTCACCACTTGCTTGAAGAATTTCCGTCACCTTTCCAATCAAAAAACTGCTGGTATTCTTCAATATAGAGACTTTCACCTGCTCATTTTTCAGAGTTTTTGGGACAAAAACAATCTTTCCACCAATTCTGCCGACACCCGCCCCCTCATAACTTATGTCATAAATATCAACCACATTTTCATCTGTTTTCTCAAAATTTTTCTTCATATCACAAAAATCCCTGTTTTTATTGCAATTTTAACACAAAATTTGATTTTGGCAAAGAAAAAGAAAGGTTTTACACCTTCCCTTCCCTTTCAATTCTCATCATCCCTTCTCCTTTGACTCTGTCGCTGTTTTCTCTTCTCAAAAACTCTTCGGCGTATCTCACCGATTTGGATATCAACTCATCACTTCCAGAAGAAATCGTTCCCGCATAAGCACGCCTTTGCAACCCTGAAAGTTCGTCCAATTTTTTATGGATAAAATATTTCAAATCTTCTCGTTTGCCACCACATTGATAAAACTCATCAAGAAAGACGCAAGCACCTCTCATCGCGTCAAAGTTAATCGGATCATTTCGAAACCGATTGTTGTAATCACCGATGTAATTTAAAAGAGTATCGTTTTTCATCATCGAATCATATCCTTCTGTCATATTTCCAATTCCAAATCGTTTTGAAATATCGCAAAGAAACTCTCCCTGATAGGAAATTGAATTAAGGACTGGACGACACATCAAAAATGCGAAATTTGACAAATTTGATTGGTAAGAAAATCCACACTTTTCATACAATCTTTGAGCGTTTTTGTTTTTCGCAGGCACAACCAAAGTGACATAATCTTTCCCCATTTTATGAGCACAGTGTCTAACTTCTTCAAGCAATTTTTCCCCATAACCTTTCCCTCGATAACTGAACCCGACATAGAGTTCATCAAGATACAAAGTGTCAGGCTCTTCCAAAATGCTGGCGAGTGCACACGCATCAAGCCTGTCGTCAAACGCACAAATCACAAATCTGCCATCCTCAGGAGAAACAATAAAGGAAATGTCATCATACATTCCTCCTGACTTTTCATAAAATAGGTTGCAAAGATTGTTTCTTGTGCTTGAACTCATACTTTCCGCGCTCATATAAGTTGCCGTTCTGCACTCAATAACTTTAATTTTTTCAAACTCTTTCATCTCACACTTTCCATTTACGAAAAACATTCTAGCACAAATTCAAGAAAAATTCAATAGCAAAAGCAAATTAGACAATGCAAATTTTTAAGAAAAAGAACAAATTCTTGACAATTTGAAAAGATGAAGATATAATATCATAGTATGCAGAAGTGGCGGAATGGCAGACGCGCAGGTTTCAGGTACCTGTGGTGGCAACACCTTGTGAGTTCGACTCTCATCTTCTGCACCAAACAAAAAAAAGGCTGAAGTTTTCAGCCTATTTTTTATGCTCTAGATTTTTCATCCGATTTTGCTATTTCTGCCTCAGTGGCAACCTCTTCCTGATGAATTGCTCCAGTCGAATATCCTTGCTTCTGAGCACCTGTCAATGCGATTGTATCATCAACAGAGAGCACTGCTGCGATGCTGGTGTTCATTGCACCACTCTTGTAAACTTCCTTTCCGTAAGATTGTTCAACATTTCCTTCAGCGTCAACAGTCAAGATTGTTGAGTAGTATGTTCGGTTACCGTTTACATTGCTCAAGTTGTGTGAAATATACATATCACCATATTTTGCGTTTAATGTCTCCAATGCACTTTCTGAAAGTACTCTTCCGCTTTCAAGAACAGCCTGGAATATATCTGAAGCCTGTGCATATTCTTCAACTGTCTTATTTTTGATTGCAGTATCCATTGAATTCAATAAATCGGAAACCTCATAAGAGTCACCATTCGTGCTTGGAACAGTGTAGAGATTGTTGTTGTCTGCGGACTTGATATAAATCATTCCGTCAGATACTGACAAGACTTCTGCACCCGCTCCCGCAATCAAAGATGCGGAATACACAACATCTTCGTTTTTCAAGACATCTTTTGGATTTGTAATTGCATCACTGCCTGCAAGTCCACTTTCAAGTGCAATCTCCAAAGCGTTTTCCCAAGATTTTTCAAACTCTTCTGTCGCATTTTCGCCAATTTCACCAACCATTGCCTCTCTTGAGTCACCTTGATAGATGTAATTCATTCTGTAAGAGCCGTCTGTGTTCAAAGTTGCAACTGGCATTCCAGCCTCAATAGCAGCATTTACAACAAGTTTTGCAGTCTCACTCCAAAGTCCTTCTTTTGTTGCCTCGTCGTAAGAGTAGGTCTTTCCAGCGTCCTCAACTTCTTTTTGAGTCAAAGTGAAATCTTGCATAACCATAAGGTAGTTTCCGTTCTCATCTTTATCTGCAGCCTTGTCGTTATCGGCATCCTGATAAACTTGTGCGGTGTAAGTCAAGCCATTTTGTTGCAAATATGCCTCAAAGTCATCAATATTCGTTTTATACAAATCTTGAATTCCTCTTGTGTCGAAAGTTCCGTCAGCCCACTGATTTCCAACAAGAGTTCCAACAAGTTCAGCATTCAAACCTGCTTGAGTTTTTCCATATTCAACAGCAGACTTTGTTTCGTCTCCCAGTTTCAAAAGTGCAGCATTCCTTGCCTCTGCAATGATGTTGCTATTGCTGTTTAAGGTTGTTTCATCCTTTCCTTTGTTTGCGTCATCAGTTGCCTGTTGTGCGTCGTTCAATTGTTCATTTGCATTTTGCAAAGCAGCGTTTGCACCTGCTCCAGAAAGAGCCCAAACAGTTGCAATTGTCGCAATACCAAGAGCAATTCCTGTCACAAGGCCGTGTTTTGCTGCAACATTCAATTTCAATTGTCTTGGATTTTTCCAATAATCATCTCCAATTCCAGATTGGATATTGTTCAAAGCAGATCTCAAGTCGTCGGTGAAGTCCAATCTATATCTAGTGTCTTGTCCCCAAGTGAATTTTGCAATGTTGTCGCTAAATTTCTTCACTCTAACAACAGATTCACCAGGTTTTGTGTAATATGTTCTAACACCAGAGATTGTCATTCCAGAAACATCTTTGTTGTTGACTTTTGTAATTTTATCACCAGACTTTTCAATCTTAGGCTTCTCTGTTCCTTTTGGCGTTTCTTTAGCCAAAGCAGGCTCACCTTTGATAATAGTAACGAACTCATCTGGTGTCAACTTTAAATCGGAAACTTCTTTGACACTCTTGCCCTCAACAAGATAAACTGAGTCTCCGCCGTTTACGTGAGGAGCAACCACAAAGCAGTCATCAATAAGTTGTTTTTTCTTTCCGATGCCTTTTGTGTGAGTCGCATCAACTCCACCCAAGATTGCGAGTACTCTTTTCCCAGAGTTTGCTTTCAAGTTTGCTATCTGTGCATCCTTATTTGCAAGATTTTGTTGATATTGATTCTTTTGCTGTTGCAATTGTTGTTGGTAATTTTGTTGTGCATTTTGCATATCTGCGTTATATTGAACTCTTGTCACATAATCGGCAAGATTCACTGGGGCAGCCACACCTGCCACCAACTTTTGATAATCTTCAATTGTACCAACATTAAAAGCAAAGCCAGGTCTCATCTGTGTCTTTTTGTTCTTTTTAATGCCGATATATGCCATTCCGTCATTAAGTTTGATCCTCAAATCCAAACTGCAAGCCAATTTGTCAAAAGTCTTAACTTCTCCAGTCTTTGTGCTTTGCCCAACAATAACAACACCTTTTCCTGTTTGGTAGATACTTCTAACCAAATACATATCATCATTGTTTGCCTTTGTATAGTCAAAGACTTCTTTATCTGTTAAGTTTTCTTTGATCCAATATGACTTGATAGCATCCCCAACATTTGACACATTGTCTGCACTTTTAAAATAAACCATCTTTCCGTCTTTCTCATTTGTAACAATAATAGCACCACTCTTATTTGGAGCCTGCTCCACATCAATAACCTTTTCAATAAATGGTGTTGCATCTGGTGAATAGTAACCGTAAAGAATTTTCAATATGTCAGGCCATATTCCATTCTTAAATTCTTCTGCAACATCGGTGGAGAAATCATCTGTATTCAATACAGTATCAAATTGTTTTGGACTGTAAGTATTTTTAATTCCATACCCAGTGTTTTGAGCATTCCCAGAAAGTTTTTCAATCCCAACCACCACTTTTGCTGGGTTTTCCCCGTCAAAATAGAAAGGAACCATTGTGTCTGAAAGTTCATCTTTCAAAAAGGCGAATCTTGCCCCAGTGTCACCAACACTGATAACACCGACTTTTTTGTCCTTGTCATAAGCAGGCAACTCATCAAACAATTTCTTTGCATCAGTTGCACTTATTACAGTTGAATTGATTTCAAATTTAAGCCCACCAATATTAAATTCCATAACCACACCTCCTGTGTTTTTCTTGTCTAAATTATACAACGAAACGCAAAATCTGTCAATACCCTTTCCAGCAAAAATTTGCATTTTGTGAAGATTTTTAAATTCCAATTTTAAAAAATATGCAAAATTAACACTTTTTTGATAAAATCTCCACAAAAAATTTTCAAAAATTTTTAAAAATTTCTGCAAAAAGCACCTAAAATTGATTAAAATTTGGGGAAACTCACCAAAAATCTTCAAAAAATTTATGCTGTTTTTAGCACTTTTTTTGCAAGATTATGTCGAAAACAACTGAACAAGTTACGTCAAAGATTGAGGTTTTTAAGTTCAAACATCCTTCCGTGCGACCTCTCTATTGGGCTTTCCTACGTCTCAACTTCCTCTTCATCCAAGTATGTCGCCATATAATCTGCAAGATGGAACAAAAACGCAATAGGAAATTTTCTGAAAACATTTTGCAAAACATATGGACTTTCCTTGGCACGAGCGTCAAAAGCACCCATATGCCAATTTATTGCCATTGCCTCTTCTCTTGTGAGCCTCATAAAGCCCGAAATCATATACACTGATTTCTCTCCGTGTCCATATGGCAGTGGATCGCTCGCCTTGTAATATGGGCGTTGCTCCCATTTCCCGTCAATCTTGACATTCCTGGTCTCAGTCACATAGAAATTTGTCTTGCAAATGTCGTGCAAAAGTGCAATTATTGCGACACTTTCTTTTGAAATTGTCTTCTCCCAATTCTGTCCAAACTCGTTTCCCAAAAGCGAAACAAATCTCTTGTAAACATTCAAGTGATGCAAGCAAAGTCCACCCTCAAAATTCGAGTGAAATCTTGAAGAGGCTGGTGCGGTGAAGAAGTCCGATTTCTCAAGATAATTCAAGAGTTCTTCCGCTCCGTCTCTTTCTATATTATCATAAAAAAGTTCCAAATATTCTTGTTTTTGTTCTTCAAGGTTCATTTTTTCTCTCCGTTCTTCATTTTGTTTTTTCATTTCGTAAATTTCAATTTTATCTGAAATTTTTAAATCATTTTTCTATAGAATATAATTTAACAATAAATTATGCCAAAAACCAAATAAAACAACGCATTTTCAATTTGCATTTGCCCATTTTTTATATAAAAATCGACATCGTTTAACATTTCATAGATATTTTTAAGTTGAATTTTTGAGAAGTTTTTTGAAAGTTGTCTTGCTTTTGTCACTGCATATTCTTTCACTCCCAAAAGTTCGGAAAGTTCCCTGTCAGTCCCTCCAGAGACCGCCACAAAAAACAATCTTCTGAAATGGTTCAACACGAGTGAAAAGGTCTTTGTGTCTTTTGGCATAAGATTCAAAAGGGAAATCGCCTTGTCCGCATCTCTTTTTGAGAGGGCGTCGGTAAGTTCAAACACCGTAAATTCCGTTTCCTTGCACACAAGATTTTCAATCGTCTTGTCCGTGATTTCAATGTCATCACAAGCCTTGAGTTTTGCAAGTTCGTTTTCTATCAATGAGAAATAGTTGCAACACGCCTCAATAAGTTTTTGACACGCGTCGGAAGTTATGATTTTTCCACAATTTTTGAGTTCGGAAGAGATTATTTCTTTCAAACCTTGGTCATCCAGTCTTTTTGCGCTCACTTTCTCGCTTATAACAAAATCAAATTTATTAAAAAAATCAAAGATGACAATGCAAGTGGTTGGGACTGGATTTTTCAGATAACTATTCAACTTTTTCTTGAAATTTTCACTTACGGAGTTGATATTTTTCAAAAGCACAATTTTTTTCTCGCTCCCAATAGGGAGAGTCTCACAAGTGTCAATCACAAGGTCCGCATTGAAAGAGTCATCGTCAAAAATGTGCAAGTTGAAATCTTCAAGTTGCAAATTTGTCGCCTTTTTAATCATCTCAAATGCCTTGTCATAAAGAAGCACGTCTTCTCCTTGAATAAGATAACAAGGTTCTATCTTTTTCTGTAATCTAGCCTTTAATGTTTTCAATCTAAACACCTCCTCAAAAATTTGTTGTCTTTCAGCACAAACTCTACATTCCCGTCTCTTGCATAACTTGAAGAGACATTCTTGTCCTGATAATATCCGACAACCTCATCTGCATTCACAAAGTTTTCCGCATATTCCGTCTTCTTTCCAACAATGACAACATCAAATTCTTCTTTCCCAATCTCTTCATAATCCTCTGGTGTCGTATACCTTTCTCTAGCGACGAAAATTTTTAAGTTGTCGTAAGAAATTTCCAGTCCAATCATCAAGCCATCACAAGTCCGATATCGAAAAGAAAACCCACTGACCGCTCCAGCCTCATCCTTCTCCACCAGCATTTCTTCCTCATAGCCTTCGCCCGAGCCAGTCCTGATAATCGTCTGAACGCCAATTTCTCTTGCTGTGTCAATTTTCACCCTTGAATTTTGCAAGACAAAAATTGTCGAGACAGACTCAACATTTTGATTTCGGAGCAGTTTCTTCGTGAAACTTTCATACCCCACATCTATTATAACACTTTCGCCATTATTATTTGTCAAAAGCACAACTTCATTTGAATAATTAAAACAAACGCTGAGGCTTGTTTGTGGTTTCACACCGATTCCGTCTGTCACCACCACAACGCTCGCAAGACAGAGCAAAAACGCACAGCAAAGCATTTTTGTTTTTCTGCTTGCCATAAACAGTCTGCTGACAGCAAAACAAAACATAACGCAAATCGCAATCATAATCACTGACATCGGATTGTAATCAGCAATGAGTTTTGTCTGTCCGAAAAATGATGCAAGGCTGAAAATCAGCGAAAATCCCCAACCACAACAGGTCAAAATAAACCCTAAAAATGGCATAACCAAAGTGAGCAATGCACCCACAAACAATGTCGGATAAACCAATGAGAAAATTGGGATTATGAGAAGATTTGCAAAAGGCGAGAGATAATTTGTCACCGCACCAATCTCAAGTGCAAACGGGAGCACACCAATTTGAGCACAAAGTGAAAGGGAAAATGCGTCGGCAATTTTCTTTGGCAGAAACTTGCGAAAGACCTCCGACACAACTGGAAACAAAACAAAAATCGCCAAAACGCAAAAGAAACTCATCAAAAAGCCTATGTCCATTGCATACAAAGGTTTGAAGAGCAATATAAAAATTCCAGCAATGCCAAGGCTGTTCAAATTGTCGTATCTCTTGCCCGACAGCGTTGCTCCCATCAAAACAAGCCCCATTATCCCCGACCTTAAAACAGAAGGAGAAAATCCACAAATGTAGGCATAAAGCACAATGATGACGGCACAGATTGCAAAGTTCAGCCAGCCTTTGACTCTGCATTTTTTCAAGATAAAACAAATCAGCCCAATCAAGAAACTTATGTGAAGCCCAGAGACCGTCAGAAGATGAATGACACCAGCGGTCTTGTAAGATTCAATCGTGTCGTCAGAAATGTCAGTCTTATCACCAAAAAGCACCCCGTATGCAACCGCCGCATTTTCCTCACTCATATTCGCATAGAGATTCTTTTTGACACTCTGCCTGATCTTCTCGTCAAAGGTCATTTTGTTTTCTATTATATGTAACGAAGCCGTGCTCACCTCGCTTTCGTATGCAACATTGTCTCTGTAATAAAAACTGTTGAAAGCACCGATTTCAAAAAGTTTAACATTTGAAAGTTCTGCCGAAAAACTGATTACGTCACCGATTTTTACCTCTTCCCTGTCGCCAAAATTTATCGTCAGACGGATGTTTTTCGTCTTCTCGCCATTCACTTTAACGCTTTTCAAAACGGTGGTCAAGGAATTTTCATACTCGGAATAAGTTATGTCATCACTAACTCTGCCCACCACTTCACATTCACCAAGATACTCCTTACTTTCAAAAGATGAAACGCCCACGAAAAACCATCCAAGTCCGAAGCAAAAAACGCCCAAAAGCACAAAGAAGTGTTTAAACTTTTTTTGGACAAAGCAGACAACAAAAAGCACCACAAACACAACGCAAACTGGAACAATGTAGGAAACATTCCCAACAAAAATAAACCTTGCAGAAGAGATTGCAAGAAGAAGTATCAAAAATGAATAAAAAATCGGTCTCCAGTTGAATATTTTTTTCGCTTGTGTTTCCATATTTTAAATAAGGATACCACAATTTTGGTGTTTTTCAAAGAAAAAAGAAATCAAAACGATTTCTTTCTTAATCTGCAAGCCTAAAAATCTCTTTCAAACTCTTAAGCGGGACAGGCGTAACTTGCTCGGAAACACCTTTATCAATTCTCAAGACCCTTGCGCGCACCTCAACGTTTTCTCTTCCAAAAGGAACGATAACTTCATCGCCAACCTCAAGAAGTGGAAGGTTTGAGATATACCACCTAGGCTCTCCTGTGGACAAAATCTCCACTTTCGCCAAAGTGAAAGATTTTTTGTCCCTAATCACGCCACCCGCACAAGAATGAATCATACTCCCTCCTTTCCCAAAATTCTCAATAGTGCCTTTGCCACGCCGTCATCATTATTTGAGTCAGTGATGAAATCTGCTTGTGCTTTAACAGTCTCATTTGCATTGCACATCGCGACACTGCAAGAGGCAATCTCAAACATTTGAACATCATTTTCTCCGTCACCTATTGCCATCATTTCATCTTTCGTCAAGCCTAGAAATTCAAGCAATGTCAAGCACCCTCCTTTTTTAGTTATACCTTTCGGCACAAACTCAATTCTCATGTCCTCACTGCTGGAAATTTCCAAGCCCTCTTGAAGATTTTTCGGCATATTTTCTCGTAGAGCTCGAATTTTCTCCGCACTATCAACACAAACCGCTTTGTAGATTGGAGTTTTTTCAATATAATCCTCAAAATTTGTGATATCTTTCTTTTTGACGGTTTCGTCGAAAGCATAAAAACCACACTTTTCTGGCTTGTTTTCGTCAAAATACTTCCACAACAATCTCAAATATTTTTTCTGTATGAAACTTTCAAAAATCGGCTCGCCAGCATTGTTCAAAATTAAACCGCCATTGAAAGCGAGCGTATAATTGTCTCTGTCAAGCAGGTCCAACTTTTCCAAAAATGGTTTTATCCTTTTGAAACCTCTTGCACTTGCAAGCACAATTTTGATTTTGTCTTTGAGATTTTTCAAGGTTTGAATTGTGAAATCACTTAAATTTTTCTCCCTGTCAACAAGCGTTCCGTCAATATCAATAAAGGCAATTTTGTATTTGTCTTTTGGGAAATTGTTGAACTGTATGTATTTTTTCGGCTTTCCAAACACGCTCCAAGCATAGTCACTCACAAACTCACCCTTGTTCATCTCGATTTTGAAAGTGGCTCGGTTGTCATTCACTCTATTTTGATAGTGAGCAGAAATGAGCCAGCCAAACCTATTGACAAACTCCTCACCGCTTCCTCTTCGCCTCATTCTCTCAATGTATTCTTCCTCAACCTCAGACTTTCCATACATATACACGAAAGGAATATTGTTGTCGTCCAAAAACTTCAAAAAATGCCCGTGAGAAGCGTTGAGCACAATCTTCCCCGAGTCCAAAATTTCATACATCTTCGGAATTGTTTCCTCGTCAAAATTTTCCACGCCACTGTCGTGCAATTGTGACCTGTATGCATCCAAATCATAAAACCTGTCGTCAATACTGCACATATAACTCTTCCCGCAAGCAGTACTGCACACCCAAATTTTTATTTTCTCCAACTCATCTTTGTATTTTTCGATTTCTTCTGGCGAATTTATAACAATCGAATTTTTCATAAAAGAATTTTAATATAAACCCAACCAAATTCGCAAGCGAAATTGATATTTTTATGTAAACAATTCAATTAAAATAAGCAAAAACTGCACCCGTATGCTATTTTTTCTTGTTTTTCAACTCCAATTTGTATCCATTTTTCAAAAGCCAGTCCTCAATGGTCTCATCTGGCTCCAAAATTATTTTCTTGTGCGAGTCACTCTCAAGATACTTCACATATTTCTCATAAGAAGAGTCAATTTTCGCCAACCACCTCTCACTGTTCCCTCTTTCGACATATCTTTTTTTGTAATCTTTGAATGCCTCTCCGGACGGAATACAAATTTGATAATCTATGTCATTTTTCTCATACAACGGGAGAACTTCAATTTTAAGCCAAACACAAACAATGTCGTAATTTTTTATAGCCTTTTTAACCGCTTTTATATAATTTTGTGGAAAATCTGGATTTAAAACTCGGTTTGGGTCCCCTTTCATCTTCTCATAATCACTCGGGTCCACCTTTGAATAATCATAATAATATGCACTGCTTTCCAGATCAGCAACATTTTTATATTTGTTTGCAAGATAAGTTTTCCCGATGCCAGCAAATCCTGCAATCACCAACGCTTTGTTCATTTTTTTCTCTCCTATCTAAACATATTTATAAAGCAACCTATTCAAATCAATCTTTTATCTGACCAAATCTATTTCTCCGTTTAAAACTTGCAATGGAACATCAGTGTTTAACACAAAATCTTTGTCGTTTAGCAATTTTTTGTATAATTCAACCAGTTTTTCAACTTTCTCCGCAGTAATCGTCGTCAAACCGTCATAATGCTCGAGCAATTTCACTCCCAAATATTTTCGATATTGATAGACGCTGTGCAAACTCACATCTTTGAAATATTTGTTGTATTTCAAACTTACGACATATTTCAGCCCCACATTTTCGCAAATCTCCTTTATTATTGAAGTCTTTTCAGACATATTTGTTGTGCTCTCCAATTTCTCCACACTTTCCTCAAATTTTTTCTTGTAAAACGCTATCACCTCAGAAACCGCGGGCAGAGATTTTTGCTTTAAGAATTTTTTCGCAAGATAAGTGTTTGGGACTGCCTCATTGACCAATTCAATCAATTTAAATCTATCGTTTTTCTCCAAATTTTTATCAACGAAATCAAAAATTTGACTTTTGTTTATGTCAAAAGTGAAATATTTTTTTGTGGAATATCTGCTTACAAAATAAAAATCAGGAATGTATTTCTTATCATTTTTCACCACAAATTTTCGATTTAAAATAGGTCTTTGCCTTCTCATATGCGACTTGATATCTGGCAAAACAATCTCCTTAAGGTTCTCCTTGAAATTGTTGATATCATACACAAAATGCACTTTGGTGAAGTATTTGAGAAGCATATCATAGATTTTATCCGTCTCATCAAAATGGTGAATATTGTCCGCCTCCACTTCTTTGAAGAAAATGACACTTTTGAAATCTTTTGTCACAATATTTTCCCACAATTTTTCAAAATTTTCCAAGACAATCTTCTTTTCGTTTTGGTCGAATCCAAACTCCCTCATCTCAAGTTTCAAATTTTTCTTGCAAGCGTCAAAATCTTTTCGGTAATAGGCAAGTCTGTCATATTTGAAAATGTCTTGCTTGTAATAGTCCGACCGCGAAGCAAACCTCGCAAAATATTCTGGCGACTGCAAAGCATAAAAACACGCCGAATCAGGAAAAGTCGTCACCCAGAAATTCTTAGCGTTAAAGTCTTGTATCCCGCTTTCAAAAACCTTGTAAATGTTGTGTTTGTGATAGATCTCATCAATAGTTCTACAAGGGTCTATATTGAGATAATTTGTGTTCACATTTTCAGCAAACATCTTCTCCATTGAGGAATTTGTGCCGTGGAACAAAAACTGCCGACCGCCCAAAGTTTTGTTGAAATACTCTTCGACCTTGTCCTTCTGTTTGTAAATATTTTCCAAATTTAATTTGACGGAAAGTTTTTTAGACAGGTATCTTTCCGCGTCCTCATAAATCTCTTCCAATTCATCTGGCAAAATGTCAATGACAAAACTCAAAGTGATTATTTTGCCGAAAAACACCTTAAACTCACTGACAACATTTTTGTTTAAGCACATTCTAAAATCGTTTTGTTTGGAAATTTTTGACAAAACTTCTTCAATCTCCTCGCCACGAAACAATTCATTCAACTTTTCAATTTCCATTTGTTTTTTTTACTCATTATCTCCTAACTAAACCAGTATATCACAAACTACCCACATATCAAACAAAACTAAAATAAAAAAAGAGATAAATTCTTGGCAATTCTTTCCAAAATCTTTTAAACAATAATTGCTTTATCTCAGATTTTATGATATCTTTATAAAGAGGTGTTTATGAAAATCGCGATTTTACAAATGATCCCAACAGAAAATGAACTTGAGAACAAAAACAAAGCCGTCATTTTTTGCAAAAAAGCGAAAGAAAAAGGTGCCGACCTTGCAGTCTTTCCAGAATTATTTAATGTAAATTATGAAAGCCTTTTAAGTGAATACAACCTTGATAAATCACCAAATAAAGCAAATAGCCTAAAATCAATGCAAGAAAAATCGATAACTTTAGATAGTGATTTTGTGAAAACATTTGTCTCTCTATCTAAACAATTGAACATGGCCATTGCAGTTACGTTTTTGGAAAAAACAAAAAAAATGCCAAAAAATTCAGTAATAATTATTGATAGGCACGGAAAAATTGTTTTACACTATTCTAAGGTCCATACTGTTGACAACAGAATGGAAATTCTTATGACTCCTGGTTCCGATTTTTATGTTTGCAACCTCGACATTGGGAATGACATAGTCAAAGTCGGCAGTGCAATTTGTTTTGATAGAGATTACCCTGAAAGTTTTATTTCCCTTATGCTTAAAGGAGCAGAAATAGTCATTATTCCAAATGCTTGCGACATGCGAAAAATTATATTAGATGAACTTAAAGTTCGTGCTTATGAAAATGTTTTTGGCGTAGTCTGTGTAAACCCTCCTATTTATGGAAAGGATATTTGTTCTTCTGCGTTTAGCCCTATCGTATCATATTCCACAGGTAGCGACGCTACAAACAATAAAAAAAACTATGAACTAGATAGCACATTGCTTGTTATGAAAGAAGAAGAAAAAGTTGGCATAGTTGAATTTGATGTTGAGGCGATCCGAGAATATAGAAAGACTGTTAATAGAGCAGACAGTTACAGAAAACCTTGGGCTTATAAAATTCTAACTTCTAAAAAACAATTACCTGTCTTTAAACGTCTAAACAGCAGAAGAAAGAAACCATAAAATTTTAACAATAAAAAAAGACTGCTTTCCAAAAAAGGCCGTCTTTTATTTAATTAACTTTTTCTAAAATTTTTTAACTGATATCCCATCAATTTTTTGTATCTTCGTCGGATATATCTTCCCCGCTGTCCCCTTTTTGCTCTTCTTTTTGTTCATCTTGTGACTCGACTTCTTTCTTTTCCTCAACATCAGCCGAGTTCGTTTCAGTCACTTCTTCCTTCTTTTTTCTTCCAATTTTCCCCGCAAGTTTCGTCACATACTCTTCAATTTGTGGCTGATACTTAAAACTGAGATAAAACACAATGCAGGCAAGTATCACAAGCACAATCCAAACTGGTATTCCCCACCCGCTGAAAGGGATTATCTTTCCACTGCCAAAGAAACAAGTCATTCCGATTGAAATTGGACGAGTGATTAAGTTTGTCACAAGGAAGAATTTCCAGTCCATCCCGATACAGCCAGCAACTATACAGAGTATGTCATCAGGAAAAAGTGGAAACAACATCATCAAAAAATAGACATACTTTCCACGCTTTAACTTCTCTTCCCACTTTTTCGCATCTTTCTCGCCAGCGACCCAAACGACCAATTTTCGCCCTACTTTGCGTCCCAAAAAGAAGCCGAACACACTTCCAAGCATAACCGCAAAAAAACTTAGCCCAAATGTTATCCACGGACCAAAAACAAGCGTTCCTGCAACTGTTGTGACCACGGCAGGAAGTGGCAGAAAAGTCACTTGCAAAAATTGAATGACGACAAACATCACATAACTGTATGCACCCCACCCAAGAATGACATCTCTAAGCTCTTCCGCACTGTCAATTTTGTCAATCGTGCCAGTCAGTTCAAGTGGCAGATAAATCGCAAGCGCCAAAAGAATAAGTGCCACCGCAATAATGCAAATTTTTATAATTTTTGTCTTTGTTTCCTTTTTCATCTTAGACATAATACCATTATATCATATTCTATTTATATTTAAAAGTCTTTGCCGAAGATTGCAAATGTTTTGTTTGGTGCGGATAAGAGGACTTGAACCTCCACCCTTTCGGACAGGAACCTAAATCCTGCGTGTCTGCCATTCCACCATATCCGCTCAACTTGAATTATCTTATCACATCCACCCAAAAATTGCAACTTTTTGGTTTTTAAATATTTCAAAACACCCAATTTCATATTTTTCCCTATTCCGAAGCAAATTTTATTTGCGATTTTTTTATTTATTTGGTATATTAATTTTATAGGAGAAAAAGATGTTAGAAAACAAAAAGTTGTTTCTATTTGACATTGACGGCGTGATAAAATCTGGCGATGTTTTCTTGGATGGCTCAAAAGAACTTTGTGAGTTTATCGACCAAATTGGAGGAAAGTCGATTTTTATCACAAACAATTCCAGCAAAAATGTCAATGATTATGTTGAATATTTCAAGAAAAACGGGTTTGATGTGGGCAAAGAAAATTTCATCACCGCACTCACAATAACCATCTCTTATCTGAAAAAACACCACAAAAATGATTTAATTTTTGCGGTCGGCACAAAATCGTTTGTCGAAGGACTGAAAGAAAATGGACTGAATGTCACAGAGAACCCAGAAACAAAGTCGCAAGTTGCGGTGATCGGCTATGACACAGAATTAAGTTACAGCAAAATCACAAACCTTTGCAAAGTTCTCCAAACAAACAAATCAATCACCTTCTATGCTACAAATGAGGACTTGAGATGTCCCGTTCCATACGGCTTCATCCCAGACTGTGGAGCAATGGTGAAAATGGTTGAGATTGCAACCGACAAAACTCCGACATTCCTGGGCAAGCCTGCTCCTTTTATGGTGGAAGAGGCTTTGAAACAAACTGGATTTTCAAAGGAGCAATCGCTCGTAATCGGCGACAGACTTTACACCGACATCGCCTGTGGAATCAACGCTGGAGTGGACACTTGCGTGGTTTTCACTGGCGAAGTGCAGAAAGAGGACTTGATTGACACAAAATTCAAGCCAACCTTCCAATTTGAAAGCGTCAAAGAGATTTTGGAGACATTGAAGGCAGAGCATAAATAAGTGTTTAAATCAAAAATTTACTACAATAACAGATTTTAATAAAAAATAAGGCCACACTTGGTCTTATTTTTTCATTTATTCCACTTAGGTGTTTATGCTTTCATTCCATAAAACGCTTTGTATGCTCGGTAAGTTTCGTAAACATCGACTTTGCTGACGATTTCCCAAGGTGCGTGCATATTCAAAACAGGCACACCAGCATCAATAACATTCATTCCGTATTTTGCCATAATGTAGGCAATTGTTCCGCCACCGCCTTGGTCAACCTTTCCCATTTCAGTCGCTTGATAAACCACGCCCGCATCGTCAAGGCACTTTCTAAGTTTTGCGATAAACTCAGGATTTGCATCATTTGCACCAGATTTTCCACGACTGCCAGTGAACTTGTTGAAACTTATTCCCTTTGCAAAATGTGCATCAGTCTCGACATTATAGGCACTCGTGTAAGTCGGGTCAACAGCAGCGGTCACATCGCTCGAGAGCGTGTTTGAGTTTGTCAAAGCCCTACGAAGTGCAAGTTCGGAGTATTGCCCGCACAGGTTCATAATCTCCGCCATTGTGTTTTCAAAGAACTTGCTCTCCATTCCTGTTGCACCCACACTTCCAATTTCTTCTTTGTCAACAAGAAGGTTTACGACGGTGTATTCTGGATTTTTGGTTTCAAGGACTGCCCTGAGTCCCGTGTAAGCACAGGCTCTGTCGTCTTGCCCATATCCAATAATCATACTTGCGTCAAGTCCGCAATCTTTTGCCTTCCCCGCTGGCACAACCTCAATCTCGGCGGAAAAGAAATCTTCCTCAGAGATGTTGTTTTTCTTCAAAATATTCAAAATGGCGGTCTTAAACTTGTTTTTCTCCACTTTCTCATCAGCAATATTTCCGCCCAAAATGTTTAAATCTTCGCCCTTGACATCTTTTTGATTGTCTTTCTTGTCAAGATGAGGCAAGAGGTCGGAGATTGCAAAAACTGGGTCATCTCCCTCTCCGTAGACAATGTTCTCCTGCGTCCCGTCTTTCCTAAAAACAACTCCGTGCATAGCAAGCGGTTGAGCTATCCACTGATATTTTTTTATTCCGCCATAATAGTGCGTGTCAATCATACAAAAGCCCTGGCTTTCGTAAAAAGGTTTTGATTTCAAATCAAGTCTTGGGGAGTCAATGTGTGCTCCAACAATATTTAACCCCTTCTCCAAAGGTTCTTTCCCGATGACGCAAAGCATAACATTTTTGTCCATATTGACTGCGTAAACTTTGTCACCTGGCTTCAATTTCTTTCCGCTTCCAATCAAGTCCCTCACATTCTTGAAACCATTTTTCTCAGCCTCTTTGACAGCAAATCTGACACACTCACGTTCTGTCTTGCAAGAAGAAATAAACTCTTTGTATTTCGTGCAAAAATCTTCAACCTCTTTCCTTTTTGTCCCTGAATAGTTTTCCCAAATATTTGTTTTCATTGCACCCTCCTTACTCAATACATTTATTATACACAAAAATTTCCAAGAACAAAAATGATTTTGAAAAATAAAAATCTAAAAATTGCATCCGAAATCACTTTTTCAAAAATTTTTCTTCCAAAATTGGTATCATTTTGAAATATTCATCTGTGTGAAAAGAAAATTTCTTATCTTTTTCTCTGACTTTTTCAATAAATGTGGAAATATCAACAAATTCAAACTTTTGCACCTCAAAAAGTTGCAATTTTACATCTTTTTCGGTCACATCTTTCTCTATTAGGTAAACATCGACAAACTCTTTACTCACATAATTTCCATTTTTCAAAATCTCTTTTTGCGTGAAAAGAAATTCAAATTCACCTTTCTCCGCCTCGATCCCGAGTTCCTCTTTCAACTCCCGCTGAGCACTTGTCAAAGAATCTTCTCCCAAATCGACGTGTCCGCCGACAGAAATATCCCAAACATTTGGTCCGATATCTTTGTTCTTCGAGCGAAGTTGCGTCAAAAGTTGGTTCTTCGCGTTTATCAAATAAATATGCACCGACTTATGCCACGCCCCAACCTTGTGGATTTCCTCCCTTGACATTTCGCCAATCTTTTCTCCACTCTCGTCAAAAATATCAAGAATCTCTTTCATAACTTTTCTCCTTGTAGAAATTGTATCATATAAAAGTAAACAAGAAAAATTATTTCATTGATTTATTCAAAAATATGGAAATTTTGAAAAAAACCTCAATCAACATATTGACTGAGATTTGTTTAAATAAAACTTTAATGTCTGAGTATTATTTACTTGCAGAAATGGTTATAAGCAGAGAAGATTGAAAATCAAAAATCTTTTTATTTGAGTTTAAAAGTTTCAGTCTTTCTTCGTATTGACATTTTAACAAATTCAACAATTTGTTCTTTGTTTCGGCGTCAACTTTGCACCTATCAGTCTCAAAAATCGCATACGAAAGTTTTGTTTGATAATTTCTTTCAATTTGGTCAATGGCGACTTTCTTATTTGACTCAGCATCTGGCATATAATAAATAATTCTATCGTAGTTTAATTTTATATTTTTAAAATTATACTGATTCAATTTTTGCATTGTTGTATCTGAGTCTTCCAGATATTCCCCAACATTCGGGCGTTTTGGATAAGTAAATCCATTATAAATCTCATTGATTTCATCTTCCAAATATAGAAATGGTTTATCATTTTTCTTAATCATATCAATACGCATAATGACAAGTTTTCCACCCGTTTTGAGAACTCTCTTTTGCTCCTTGATAAAGTCATCAAATGGAAGATGTTCGACAAGAGTATGCGAAAAGACAATGTCAAAACTATTATCTTCAAATGGCAAATCTTTGACATCCGCAACTTGATAGTGAACGTCAAGATTTAGTTTCTTGCTTTCATTTTTGGCAAATTTTATATGATTGGAGTCCAAATCCACGCCATACACCTGACAAGTTGGATAATAAGCCTTAATCATATTGGTGAAATGTCCACTTCCACAGCCAACTTCCAAAATTTTTAAATTGTTGCGAATGTGCAACAAATTAAACCACAACTTTCTATTGTTTTCATTAAACTTTTCCTTACGAGAAGTATCTAACAATTCTGTTGATTGGACGCTTTTAGACCAAAAAGTGTTCATTCCCCCTCTCCTTATAAATTCTAAATAAAATAATATTGATATTTCACAAAAATTCGCTTTAAGTCAAAAGCAACAATGAGTAATTTGCCTCTCCCACACTCACAAACAGTGACTTGCTTCGGTTCAAATCTTAAAAAAATCTCAAAATCATATTGATTTTGAAATCCCGAGCATAAGTTTTTTAAGTTTAAATTTGGTGGCTCGCCCGGGATTCGAACCCGGGACCCCTTGATTAAAAGTCAAGTGCTCTACCGACTGAGCTAGCGAACCATATTTTTAATTATCTTACCATAATCAAACATAATTAGCAAAAATTTCACGAAAATTTATACTTTTCTTATGTAGTGGCAGGATTTGTTTCAGGTTGGCGGAGAACTTGTTCTCGGCAAGCCAACCGACGACCCGCTCCCACCCGCAACGCTTCGGGTCGACTTTCACCTCTTGAAGTTGCGACAAAATCGCAGTGAAGCGAAGCAAACGAGATTTTCGTTTGGTCGCAAGACGGAAAAACAAACTTTAATGCGATGCTTTTCAAATTCATTTGAAAACAAGCCCTATGTGCAGTTTTTCCGTTTGGCAGGGGTGGCAGGATTTGTTTCAGGTTGCGGAAAACTCGTTTTCGGCAAGCCAACCGACGACCCCACATCACCCGCAACGCTTCGGGTCGAGCCTACGAAAAGTAGGTTCTTGCGATGCCAATCGCAAAAAAGCATTTATGCTTTTTAATCCTGCCACAAGAGACTCCTCTTCGACAAGATTTGGCAGGGGTGGCAGGATTTGAACCTACGAATGCAAGAGTCAAAGTCTTGTGCCTTACCACTTGGCGACACCCCTATATTGATGGTGGTGCACAACTCTCAACTTACAAAGCATTGTCTCAAAGAAAACTCTTTTGCCCAATTCCCCAGTTCGTCAAACCTTCAACCAACCACCTTTTGAGTTTTTTGAACCCATTGGCTGGGGTGGTAGGATTCGAACCTACGCAATGTTGGAGTCAGAGTCCAATGCCTTACCGCTTGGCGACACCCCATCGTCCACCTAAATGGTGGGTCTTATGTGGGGTGATCTAAGGGGGTCGAACCCTTGACCTCCAGAGCCACAATCTGGCGCTCTACCAACTGAGCTAAGACCACCACATTGGTGCTCCCAGAAGGATTCGAACCTTCGACCTTTGCCTTAGAAGGGCACTGCTCTATCCAGCTGAGCTATGGAAGCAAATGGAGCAGGTGAAGGGAATCGGACCCTCGCAACCAGCTTGGAAGGCTAGTGTTCTACCACTGAACTACACCTGCAAATGCTCTAATAGTTTATCACGAGAAGAATTAAATGTCAAGAAAAAACACAAAAAAAATAGTGACCGATTGAAAAATTTAAAAAGAATGAGATTTTCAATCAATCACAAAGATGCCCGCTCCAAAAAATAACAAACAAAAAGTTTGTTTAAAAAGCGATTGCGAAACGCAAGTTTATGCTGATTTGTAGATTCCAAGCAAATAATACTCAGCAACCAAATTGATAATTTCTGCAGTGGTCGGCTTGTACCCCTTTTCAATGATTTTCATATTGTAAAGATCATTGATTGCAGAGAACCCCTTTGTGTTGTAAGTCAGCGTGATAGCGTTTTGAATATTTGCCTCCACCCTAAACGGATTTTTCACATCATAAATCTTCGCAACCTCTTCAAAAAGTTTGGAAAGTTTGTACAACTTTGATGGCGTCTCAATAACAAGTTCAACAGCCTTGCTTAAATAGGAAAAACCCACCAAGTCGCACTTTATCCCAATCCTAATAAGAGCAAGTTTGACAACTTTTTCAATTTCTTTTGTTTCAGTCATATTCCCTCTCCAATAAATTTATCACGAATATATCGTATCACATTTCGACATATTTTGTAAACTTTTTTTCAATATTTTTCAAAACAATTTTTAAAAATTTTTATTAGATTTCTTTACTAAAAAGATTTAAATTGGTAGAATTGTTTTAAGCATAGATGTTTCGCGAAGAGAATGTCTAAAAATAGGTGGTTTATGAGATTTATTGAGGTAAAAACAACATTTGAAGTGGAAGAAGAAGCAAAAGAAATGGCCGAGTTTCTTTTAAACGAAAAACTAATTGCTTGCGGACAAATTGCAAAAATAGAAAGCCATTACAATTGGAACGGAAAGCGGTTTTGTGAAAGGGAATTTTTCCTGATTATGAAGACAAAGAAATCTCTTTTTAAAGAACTGGAAAAGGCGATAAAAGCAAAACACTCTTATGAGGTCGCTGAAATAATCGCCACACCAATCAGCCACCTCTCAAAGGAATATGTCGATTGGATAATCTCAAACACAAAATAAAAGCACCTTGGAAGGTGTTTTTTTAGCCCACTTTGTAGGTGTAATATTTTATATTTTTTCTATATTTTTCGATGTAATCTCTCGTCTCCTTAAACGGAATGTAATCAAGTGTCTCTCCGTCGGAACTTTTCTCCGAATCGGAAAGCCAAGATTGCACATTGGAAGGTCCTGCGTTGTATGCACAAAGTGCCGTCTCCTCATTTTCAAATTTTTTCAAAAGTTGTGAAATATAAAATGTCCCGAGCATAATGTTGTCTTTTGGATTTGTCAAGTCAAAATCTTCAACCGAAAGGGCTTTTGCAAGGTCCTCCGCCGTGCTTGGCATAATTTGCATAAGCCCAACAGCCCCCTTATTTGAGAGAGCATTTTTGTTGAAATGACTTTCAATATTTATGACCGAATAGACGATTTCCTCTTTCACGCCGAAATTTTCGCAAGCGGACTCAATCTCCTGAGAATATTTGAGCGGAAAAACATATCCATAACAGCAGTTCACACCAAAACACAGCAGGAAAACAAAACTCCCAGCAATAAAGATAGACAAAAACCATTTCATACCGCTATTTTATGAAAAAAGAGCAAATATATGCTCTTTTATGTTATAGTTTAAACAAAACTGGTCTCCCATTATTTTGCGAATAGGAATAAAACCCAACAAAATTCGCAAGTCCACCTTTCATTGAAATTATGGACTGAACTTTTGAGTGGAAATCGCTTAAAAACTTGACGGAGATTCCGCAAGCATTTCCAATGGAAGATGGTGTGTTTATGATAGCAACAGGGATATTGTTTGCCCTAAGCAAATTTGCAAAATTTATTGTCGCAAATCGAGACTTAAAAACTGCAATCGTGTAATACACGCTCTCACTCCTTATTCACAAAATCTCCCCTAAAATATTATATTATAATTAGAAGAGGAATGACAGCAAACAGTCCAAACCTTTTTCAAAAAATATCAAAATCGAACAAAATGGCAGAAATATCAAAATTTTTGCCAAAAATGAAGGTGAAAATGATTTATCTCGACAATTCAGCATCAAGTCTGATAAAACCAAAAAGTGTCCAAAAGGCAGTCTTGAACGCCTTGACTTTTTACACCGCAAATCCTGGTCGAAGTGGGCACAAACAAGCGATAAAAACCGCAATGGAAGTGGAAAAAACAAGAGAAATCGTCGCAAGACATATCGGCACAACAGCGGATAAGATTGTGTTCACTTTAAACTGCACCGACGCACTCAATATGGCAATTCTTGGCACTCACAAAGAGGGTGGAAATGTCATTTGCACGGTCAACGAACACAACTCTGTGCTTCGCCCCCTCGAACACCTGTGCAAAATTGACCCCACATTTTCCTACACGGTTGCAGAGCAGTCAGGAAAACTTGGCATAACCTGGCAGGACATTGAAAGCCAAATAAAAGAAAACACTTATCTCGTGATTTGCAACCACATCTCAAATGTAAATGGAGATGTCGCTGATATTGTCCAAATCGGGCAAAAATTGAAAGAGAAAAACATTTTGTTTATGGTTGACGGAGCACAAGGCGGTGGACATTTTGTCTACGATATGCAAAAACTGAACATAAACTTGCTCACCCTCGCTCCGCACAAAGGTTTTTACTCCCCACAGGGCGTCGGAATCTTGGGAATAAATGGGGATTTTGACATCTCTCCAATCAGGTTTGGAGGCTCTGGCACGAACTCTCTGGAACTTTCAATGCCAAAAGAACTGCCAGAACGTCTTGAAGCTGGCACTTTAAACACCCCAGCAATTCTCGGTTTTGGAGAAGGGATAAAGTTTGTCGAAGAAAATTTCGCTGACATCAAAGCAAGACTGGAAGATTTGACGGTCTATCTTCATTACGAACTTTCAAAACTGCCAATAGAAATTTACACCAAAACAGAAAACACAAGCGGAGTCTTTGCTTTCAACGTCCCAAATCTAAACTCCAATGATGTCGCAAACTATCTCGACGAAAAGTGGAACATTTGCGTTAGAAGTGGTCTGCATTGTGCTCCGCTCAAGCACAAATCTCTCGGAACTGTCGAAAGTGGTGCAGTCAGAGTCTCGATGTCCTATTTCAACACTTATCAGGAGATTGAAAGGCTTGTGCTTGCAATAAAAAGTTTACTTAAACACACCAGACAAAACTAAAAGTTAAAAAAATGGGAAATTTTTCAAAAGTCTATTTCAAAAACAAAAAAAGCGAAGTTTCTCAACCTTTTAAACCAGGAAAAAAAGACAGTGGAGATAATTTTCTCCACTATTTTTTATTATTTTAAAAATGATTAACCAAAAAGATCTTTTTATTAAATTCAAAAAACTAAAGATTTATTGTTTTATGCTTTGGCGAGGGCAGTTCCGCTCTCAACTTTTGCGTCGGCGTTTTTACTTGCCTCATACCAAATTCGATAATCATCATCGTGAAATTTTTGAGCAATCTCTTTAACAAGTCCTCTGATTTCTTGAGCCTCTTCTCTGTCAGCCAAAGAAATATATTCTTCTTCCTCCTGCTCCCAAGTCCTTTCAACCCAAGCATCAAATCTTCCTTCGCCAGCAATTTGAGACTTTTTGAACGCTCTTCTTTCCTTTGCTCTTTTCGCGTCAAATCGCTTTTGCTCTTTGCTTTTTCTTGTGTCAAGTCTCGCCTCAACCGCTTCAGCATTTCCCAAGAGTTGTTTTCTTCTTTCCTCAACAGAAAATTTCCCATATCCAAACTCATCAACAATGGTATTTTTGTTTGCAAGGACCGCATTCTCAATCAACAATTCTTCTTGTCTTGCAAGTTTTGTTATGCGAAATCTTTTTGCAAACGCTCTTTCAGCCTTTCTGTCAAACTCTCCTCTTAAAACCGCTTCTCTGTGCAGTCCGATTTTGTCCCCAATCAACTCTTCTCTCTTTTTCATAATCCTATTCTCCTTAAATTAACCTTACAAATATTTATGCTTGATATAGGCATTATAACACCGCCAAACCGCCTCGTCAATACCCGATTTCAAAAGTTTTCGACAAAAAAGACCTTAAAGTTTTAAGGTCTCTTTATTATTTTTTATACACAAAACGCTTGCAATGTTCACAAGTTATCACACCTTTTTCTTTTATTCTTGAAATCGCAACCTTTGGAAGTTCCATTCTGCATCTTCCACAGAAGTTGTCGTTTTCAAGAGGAACGATGACAGGGAAAATGTTGTCATTTCTCTTCTTTTTGTATTCCGCAAGCAAGGTGCTGTCGACCTCGCCTTCGAGAGATGCAAGTTGTTTTTTGATTTTTTCTTTCTCTGGCTCAAGTGCCTTTGTGTCCTCGTCAATCTTCTTCTTGCAAACTGCATATTGGGTTCTCGCCTCATCATAGAGTTTCTTCGTCTTGTTAAACTCCGCCAAAATGTGATTTATGCTCTCCGCACTTTTTTGAAGCATCTTTTCCAAGACATTCAAGTTTGACAAAATTTTTGACTTCAACGCGTTTAAGGAGTCAAGTTCCTCAATGCTCATCTTCTCAATGTCCTTTGCCGTCATTTCGTCAGCCTTTGCTTTGTTTGTCCTAAATTTGTTTTTCAAGTCCTCAATCTCGGAAATCAACTTTTCCGCTTCCGCCTCAAGTTCGGTCGACTTGATTTGTGCTTTTTTTGCAATAGATGCAAGTTCATTTGCCTTCTTTTTGTATGGACTGTTTGCAAGTTTCTGCTCAACCTTAAACAGCTCCTCATCCACCTTTTGATATTTCAATAAACTTTCAATATTCATATTTTTCTCCGATTATTTTGAATTTAATTATTCCACAAAATCAATAAGCCTCTTGCTTCTGTTTGGATTTTTGAGTTTTCTGAGTGCCTTTGCCTCAATCTGTCTGATACGCTCCCTCGTCACCGAGAACTCTCTTCCAACTTCCTCCAAAGTCTTCTGCTTTCCGTCCAAAAGTCCATAACGCTGTCTGATGACCTCCTGCTCTCTTGGAGTGAGAGTGTCAATAACAGCCAAAAGTTGTTCGCGGAGCAATGTTTGTGTTGCACTCTCGATTGGAGATTTCGCAGATTCGTCAACGATGACATCTGCCATTTTTCCGTCGTCTTCCTCTCCCATTGGGGTTTCAAGCGAGATAGGGTCTTGTGCAGTACGCTGAATTTCCATAACTTTCGCCACCGACAAGTCCATTTCTTTTGCAATTTCCTCAATGGTCGGCTCTCTTCCGAGTTTCTGCATCAACATCCTTGAGACTTTGACATACTTGTTTATCGTCTCAACCATATGGACGGGAATACGAATTGTCCTTGATTGGTCAGCCATTGCACGAGTGATTGCTTGTCGTATCCACCAAGTTGCGTAAGTGGAAAATTTGAAGCCCTTTGTGTAGTCAAATTTGTCAACCGCACGCAAAAGTCCCATATTCCCTTCTTGAATAAGGTCCAAGAAAGACATTGAGGTCTTACCGACATACTTTTTCGCCACACTGACAACAAGCCTGAGGTTTGCCTCGCACAACTGTTTTTTTGCATATTCGTCGCCCTGCATAACTCTCTTCGCGATTTCTTTTTCCTCTTCGTTTGTCAAAAGTGGAACTTTTCCAATGTCCTTGAGATACATCTTGACAGGGTCATCGACGCTCACCGACATAACCAAATCAGAGAAATTGTCCTTATACAAGTCCTCATCATTTGCCCTGATGATTTTTATTCCGCGTTTTTTCAAAAGTTCCAAGAATTTCTCAACATTTTTGGCGTTGTCTCCCACTTTTTGCAATGCGAAATAAACATCCTCTTCGTTGATTGAGCCTTTTTTCATTGCAAGTGCCTGCAACTTCTCGTGCATCAACTTTATTTTCGCTAATTCTTCTTTATCTTCTGACATAGAATTCCTCCAAACTCTTATTTTTTAACTGCAGTGCAAGTTTCCCAAGTCTCCTTGCAATCTCCGACCTTCTGTCAAGATCCTCACAATTTCGATATTCTTCATTCAACTCCGATTGGAAATTTTTCAAGTTTTTCTCTGCGATTTTCCAAACACATTCCTTGAAATATTTCTCTTCGTCTTTCTCAACCTCAGAGAAATTGAAATTTACAAGTTCCATCAAAAATTTATCTTCGGTCGCACCTTCCAAATCAAAAATTGATGAGAGCGGAAGGTTTAGGTTTATTATTTCAAGATACTTTTCAAAGCCAACAAGCAGTTTTCCGTAATCCAAATTTTTGTCAACAATTTCCCTCTTGTGCAAGAGACACGCCAATATATATTTTTGTGCTTTTTCGTCATTGTTTAAACTTGGAGATTGCAAAACTGGCTCTTTTATGGTGAATCTTTTTGTGCTTTCGCTTGCAATTATATCTCTTCGCAAGATGTCAAGCGGTATTTTGGTCAAGTCTCTAATCTTCTCCAAATACGGCTCATAAAGGGTCGGACTTCCAAGTTTTTTTATCTCAGCCAAAACATCTTTGACAAACTTTCCTTTCTCTTCTGGGCTGTCAAGGTTGTATCTCGACAAGTGGTAATCAATCAGATATTCCATATATGGCTGGGCATTGTCAATCATCTCCTGGAGTTTCTCTTTGCCAAGCGTGTTCAAGACTTCATCTGGGTCTTTCCCGCCAGCAAGTCTGACGACCTCCAAGTTTACATTCTCGCCTCTCCACATCTCAATGGCTCGAATCGTCGCCTTGACCCCAGCACCGTCGCCGTCGAAACATAAAAGGATGTTGTCGCTGTATCTTTTAAGTTCGTTTATGTGGTCTTTTGTCAGCGAAGTGCCCATACAAGCCACCGCCGTCTTAAAGCCCGCCTTGTGCATTGCAATGACATCCATCTGTCCTTCGACCAAGATGACATTCTTGACAAGTTGTTGCTGTTTTTGAGCCTTCAAGATGTTTATTCCAAACACAACTTTTCCCTTTTGGAAAAGCATTGTCTCGGCAGTGTTTTTGTATTTTGCAAAGTCGGTTTTCTCAAGCGCCCTCGCACTGAAGCCAATACACTCGTTAAAGGCGTTGAAAATCGGAAAAACCAGCCTTCCAGCAAGCACGTCGAAAACGTGGTTGTTTTTTCTTGCACAAACTCCCGCTTCCACCATTTCCTCTTCAGAAAAACCCTTGCTCTTCAAGTAATGCACAATATCATTCCAATCTTTTGAGTATCCAATCTTGAAGTCCTCAAGTTCCCTTCGAGTAAACTTTCTTGTTTTGATATATTGCTGAGCGACCAATGCGTCTTTTCCATACAAGTTGTCCACATAGTGCTTGTAAGTGAAATCAAGCAGGGAAAGCAATCTCTCTTTTTTCTTTTGCTTTTCCTTTTGATTCCCAGAACCTTGAAATTCTGGAATCTCCATTCCCGCACGTTCTGCCAAAATTTTGACAGCGTCCATAAAGTCGACATTTTCCATTTTCTGCACAAACTTTATGACATCGCCAGACTCCTTGCAACCAAAGCAATGATAAAAACCTTCATCATTGTTTATTGAAAATGATGGAGTTTTTTCACTATGGAAAGGACAACACGCCCAAAAACTTCTTCCTTTATGCTGGAGTTGAAGATAATTTGAGGCGATAGACACGAGGTCGTTTTTCCTTTTTAATTCAGTAAGCCAATCAACAGAAAATCCTTGCTTTTCCAAACCTTCTCCTAAAAAATCTACAAACAATCATATTATACCACAACCAAACGCGGAATTCCTTTATTTTTTGGAAAAATAATTATAAAATTATGACTATAGTGCGATAATTTCGCTTATTTTCTTCAATTTTCAACCAAATTCGCACAAAACCCGTCAAAAAAAGTGGCATTTGCCACAATTTTTGAAATAAAATATTTAAAGTTCATAAAGACATTTTTATAAATTAAAACTTAAAAGTACTATAAAATAGATAAAACTTGACATTTCTACTATATGTTTGTATACTACAAGTAAAAGAAAAAGGAGAACTTATGATAGAAATTAAAAATGCCGACAAATTTGAAGAACTTGCAAAAGATTATAAAATTAGGTATATGAGAAGCCCAGAAGGCGAGACTTACGAGTTAAATCAACAAAGAAACAATCAAAATGGAATAGATATGAATCAAGTAAATGATTGTTTGTATGCAAATGTCCCAGTTGATTTAAGATATAAATCTGCTCATAATTCTTCACGCAAATCGGCAAAACAAGAAGGAAGAGAATTGTAATTCAATCACTTTTCACAAGTTTGATTCCTAAATTTTGAATATATTGAATCGAGCCCAATTTTCAAGGCGAAAATTTGTTTAATTTTAGTAAACATCTCTCTCTTCTGGCTTTTCTTTCTTATCCTCAACCTCCACAACAAGTGCCTCGGTCGTCAGAAGGGTTGCAGAGACAGACGCTGCGTTTTGCAAAGCGCTTCTTGAAACTTTTGTCGGGTCAAGAATACCTTTCTCAATCAAATCGCCGTATTCATTGTTGAGTGCGTCGAAGCCATATGCAGGTTTGTCGAGATTTTCGTAAATCTTGTTCACGACAACTCCGCCGTCAATTCCCGCATTTTGTGCAATTTGTCTGACAGGTTCCTCAACTGCACGAAGCACGATTGAAGCGCCTGTTTTTTCGTCGCCAGAGAGCGTCTCAATGAGTTTTTTGATCGCTGGAGTGGTTTTGAGAAGTGCGACTCCGCCTCCTGGAACGACTCCTTCTTCCGATGCCGCTTTTGTTGCAGAGAGAGCGTCCTCAATTCGCAGTTTCTTTTCTTTCATTTCGACTTCTGTCGCAGCCCCAACCTTGATGACAGCAACCCCGCCAGCAAGTTTTGCAAGTCTTTCATTGAGTTTTTCTTTTTCATAATCACTTGTCGTCTGCTTGATTTGCTCCTTGATGAGTTTAACTCTCGCAGAGATATCATCCGAATTTCCAGCGCCCTCAACGATTGTGGTGGTATCTTTGTCGACTCTGACAGTCTTTGCTCTTCCAAGGTTGTCAAGAGTCAAGGTCTTAAGGTCAATTCCAAGTTCGCTTGAAACAAAAGTTCCGCCCGTCAAAATGGAAATATCTTCAAGCATTGCCTTTCTCTTGTCACCAAAACTTGGTGCTTTGACAGCAACGACTGAAAGTGAGCCACGAAGTTTGTTCAAAATGAGTGCAGTGAGTGCCTCTCCCTCGACATCGTCGGCGATTATGAGAAGTTTTCCGCCGATTTTGACAATTTGTTCAAGAAGTGGCAAAATCTCGTTCAAATTTGAAATTTTTTCGTCTGTGATGAGGATGTAAGCGTTGTCAAGTTCTGCGACCATTTTCTCGGTGTTTGTGCTCATATATGGAGACAAATATCCTCTGTCAAACTGCATACCCTCAACGACCGAAAGTTCGGTGTGCATCGTCTGTGCTTCCTCAACAGTGATTACGCCGTCGCTTCCCACTTTTTCCATAGCCTGTGCAATAAGTTTTCCAACCTCTTCGTCTGCAGCGGAAATGCTTGCCACCTGCTCAATATCTTTTGAACTTGAAACTGGTTTTGAAAGTTTTTTAAGTTCCTCACAAGCGACATCGACTGCCTTGAAAATTCCCTTCTTCAAAATGATTGGATTTGCTCCAGCAGTGAAATTTTTCAAGCCCTCACGGATGATTGCTTGTGCCAAAACGCAAGCGGTGGTCGTTCCGTCTCCAGCAACATCGTTTGTCTTGACCGAAACCTCTCTGATAAGTTCCGCACCCAAATTTTCAAAAGGATCAGATAGTTCAATCTCTTTCGCAATCGTCACGCCGTCATTTGTGATAAGCGGTAATGCATACTTTTTCCCGAGCACAACATTTCTTCCCTTTGGGCCAAGGGTGATTTTGACTGTGTTTGCGAGTTTGTTCACGCCTGCTTCAAGGCTTTTTCTCGCTTGTTCTCCTTGCAATATCATCTTTGCCATACTTTCTCCTCCTATTTTTCCAAAACAGCCAAGATATCTGACTGCTTAATCACAATATATTTCTTTCCATCGAGCGAAAATTCCGTTCCGCTGTATTTTGCGTAAAGCACTTCTTGCCCTACACTCACTTCCATTTTAACTTCTTTCCCGTCGACCATTCCGCCTTTCCCAACGGCAACCACGGTCGCAACTTGCGATTTTTCGGCACTTGCGGAAGGCAAAATAATTCCACTTTTTGTCTCTTTGTCAGCCTCTTTTGGAAGCAAAACAACTCTGTCAAATAAAGGTTTAATATTCATTTTTTTCATCTCCTTTCAAAACATTTTAAGTATAAAATTTTACAAAAAATTTGTAAAGTTTTTGTGCCACCAAATTTTCTCTAATTTGAAGATAATTGTCGAAAATTTTCCTGTAGCAAGAAATATATATGAAAAAATTTTTAAAATTCCTTTAATTTTTCTGTCAAAAAATAAGAAATTTTTGTTGGACACTCAAATTATTTTTCCAGCAAATCTTGCATAGTGTGCCAAGACAAAAGTGCACACTTAACCCTCGCTGGCATATTTGAGATATTTTCAAATGCCACCCCCTCGCCAAGAAGTTTTCTCTCGCTGTCCGACAATCTTTCTCTCTTTATCATTTTGGCAAAAACATCAATAATCTTTTTCGCCTGCTCAATCGTCTTTCCTCTCAAAATATCAATCATAATGGAGGTCGAACTTTGAGAGATTGCACAGCCGTGACCAGTGAAAGAGGCGTCTTTGACAATTCCATTTTCAATCTCGACTTGAAGTTCAATCTCGTCGCCACAATTTGGATTGTGTCCAAGTTCGCAAGCGGTTGGCTTTTCCAATTTTTTCTTGTTTGGACTGTTTAGGCTGTGTTCCATAATCAAATCATTATAAATCTCATCAAATCCCTGCATGACTACTTCTCCTTGATGTATTTTTCAAACTTTTCGTAAACATTTTTCAGTGCCACCACAAGCCTGTCGACATCTTCCTTGGTGTTGTAAATTCCGAAACTAATTCTGCAAGTGCTGTCAATGCCCAAATATCTCATAAGAGGCTGGGCACAGTGATTTCCCGAACGCAAGCAGACTTTTTGCATATCAAGAAGAGAAGACACATCGTGTGGATGCACATTGTTTATGTTGAAAGACAAAACGGAGGAAATTGGGCTGTTTTTTGGAGAGTATAGTGTCAAAAATGGCAGTTTTTCAAGTTCCGCTCTTGCATAAGACAACAGGTCTTGCTCATATTTTTCGATATTTTCCATTCCAAAACTTTCCAGATACTTGATTGCACTTGCAAGCCCGACTGCTCCGCCGACATTTTGCGTTCCCGCTTCAAACTTGTGTGGAAGTTCGGCAAAAGTCGTCTCCTGCTCATAAACATACTCAATCATATCTCCACCCATAATAAACGGCGACATCTTCTCAAGAAGTTCTTTTTTTCCATAAAGCACACCAATTCCAAGCGGCCCATACATCTTGTGTGCGGAAAAGACCAAAAAGTCAGTGTCCAAGTCTTGAACATCCGTCCTCTCGTGTGCAACGCTTTGAGAGGCATCCACAATCACCTTCGCTCCGACCTCGTGTGCCCTTTTGATGATTTTTTTCAAATCATTGACAGTGCCAGTAACATTTGAAACGCTGGTTATGCTCACAAGTTTGGTCTTAGTCGTGATTTTCTCCTCAATTTCGCTGTCCTCAATCTCAAAATTTTCATTTGTGTAAAGATATTTCAACTTCGCCCCAGTCAGACGCGAAACCTTTTGCCAAGGCACAAGGTTGCTGTGATGCTCCATAATTGAAATTACAATTTCCTCATCTTTCTTGAGGTTGTCCAAGCCGTAAGAATAAGCAAGCAAATTCAAACTCTCGGTTGCATTTTTCGTGAAGACAATCTCGCACGACTCTTTCGCGTTGATAAATTCCGAGACCGTCTGCCTTGCATTGTTGTAGACCTCCGTCGCCCTGACGCTCAAAGCGTACGCCCCACGGTAAGGATTTGCGTTCTCCTTTTCATAATAAGCCTCAATGTCTTTCAAGACGCAAGTCGGCTTTTGCGTGGTCGCACCGCTGTCCAAATACACCACATCACTTTTGCATAAAAGCGGAAAATCTTTTTTTGCATTTTCAATTTTCTTCATAACTCAACTTCCTATCAATAATATTTTCCAATTTTTCTTTCAAACTTTCGTCCGAGATTTTGTCCAAAATTTGTCCAAATTTTGCACGCACAACAAGTTTCACTGCATCCTGATAAGAAAACCCTCTGCTCATAATATAGAAAAGTGACTTCTCATCAATCTTCCCCACTGACGCACTGTGCCTGCCTTCCACATCTTCTTCTTTGCAAAGAAGCATTGGAAGTGCTTTCGCTTTCGCCCGCTTCGACAAAAGCAAACAAAACTCTTCTTCGCTTCCAACACTTTTTTTGCATCCTTTTTGGAAATTTATTGTGCCTTTAAAGTGCTTTCTCGCTTGTCCAAGAAGTGCTCCTATCGTTTCAATGTTCGCCTGGCATTTCTTGCCTTTGACATCTTGCAAAAAGTTTAGGTCGAGGAAATTGTCTCGCTCCCCTATATACAAACAATTCAAATTTGAAACAGCAAAATCTCCGTTCAAGTTGCAATAAAAGTTTTCAATCGACGCCTTTGCACCAAAATCTACCACCGTGAAATCAAGGTGTGAGTTTTCTTGCAAAGTGTTGTCAAACCTGATGACATTTTTGCAATCTGGTGTGAAATCACAAACGACTATAGCCTCAACTTTTGCACTTTTCTCGCAATCAAATTTGATTCCACAATTCAAAAAACTGGAAGTTTTGGAAGTGAAGTAAATAAGAATCTTTGCACTGACATTTTCTTTCACAGAAAAACAAATTTGACTTACGAGAGCATTTTCTTTCTCAGAAAGATCAAAATTTATCGAAATAATTTCTTCACTTGATTTATCTATCAAAAAATCTAATTTATTATTAAAATTTTTAGATAATTGTTCATCCAAAAACTCACCGATTTTATTTGAAAAAGTGCAACTTTTTGTATTTTTTTTCAAAAAACTGCTTCCGTTCTCAATTTTTACATTTTCAAAAGTGGAAATTTGGTTGCAAAAAAAGTTGTCATCAATTTTTGCTGAATTGATGCCATAATTTTTTGATGTCAAAATTGGTGAAAAATTTATCTCCATATTTTATCCAATGCTCCCTTCCAATTCCAAATTTATAAGTCTGTTCATCTCCACTGCATACTCAATCGGAAATTCTTTTGAGATAGGGTTTGCAAATCCCCTAACAATCATCGCTTTCGCATCCTCTTCCGAAAGCCCTCTCGTCATAAGATAGAAAATTGCCTCATCGCTTATCTTTCCAACTTTCGCCTCGTGAGAAAATTCGACATCGCAAGTCTCAACATTATTCACAGGAATTGTGTCGCTTCTTGAAATGTCATCAAGCATAAGCCCGTCACAAGTCACACTACATTTGCTTCCAGTGGCGTTTGGCAAAATGCTCACCAAACTCCTGTAGGTGGCAATTCCGCCATTTTTTGAAATGCTTCGAGAATTTATCACACTTGAAGTGTTTGGCGCAAGATGTGCGACCTTGAAACCAGTGTCAAGATTCTGCCCTTTCCCTGCAAATGAAATTCCTGTGTATTCCGTCTTGGCGTTCTCTCCTTTCAAAACGCTCATAGGATAAAGCATAGAAATTTTGCTTCCAAAACTCCCGCTCACCCAATCAACCTGTGCGTCTTTCTCCACAATGGCTTTCTTCGTGTTTAGATTGAGCATATTTTTCGACCAGTTCTCAATCGTCGAATAACGCAAATATCCACCCTCTTTGACAAAGAGTTCCACGCAACCTGCGTGCAAATTCACCTTGTTGTATTTTGGAGCACTGCACCCCTCAATAAACTGCAAACTCGCCCCCTCATCGACGATGATAAGCGTATGCTCAAACTGTCCGCTCTCTGGTGAGTTTAACCTGAAATATGATTGGAGTGGCATTTCGAGTTTAACTCCCTTTGGCACATAAACAAAACTACCACCAGAGAAAACTGCATAGTGAAGTGCGATAAACTTGTGCTCGGAAAGTGGAACGCACTTGGTGAAATACTCTCTGAAAATCTCTGGATAATCTCTTATTGCACTGTCAATATCCGTGTAAATCACTCCTTGTTTAAGGAGTTCCTCTTTGATTGAGTGATAAACCACCTCGCTGTCATATTGTGCACCAACGCCCGCCAAATACTCGTGTTCCGCCTTTGGAATGCCGAGTTTGTCAAAAGTATCCTTAATCTCCTCTGGCACATCTTCCCATTTTTCTTTCATCTCCGTTTTAGGTTTGACATAAGTGGAGATTTCGTCCATATTGAGTTCACTTAAGTCAGGTCCCCAAACTGGAAGTTCCAACTTTTGATAAATCTCAAGTGCCTTAAGCCTAATCTCAATCACCCAATCTGGCTCGTTTTTCTTGCTCGAAATTTCCCTGACAATCTCTTCGGACAGTCCCTTGTCCATTTTAAATTCAAAGTTGTCCGCATTTTTGAAATCGTAAAAATTTTGATTCACATCCTCAACTTTTGTCTTTGGCATCACACACCTACCTCAAATCTTTTGTAACCATTTTCCTCAATCTCTTTTGCGAGCGAGCCGTCGCCAGTGTAGACAATCTTTCCGTCGACCAAAATATGCACAAAGTCGACTTTAAGTGCCTGCAAAATCTTTGTGGAATGGGTGATGATAAGGACTGCGTTTTCGTCATTTTTAAACATCTGAATCCCCTTTGAAACCGTCCTGATAGCATCGACATCAAGCCCAGAATCTGTCTCATCAAGAATCGCAAGTTTTGGCTTGAGCGTCAACATCTGCAAGATTTCATCTTTCTTTTTTTCGCCACCAGAAAAGCCGACATTGAGGTCACGATTTATCATATCGGCTTTCATTTTGAGTGCTTTTGCGTTTTTCTCCAACTCCTCTTTAAAATCAAAATAATTGACATTTTTGCCGTCAATTTTCCCCTTTGCCGTCCTCAAGAAATTGAAAACGCTGACCCCAGCAATCTCTTCTGGAGTCTGAAAAGACATAAAAATTCCACTTTTTGCAATCTCGTCGACCTTCTCGTCTGTTATATCTTTCCCGTCAAAAAAAATCTTCCCAGAAGTTTTCTGGTAAGTTGGATTGTTCAATATGACATTTGCAAGCGTGCTCTTGCCCGCACCATTTGGTCCCATAATAATATGAGTTTCTCCCTTTCCTATTTCGAGGTTTAACCCTTTCAAGATCTCCTTATCGTTCACTTTTGCCGAGACTCCCTCAACCTTCAAAAGTTTTTCCATTTTTTCTCCTTAAAATATTTCATTTTTGGCAAAAACCGCAATTCCTACCAAATTAGTCTGAATTATTATACCATAACAAACAAAAAAAGCAAGCAAAAATTCGCCTGCTTTTTAAAATTATTTAACTTCCAAAATGTCGAGCACTTCTTTGATTGCAAGCATCGCCTTGTCCATTTGCTCCTTTGTGTGAGTCGCGGTGTAAGAAGTCCGAAGCAGTGCCATCCCCTTTGGCGTGGCTGGCGAGACAACTGGATTGACATAAACTCCTCGCTCCAGCAAGAGTTTGCAAGCCAAAAATGCCTTCTCGTCCTCATAAACATAGATTGGAATGATTGGAGTGTTGCTCTCAATCACTTTCACTCCCAGTTTCTTAAGCCCCTCTCTCATATATGAGGAAATTTCAAGCAAATCTTTCACTCTCTGTGGATTTTCTTCCAAAATTTTCAAACTCTCAAGTGCACAAGCGACTGAGGCTGGAGTTATGCTTGCACTGAAGATATATGGACGAGAGGTGTGCATAACATATTCCACAACATCACGCTTTCCCGCCATATAACCGCCCAAACTTGCAAGCGACTTCGAGAAAGTGCCCATATAGATATCGACTTCATCTTCAAGTCCAAAATATTCTGCAGTGCCTCTGCCGTGCGGTCCAAGCACACCAAGACCATGAGCATCATCCACCATAACTCTCGCGCCATATTTCTTTGCAAGAGCGACGATTTCTGGCAACTTGCAAATCTCTCCGCTCATAGAGAAAACGCCGTCAGTAACAATCAAAATTCCCTTGTTTTCTGGAACTTCTTTCAGTTTCTTTTCCAAATCTTGCATATCACTGTGTTTATACCTTATCATATCTCCAAACGAGAGCCTGCACCCGTCATAAATTGACGCGTGGTTTTCTCTGTCGCAGAGGATGACATCATTTCTCCCAGCAATTGCACTTATGATGCCAAGGTTGCTTTGGAAACCAGTGCTAAAGGTCATAACCGCCTCTTTGTGCAGAAACTTGGCGAGCCTTTCTTCCAACTCTTTGTGTATATCCAAAGTGCCGTTCAAAAACCTCGATCCACTGCACCCTGAGCCATACTTTTTGAGAGCCTCAACTCCAGCCTCAATCACTCTCGGGTCGGAGGTCAGCCCAAGATAGTTGTTTGAGCCGATCATAATCGTCTCTCTTCCTTCCATTTGCACAATTGTGTCCTGCCCGCTTGAAAGAGCGTGGAAATATGGATAAACTCCCATCGCCTTTGCTTGTTTGTAAAGGTGTTCTCCCTCAACTTTTTTGAAAATATCCATTGGTTATTCTCCTTCAAAATAAATGTTAGTTCATTGTAACATAAAAATTTTTATTATCCTAAAAATATTGTAAAAAAAATTAAAAAATTTTAAATAATTTCAAAAAAAACAAAAAGCAGACGACACAAATCGCCTGCAAATCTTTTTATATGTTAAAAATCTTCATTTTCTCCTAAAGCGGTAAATCTTTCTTCTTAAACTTGACCGCACCCACAACATAGCACACAATTCCAATCGCAATCAGAATTGCCCATTTCCAAATGAAAGTTGTTTTGCCTGCCAAAATTGACTCAACATCAAAAAGTGATATGATTGTCACATAGTTGAAGAAATTCAGAGAATCAATTCTGACAACTGACGGAAGCACGTGAGAGCCGAAAAGTCCAAGAATTGTCGCAACAAGGAAGAACATATTCAGCCCGCCTCCCAAACTTGTTGCGTGCTTGCTTCGGTTGAACCAACAAGATGCAAAAAAGCATATTCCGCTCATTGCAAAGAGGGTTATAAAAGCACCCAAATTCAAAAGCAAGAGGTCACCATACCCCATCGAAACATCTGCTGAATTGAGCACCGCCAAGCAAATCATACTCGTCACCGTCGTCAAGAGGAACATCACAAAGATTGCGACAATCAAAAATATTGCTTGGGTAAACACAACTTGTTTCCTTTTTGTTGAGGTTGACAAGACATAAGCCATTGAGCCACTGTCCACCTGCCCAGCAATCAAGTTTGTTGAGCACATTATGATGAAGATGATTGGAAGTAAAAGCCCAGCCATTTTGAAGAAGATTGTGCCTACCGTTATGCTGTAAAGGTCCAATTCTCCAAGTTCCATCAAGGAATCCGAGACATTTTGTGGCAGTGTGGAGATAAAACTTCCCGTCAAATCGGCGGTGATTTCTTGAATCGCTTGTTCTTTATCTGTCCCCAAACCCACTTCATACTCAACTCTTGCGTTGAAGGTGACGATTGTGTTGTTTGAGAGGCTGTTTATGTAAACAAAACCTGTTTCTCCAGTGAACATTGAAACCTCTTCTCCCTCGTCATTTGTGTAGGTGAAATTTTGGTAATCTTCTGCGGTTATGTCGAAATTTTCGAGTTGGGTGACGATATTTTCAATGTTCGACTCGCTTATCATATTTCCAGCGAGAAAGATTGAGCAGTTTCTCTGTGCATACTGCGTTCGGTAACTTTCTCTATCTCCGCCAGTCAAAATTCCTGCCAAGTCGTAAGTTGGTGCCTCAACACCAAAGCCCTCATAGAAGGAATTGAAATTGTCATCCGCTTGCGTTTCTGGTGTTCCAAACCCAACTGGATTTATGTTTATGACATAGAAAACAAGCCCTTGAAGTTCTTGCATCTCAACCGAACCTTCTGCAATTTCATTTTCTTGTGCATAATCTTGGATATACCCATTGAGTGCCGTCACACCTGAAACAAGTGCAATCTGTTGTGCTTGTTCTGGCTCCATTTGTCCTTCCAAAGCCTGCTGGTAAGCGCTTGAAAACGCCTCATCAAAACTTTCCAAACTATCCGATGAAATCAAGTAATAATTTATCGCTCTTGCCTCCATTTCGGACTCAATGGAACTTTTGACCATACTGCTGCTTATGCCGTCTTTAAGTTCGGTTATGCTTCCGCTTCCAGAAACAAGCATAAGGCAAGCGAGCATCAGGCAAACCGCAACTGTGATGATCGCCCACATAACTCCATTTGCTTTGCACGATTGTTTAAACAACGCTTTACTGAACATCTTTTCCCTCCTTTCTTGATTTCAAAACTTCTCTGAAATGTTTTTCAAGAGTGTATTTTACTTCGGAAATAAACTTGACATCAAACTTCTTCAAATCAGCAAACAATTTCCCAATTTCTTCATTTTTCAATGCCACTGTGACTTGATTGTATTGTTTTTGGTCACGAATAATCTTGTACCTAAGTTTCTTAAACTTCTCATAATCAGACTGATTGTTAAACTCCACCTTGAAATCTTTAATCGGTCTGTTTCTTATATCATTCATCTCCACAACTTCGACAATCTTCCCCTTGTCGATAAGTGCAACTCTGTCGCAGGTCTCTTCCACCTCATTAAACATATGACTGCTCATAAAAATCGTCTTACCCTTCCTGTGCTCCTCTTTTATGATGTCGAGAAATTCAATTCTCATAAGTGGGTCAAGTCCAGTGGTTGGTTCGTCCAAAATCAAGATGTTCGCGTCGTTCATAAGTGCCGCCACCAACGCCGTTTTCTGTTTCATTCCCTTGCTCATTCGCTTCAAGTTTGCCCTTGGGTCAAGTTGCAACTTCTTGATAACCTCATTCGCATAAGACAAATCTTTTCTTCCCAAAAATTCCGCTTGGCTTTTCAAAAACGATGTGCCAGACGGCAAGTCTGGAAACCCAATCTCTCCCGCAACATACCCAATTTCCTTTATGTATTCGCTCGAATGCTCCCAAGCCTCTTTGCCATAAACATACGCACCACCACTTGTCGGTTTGATGAATCCCATAATGCATCTTATGGTTGTGGTTTTCCCAGACCCATTCGTCCCGACAAAGCCCATCATTTCGCCTTTTCTGATTTGAAGGTTTATGTCAAAAATGCCATTCCCGTCGCCGTAATCTTTTGTCAAGTTTTTGATTTCAATAACATTTTCCATCACACACCTCCAAAATCTTTGTCCTCTTTGTAGAACTTCATAAAATAGTCTTCCAGTGTCTCTTTATGATTGGAAAAATCGGTTATTATGTAGGAGTTGAAAATCTCAATAACTTTGTTTATATCCTTATCGTTCGTCGAGATGAATACCGAATTTTTTTCAAAATCTTTGTTTAAGATTTTCAAAACCTTTGAGGACTTGTTCTCACCATAAAATCTCTTTGCCTCACCATCTCCTTCAAAATGCACCTCATAAAATTTTGTCGTCGCGTGCTTTAGGTCGTTTGCCACAAACTCCGAAACAATCCTTCCGTCCTTAATAATCGCTATGCGGTCGCACGTCGCATCCACCTCAGAGAAAATGTGACTTGAAAGCAAAATGGTCTTTCCCCTCTCTTTCTCTTGCTTTATGTATTCCACGAAAACCTCTTGCATAACAGGGTCAAGTCCGCTTGTAGGTTCGTCCAAAATGAGCACATCAGGGTCGGACATAAAAGCGGTGACAATGGCAAGTTTTCTTTTAACCCCCAAACTCATTCGCTTTGTCTCACCTTTGAGTTCTTTGTCGCCGAGTTCAAAAATTTCCAGCAACTTTTCCAAGAGTTCGTCATTTTTCTTCCCTTGCAAAGACTGCATCATAGAAATAAAATCCCACCCAGTGAGTCCTTGTGGCAATGCTATCTCCCCAGGAATATACCCGACGCTTTTCAAAACTTCATAATATTTGTCAAATGTGTCTTCCCCAAAAATTTTCACACTTCCACTCTGTGGCTTTGAAAATCCCATTAAATGCCTAATCGTCGTAGATTTCCCCGCGCCATTTGGCCCGAGAAACCCAAAGACCTCTCCCTTGTCGATCTTAAAGGAGACATCAAAAACACCTCTTCCAAAACCATAATCTTTTGTCAACTTCTCAACTTCAATCACACTCATCTCACACCTCAATTTGAGTTTTTTCAATTTTGAACATTTGACCAAATTTGAATGTTGTGTTATTATATAATAATTATAAATTAAAACGAAAAAAATTGGTTAATCACATTTCATATATAATGTGCAATTTTGGACAATTAACCGAAAACTTGTTGAAATTTGGAGGAGATTATGAAAGCAACTTACAGAAACTCACTTCGCTCAAAGGAATTGATAAAAAACGCAATGATTGACTTACTGAATCGGAAGCCATTCTCGGACATAACCGTCACGGACATCGTCACCACCGCAAACATAAACCGAGGCACTTTTTACAACCATTACAACAACCCCATTGACGTCGTGGAGGAGTTTAAAAGAGGACTGCTTGAAAAATTTGCACTTGAAATCAAAAAGACTTCAAACAAAAAAGATGTGAACAGTCTCATAGATTTGATTGTCCAACACCTAAAGGAAAACGAAAAAGATTACAAAAAGATAATAAATTCCATTCCAATCTCCATTATTGACGATATGAAAAAAGAACTTATCATAAGAGTCAGAGAACTCAACCCAAATGTCTCGGAATTAGGGCTGTATTTGATTGTGAATGCAATTTCTGGACTTTTTATCGACTACCTCAAAGGAAAAATCATTTTTTCATTTGATGAAATGTCCAAGAGACTTAAGGAATTTGTAAACACAACCATTCAAATAATTTAGAAAAATTCAATATTTGCAAACATAAAAATGGCCAAAAATTGATATTTTCAACGAAAAAATTGCATCCGTATGCAATTTTTCTCTTTTTTACAACAATTCAAAAAACCCAGAACCATTGAAACTTTTGTAAACTTTAATCGGAAAATCTTTGTCCAAACGATACCAGTCTTCTTTGGAAAGTTCAAAGTTCTCCGCCTCAAGAATTTCATCAATATGCTCTTTGTTTGTGCTTTTGAAAATGATACCGACTCCCTCTTGTTGAGTCAACCATTTGACCGCAATCTGTGCCTCGGTTTTGTTGTATTTTTTTGCCATTTCTTCCAGAAGCGGAAATTCGTCGCCCACGCCCAAGATTTTTCGTATTGAAGGTGACATCAAATGAATCGGTCTCCAAGCGACAAAAATCTTTTTGTTTTCCCTGCAAAAATCAACAATTCCCTTCTCTTGTGACTCTCTTGCCACCAAGTTGTATTGATTTTGAATTGCAAAAACTGGCTTATCCAAATATTTTTCATACTCCAAAATTGTTTTCAACTTGACATTGCTCAACCCAACATTCTTGATGACACCCCTCTTCAAAAGTTCATTAAAGGCTTTTGCAGTCTCCTTAATCTCAATTTCTGGGTTTGGTTTGTGCACATACAACAAGTCCACCCAAGGCGTGTCCAAATTTTTCAAGGACCTCTCGCACGATTTTATAACATCGTCAAAAGCCAAATCTTCTGGTTTCACCTTTGTCGCAATAAACAACTTCTCCCTGTCAAAATCTTTAATTGCTCGCCCCACAAGTTCCTCGCTCTTTCCGTCGGCATAATTTGCAGCAGTGTCGATGTGAGAAACTCCCTTGGAAATCACATATTTGATAGCCTCAATATCTCTCTTGTTATCATTGTTTGGATTAGGCACAACATCTCCGCCCATTGTCCAAGTCCCAAATCCAATTTTTGGAAAATTTTCGTACTCCATTATTCCTCCCTGTGTTGAGATTTTCGCAAAAAGTTCGCACAAAATTGCATAACCTATACAATTTTCGTCTGATCGGACGTCGTGCGTTTTTCTAAATAAAAACCATAGAAAGTTCGCACAAAATTGCACAAGTTGTGCAATTTTCGTTTGGTGCGATGTGGCGAAAACAAATGTTAGAGCGATGCTTTTCACTTTTATACTAATACCTACCGCTTTAAGCCACGACAAAATCGAGAGTATTCGAGATTTTCGTTTGGTCGTGGAATGAAAAAACGAGCGTCCCGCGAGCGCTTGCGAAGAGCAAGCCGAGTTTAAGTGAAGTTTTTTCATTTGGCGCAGAGAAAGGGATTTGCTCCGGTTTGCTTGCAAACGCACTTACAACATAATTCACTTTCTTTGCAAACCTATCACGCCGGGGCAGTTCGCTTCATCGAGCCACAGGCTCCGCTTTCTGCCCGTTCAAATCCCTTATTTGATTACAATTCCCTATTACAAACCGAGCCCAAAAACAAGCACAGGTTTTTCATTTGGCGCAGAGAAAGGGATTTGAACCCTTGGTGCCCTTACGGGCACACCGGTTTTCGAGACCGGCTCATTCGGCCACTCTGACATCTCTGCATAAAACTAGCAAACAAAAAAATTGGAGCGGACGATGGGAGTCGAACCCACCTCTCAAGCTTGGGAATACTCTCCCAAAATCGCTATATCGCTCATATTAAGGGCAATTCAACAAAAAATGACGAAACTTTTGACGAAACTTTTTGCACATTGACCTCGCGGTCATTATACCAAATATCAAATAAATAAAGCAAGCAAATTTGCTTACTTTATCTCTGCACAAAGTTATCCACATTTTTCAAATACTTTTTAAAGCACTTTTCCACACCCTCGCGCGCGCGTTTATTTTTTTAACTATATTTAAAATAATATTTAATCTATCATAATCATCAATCTTTAATATATATATTATATAATATACACATAACATCCTAAATTTTGGAAAAAAAATTCCAAAATAATGGAAAATATTTTCCAAAAGTGGAAAAACGAAGAAAAAGAAGATGCATTTTAAACATCTTCTAATTTTATATCTTCCCCATCAATCTTCGCCAGTTCCATCTCTCCAAATTCATCTGGTCTCAGTTCATACCTTTGCTTGTTTTTCTTAAAATCTTCAATATCTTCTTTTGCAACATCATACCAATATTTCACTGGAACTTCAACTGGACAAGAGGATATGCTTATTTTGTAATAAAAATCAACAAAACTATCAACTGCTTTTTGTGTAGCCTTATCGGTCAGCCTCATTCTATCTTTTCGTGCATCAAAGTAGAACCAATTAGGATTTTTCATAAAATATGGCTTTGTATAGGTAATCATTGCTTATTCTCCTTTTTTAAAAAATCTTTCATTGCTTGGACTATTGGTTTTTTTGTGGTATGCAAATTTGTCTCTGCAAAAACTTCCGCAAACCACTCTGCATCGCCGTTTCTATCTCCATATTTACTTATCTTTAAATCTTCCTCAGATGCCTTATATTTTTTCACAGCGATATTTATAATCTCTTTTTTGATGTTTCTTTCCTCTGTGTTCCAAATTTTAAGTTTCTCAGCAACGGGGAGATTTTTATATTCAGACCACTTATGAACATTTTGTTGCATCTTTTTCTCGATTATGCAATTCTCAATAAAATGCCCATATTCGTGCGCAATCGTATGGCTTGCCTCTTTCCCCTTGTCTGTCTTACTGCTCCAACCCTCATTTTGTGACCTCTTGGAATTTTCTGTTGCTTTATCATAATCGTTTAAAACTCTTTGATTAAAGCAAATTTGTTTACTTGTAGGGTGAAATAAAGCAACCGTTTCGTATTCTGCCCTTCTAACCCCTGTTTTAATTGAGACTCTATCCATAGGAAATGCTCTTATTGTCAATTCTTCAAAGTTTAATGTAGCATTTGAAATATTTTTATATTTCTCAGTCAGCAATTTCACTTCTGAAAGGTTTGTATTTGAAAGCCTCTCTTCCATTACATCAAAACTTTCGCTCACCTTAATATTAAGTCTTTTCAAATCATTTGTCAACAAATTTTCTTTTGAAGTTTCCTTCTCCAAATCTTTATTTCCAAAATCAATCCAGTAATCTTTTTGTTTATAGTCTATACTTCCGTCTCTAAATCTTCCAGACCTTCCGCCCATATTTTTCTCCTTTGCTCCATAAAATTATCTATTTTGATTATTTTTGTGTCAGTTTTTAATTCGTCAAAAAGTGTTCCGATGCACAGAATTTGAGTAGGTTTTAATACCTCAAGCATTTTGTTGTAACCGTTCATAAACCCTCGCCTAATTTCTTTTGATTGGCAACAACCCGAAGTGCAGATTGCAACGATACCATTCGGCTCAATACCATCAAAACAATACTCAAAACTTTTCTCGTCAGACCATTGAATATTTGGAATAACCTTAACACCTTTGCTCTGCCAGTACGACATAAGCACTTTATTTCGCCAGTTGTTGTACATTTGCTGAGGCAACGATAAATTTATATACATTGAAAAGTCAGCGCCTATCACAGCATTGAATTTTTTTAAGATTGGCACATACACATCTGGCTCTCTCCAAACTCTTTCAAACTGGTAGTCATCCAAGTAAAAATGACATATTTTCGATTGAGGTTCTGCTTCTGTCAACGCAAAATTAAATGGTGTAGCAATAAGAAATTCACAAGAAAAATCTTTTTTACTGAACTTTTTTACAACTGGCATTTGGTATTTGCCTGTTGTAACTAAGTCTTTTGTAATTTTAAAATTAAAAACATCTTTTCGCATTCTTTCTCCTTTTAGAGAATAAAAAATACTTGGCACTTGGTGTCATTCTTTTTGATTATTCAAAATGGTTAATATAATAAACAGAGGCTTTCACTCTGGACGACTTATCAAATTATCATTTTCATTTGTGGTGGTTCTTTATTTTTAATTTTGTCGTATTCTTCTTTAATTAGGAGATACGTCTCTGTCTTCGGAACTTGCGTACCATTCAGCCACCTTGTCACTTGCGAGGCTTGCAATTTGTATTTTTGAGCAAATCGAAGCCTATCCAGCGCGTAATAGTCCATTATGGCTTTTATCATTTTCTTTGCATCAACAATGTTCATTCTTTCTCCTTTAACTCTTTGATTTGCTGTTGTATTACTTTCCTCAATCTGCTTAAGGATATTGACTTTTGTGAGTTTCCACTCAAATTTGGGACATCAACCGAAGTAAGCACTTTTTCAAGTTCCTGAATTGCTTTTTGGTATTTCAATTCAACGAACTTATGACCAATCCATTCATTTATTTCTTGTTTTAATTCTTCAATCTCTTTGTCTTTTTCTTTAAGTTGCTGTTTTAATTTGTTGTAATCATAAAGCAATTTATCAAATTCTGCTTGCTTTTCGTCATAAAAAGCCTTTGCTAAACTATGCAGTTTCTTTTCATCTTCAAGTTGCTGTTTGAGTTGGTTGATTTGTTGGTTTTTGTTTGGATAAGTTTTGTCATTGCAAGTGCCTACATATTCACACGGTATTAAACCCTCATAGACTCTTGATACTATGCAATATCGACATAAAATTTCGCCATCATAATTATATAAATCTTCGCCATACACTGCTTTGCCACATTCTTTACACTGTAATTTTTTATTCATTCTCACACCTCTACCACTTTTTTTTCGTCTATAAATTCTCCATTCAAATAATCTGAATGAGAGACCATTGTTGCAAGTATGGAGATTATTTGCTCTTTTG
>CALWKD010000004.1 GCA_944381175.1 uncultured Clostridia bacterium | reverse complement strand
CTGGGGTGAAGTCATAACAAGGTAGCGGTATCGGAAGGTGCCGCTGGATCACCTCCTTTTAAAGAGAATGACAGTCGAGCTGTCTATGACAGTTTCTGAGAAGGAACTGGCATTGACAGGAAAGAACGAGATAACTATTCAAGAAAACTATTTAATTTAATAAAGAAAGAGCGATAGATATTCTACCGCTCTTTTTTTGTTGTGTTTTTTTGAATTGTCATGTTGAGCAAGGGAGCACGCGACCGCCGTCGAAACATCTTCTTCTCTGTCATGGTGTATTGCGAAGCAATCTCATGCCTTGTGCTACTCCACAACCAGCATGGCGAAGTCGAAACATCTCTTGAGATTCTTCGACAGCCTCAGAATGACAGGCGAGGCGCAAAATGGGTATTGACAGTGAGCCTTTTTCGTGATATACTCTTTTCAAGAAAAACGGAGGGGATTTTATGATAAAAGAAAATGGTTGGCTTTCTTGGGTAATAAAAGAAGATTTGGAATTGTTGGAAACAAATCCAAATGAATTTTGGGAAGGTGTGGAAATAATAGGAGCATGGGCATTTCATGGTTGCAAAAAACTAACAAGTGTTAAACTCCCAAGTACTTTGAAGAAGATTAGGAAAAGTGCTTTTTCTTGTTCAGGGTTAACCTGCGTTGAAATCCCAGAAGGTGTGGAAGAAATAGGAGATGGAGCATTTGGCCTTTGTTATAATCTTACAAGTGTTAAATTCCCAAGTACTTTGAAGAAGATTGGGGACTGTGCTTTTTCTGAAGCAAGCGTAACGAGCATTGAAATTCCAGAAGGTGTGGAAGAAATAGGAGTTGGAGCATTTCATGATTGCGAAAAACTAACAAGAGTTAAACTCCCAAGTGCTTTGAAGAAGATTGAGAAAATTGCTTTTGCTGAAACAAGCGTAATCAGCATTGAAATCCCAGAAGGTGTGGAAAGTATTGATGATAAAGCATTTCGGGGTTGTAAAAACCTTACAAGCGTCAAATTGCCAAGTACTTTGAAAGAAATTAGAGATGGAGTTTTTAAAGCAACTGGTTTGACTAGCATTGAAATTCCAGAAGGTGTGGAAGAAATAGGAGAAGAAGCATTTCAAAGTTGCGAAAAACTAACAAGCATTAAATTGCCAAGTACTTTGAAAGAGATTGGAGATTTTGCGTTTAAAGAAACTGGTTTGACTAATATTGAAATCCCAACAAGTGTGATAATAACAGGAAAGCATGCTTTTGACGATAAAACAGCATTGCATTACAAAGGATACATTATAAAAGGTACCGAAAAGTGCAGTTCCATAAATGCATTGAATAGTATGATATTTGGTTTCCGCTACATCGATGATATAGAGGGGGCTGTTGCACATTTACGATCGAAAGGTGCAGATATCACCAAAGAAGAAAGGGTGGCAGAAACGGACAAGGCGGAAAATGCTGAGGTAAAAAGTTCACCAAAACAAGCAAACAAAAACACGGGAAAGGGCGAGTAATCTACCGCTCTTTTTTTGTTGCACTTTTTGGGAAATATTACCACTCTTTTTTTGATTTTAAATTATGAACAATTTAAAAAAATTTTGTAAAATTTAAAAATTTTGTTTGACATGCGGGTGGGTAATTTTGTTATATTAAGAAAGAAAAGGAGGAAAATATGAAAAAATTTGGAAAAATTCTTGGGATTTCGGCATTAACTGTTGCCACAATGGCGGTTGGAACACTTGGCTTGTCTGCTTGTGGAGAGGAGAAAAAGACTGAATCAACAGACCCAAGCACTTCTCAGCCTGTGACCAGCCAGTCTTCGCTTATTGAAGTTTTTGAATATATGAGAACCGACGGAGTTTCAACCACAATGAAAGGATTTAAAGGAGTTTCAGGAGATTTTGAAATTTCTTTGCTTCCAGATGGAGTCTATATCAATGCAATTATGATTTCGCAAGAGAGTGGAAATGTTGTGACAACCTATTGTGTGGATGGTGAAGTTTATAAGCAAACAGAAACACAAACAGCAGATGAAGGTCAAGAGGCAAGTGTTGAAAAAGTGAAATTAAGTGCGGAAGATGCAGAATTGGCTTTATCAAATATGCAATATGCTTACTATTTCGCAACTTCACCAACTGAGGTTGATGGCGTAGATGAAGTGTTAGATTATGCAAGAAATTTGGAATATTATCTAATTGAAAACTTTGCGTTTATCTTGACAGATCCAGAAAGTGGACATACACTTACTGTCAATAAAACAATTTCTGGTGATGATGTTACTTTCAACATCTTAGATAAAGAGTCAGAAGATGAGGGGACAAACAAAGAAGTTGTTATTGTTTTTGAGGATGGTCAACTTAAATCAGTCACCTCAACAAGCACTCAATATGTAGACTATGAACCAGTTGAGAGTTGGACATATTCTGCAACCGCAATAAATATGATTGAGTTCCCAGATTTTAGTGAATTTGAAGAAAGTGTTGGTGAATAATTTAAAATGTGAACAAAAATACAGGAAAGGGCGAGTAAATGTTCGCTCTTTTTTATTTTTGGAAAAAGTCAAAATTAAAAGGAAAGCATTGGAAAAATAATGTCAAATTCCCTCTTGAAATTTAGCGCAAAGTATGGTAAAATTGGTTTTAAGAAATGATGGCGGTGAAAGAATTTTATTTTCGCCACAGGGGAGGAAAAATGGAAACTAATGTGAATGAAAATGGTGAAAAAATTGTTTGTGAGAAGGCTGGGTTGATGTCCGTCTCTATGTATGACAAAATTTGGAATTCTGACCAAAAAGTTTGTTTGAGTATGAAGTTGACCGATGATGCTTTGAATGAGTCGGTTTGGGAAAATCGTATTTATCGAAACGCAAACAACAGAACTTGTTTCCCACTCAGCAGTTCCTGTAAAGTTGGCGAACCTGAAAGGGCAAGTTATGACCCGCAGATTCTTTATGCGTTTGGAGAGGGTTATCTCGATTTTCTTTCATCAAGAGTGCCAAATGCTGCTTTGCGTGTTGTGACTTTTATGGTTTATGACCCAAAATGTGATTTGGTCAAGAATGTCAAAGTGGCGGACGCCGAGGCGGAAATGAAAGATGGTGGAAATGTCAGAGTTGTCAGAGGCTTGAAGAATCTGGTTAACATCAATGGCAGAGATTATGCCTGGCTCAATCGGAAAGAGTGCGAAAGCAAGAAAAGTGTGGTTATGGCTTTGACAAATGACAGAGCCGACACAAGAGCAATTCCATTTTGCGATGGTATGCTACAGTCAAATGGTTTGAATCCACACAACAAATATGATATGGCGATTGGGATTCGTCAGCAGGCGGAAGATTATGTTTTGAATGATTTGCCACCAGAACTTCTTGCAATGGTTGTCACGATGAAAAGGTCGGAAAGTGACAATTTTGAGTCGTTCACTCCAGTATTAAATCCAGGATTGCAGTTGATGGTGGTGCAGGCGTATAACAATTACATAAAATCAAACAAAACTGAAAGAGATTTTCAACATTTGGGAAGAATTGTTGGAGTTGCAAGACACCTAACAAATATGAGCAGTTATCAGACTGAGACAGAAAGAAAGATTGCTGAAGAGGCTCTGGAAGAAGTCATTTCAAATAAAGAAAAACATCTTGATATCTTGAGAGAAGAGTGTGTTGAGTCAAGGACGACAGGTTATAAGGCATACTTTGAGAATGTTCAAAAACCACAAAAAGCGGAATCTGAGACTCCGCTCATCTCTGGCAGAAGAGGTATGCAGAGAAACAACGGAAAAACGGAAGGAAAATAAAGTTTGGGCAGACATTTTATCAGGTAAAAAATAAGGATAGTGAGAGAGATTTTTCACTATCTTTTTTTTTGAAAAATGGTTGGCTGGAATTTTGTTTTATTTTCAATTTTAATCATCAAAAACTGTGTTTGCTTGCTTTTTTGCCTCTTTGATTGCTTTTTGATGACAAGTGTCAATCGTTTTTGTCGAGTGCATTTGTGAGTTTTTGAAGTGCAGGCAGTAGTGTCCGAAATAAGTCCCGTCTAGGTCTGAATACCCGTGCATATACGGGGAGAGACTGGCGGGAATTATGGTGGTTGAATTGTAGACAAGCACCACAGGAACGCATTTGCTGTCTGATAGATTTTCTTTTATGAACAAATAATCTTCTTCTGAGGTCGGCACAATGTCCGCGTGGGCGTTTCCACCAATGCGGGTCACGGAGAAATATTGGGAGGTGGAAAAATCGTAGAGTTCATAAGAACTGCCAATTTCAAGCAAATTGTTTATGCCGTCGCTCCAATTTATGTCAAGAACAAGATTGCCTGCGGGGTCGGTTTGCTCCACCTCTGTCTCGTGATAATTGCTCGCTTTGCTGATTTGGCTTTCAGTCGAATTTGTGTATCTAGAAAAAATTGGATATGGCAAAAGCACAGAAAAAACACACATCGAAAGAAGAAGTATGAAAGTGTAAAATGGGATAGATTTTTTCATAGAATTAGGATGTTGAAAATCGTTCAAAATATTACATTTTTGAATTTTTGGACAAACAGAAAAATATATTTATGTTATGATTAAGGTTTTTGTCGCGGTCTCACTTATCTTTGGAACGGTGGTCGGCTCTGGCTTTCTGAGTGGGAATGAGATTGTCGTTTTTTTCAGTAGGTTTGGTGCGTTGTCTTATCTTTACATCACTCTTGCGAGCGTGTTGATGTTTTTCGCCTTTTATTATTTCCTACGTCATGGAAGTAAAGTGGGAGAGTTTATTCAAAAAAACAAGTGGCTGAATTTTTTGATTTTGGCAATCTCCATTGTCTTTTGTGCGTCGATGTTTGCGGGAATAAAAAATTTGTTTGGGTACTTTGACAGTGGGGTTTATTATTTCCTTGTGGTGATGCTTCTTCTTGTGAGTTTGTTTGTCACGGCAAAGGGAATTGGTGGACTTGAGAGGGCAAATGCTGTGCTTACGCCAATCTTTTCCGTCATCTTCCTCATTGTCATAATCTTTTCGCTCGGAAAAGGAGACGGAAGTTCCAGTGGAAGTTTTGCTTGGGCAGGAATCATTTATGCTCCACTTTATGTTTCTCTCAATGTGTCGATGAGTGTTTTTGTTTTGGCAAAAATGGGAGAAAAACTAAATAAAAAACAAACTTTTTTTGCAAGTTTGTTTTCTTCTTTGATGCTCTTTGGGTTTTTGATGATTTGCAATGTTATACTGCAGAAGAACCCAAACAGTTTCAGTGGTGAGATGCCTATTTTGGATATCGTCAAAGATAATAGAATATTGTTTATTTTTGAATATTTTGTCATTTTAATAGGCTGTTTTACGACATTATTTTCGCTTTTATTTACAATAAATAATACCTTGAAAAATTATATAAAAAATAATTTATTTTGTATTTTTCTGTCGGTTTTTCTGCCGTTTATTATCAGCAGTATAGGCTTTTCCGAAATTATTTCTTTTTTATATCCGATTTGTAGCATTTTTGGAATAATTATTATTTTATTTTCGGTATTTTTTCTCGAGAAGACTGACAAGATAATACATTCCAAACGCAAGCACACACAAAATGGCAGTTGACGCCATAACCAAGTCAATTTTGAAAATCTGCCCACCATAGACAATCAGGTATCCAAGTCCTGCTTTACTTGTCAAATATTCACCCATAATGCTTCCGACCCAACTCATTCCGACATTTATCTTCAACACGGAAATAAATTCTGGCATTGAATGAGGGAGCACGAGTTTAAACAGAATTTGAAATTTGTTTGCGTTCATTGATTTGAGAAGCAACACCTTTCCTTCTTCGACTGACAAAAATGCAGAAAGCATACTCATTGTGGTGATGACGATGCAAATCAAAATGCACATAAGCACGATTGCTTTTGTTCCTGAGCCAACCCAAAGAATTATCACTGGGCCGAGTGCGATTTTTGGAAGAGAGTTCAGCACGACGATGTATGGCTCGAAAACTTTTCGCACTTTTTCGTTCCACCACAAAAGCACTGCAATCAAATATCCAAGCACTGTTGCTATCAAAAATCCAATCAATGTCTCATACAGCGTCACCCAACTGTGATGCAAAAGCGTTCCGTCTTGGGCGAGTGCGATGATTTGTTTGACGATTCTTGAAGGGGAACTGACAAAGAATGCGTCAAGCACTCCAAGATATGTCAAAAGTTCCCAAAGCCCCAAAAACGCAACTAAAACAAAAATTCTGAAAAAGATTATCAGAAATTTGTCGCGCTTTAGTTTTTTGATGTATTGGTAATGGGTTTTTGAAAATGTTTTGCTATTGATTTTTTTGGTTTTCATTTGTAAGTTCTCTCCATAAGCAGTCAAAAAGGGCTGAAAATCTTCTGTTCTCTCGGCGTTTGAGTGGCGTCTCCTCTTCAAGATTTGGCATAATCTGGTCTTTAACCGTGGCAGGGCGGGCGGACAAAACAATGATTTTATCCGACATTGAAATTGCCTCAGAGATGTCGTGTGTGACAAGCAGTGCCGTCTTCTTTTCACTCTTTATGATTGAATAAACATCATCGCAGACAGACAGTCGCGTTTGATAGTCCAAGGCGGAAAAAGGTTCGTCAAGAAGAAGCAGTTGTGGCTCGAGGGCGAGAGTGCGGATAAGTGCCACTCTCTGTCTCATTCCACCGCTCAAATTCCTTGGTTTTTTGTCCTTGAATGCATATAAATCATATTTTTTCAGAAGTTCCTCTGACTTTTTAAGTTTTTCTTCCTTGTCTTTTGGTCTTTGAATTTCAAGTCCTAGGGTTATGTTTTTCCAAACGGTTCGCCACTCAAACAGGTGGTCCCTTTGGAACATATACCCTATTTTTTTTGTGTCAATTTTCTTCTCTCCGTCCAAAAGAATTTCTCCAGAGGAGGGTTTCAAAAGTCCAGCGGTTAGAGAAAGTATGGTCGTCTTTCCGCAACCACTCGGTCCGACAAGCGAAGTGAAACTCTCTTTTTCTATATCAAAGTTTACATCGTTTAAAGCGAAAATTTCGTCGTTTTTTGTTTGATAAAAATAGTTTACATTTTTAAATGATAAGATATTGTTCATTTTTCCCTTTCTGACGGGCAAGAAGTTCTTCTGCCCTACAATATCATTCTATTTTTACCTTTGATTTTTGTTAATCGACCTCGAAAGAATTTTCCCATAAATTTGGTGTCACCTTTTCTTGCAATAACAAACTTTTAATTTTAAAATGCCTGCAAAAGTTGCGAAAAGGAGAGTTATGGACGAGGAAGAAATCAAAAATGCACTCTTGAAGCGTGCGATTGGATTTGAGTGTGACGAGATTGTTGAGGAATATGTGACCGACGAGAAAGGCAATGCGGTTCTCTCAAAAAGAAAAGTTACAAAGAAATTCAACCCTCCAGATGTTTCAGCACTTAGATTTTTGCTTGAACAAAGTTCTCTCTGCGATGACGACATCTCAAATATGACCGACGAACAGTTGGAAAAAGAGAAAGAGAGGTTGTTGCAACTTTTAAAGGAAAAGGAGAAAAAAGATGAAAATGCAAATCTGTAAACAGCAACAAATGTGCGATTTCTACGGGTGCAAAAATTTGGCAAAATACAGTTTCAGCACAAAAGGCTTCATTAGGCGTGATTTGGTCTTTTGTGAAGATTGTATGAAAAAGATGTTTGAGTGTTTTTCAAAAACTTGTGTGCCAAAATCTATCGACGCACCATTCAAAAACAAAAGGAGGAGAGATGAAAAAATCGAAAAATGACATTGTCAAAGAGACGCTTGAAGATTATGCAAAAAGGTGTCAGGAAAGGAAACCTTTTGACAGCCAATGGCAACTCAATATGAATTTTTATATGGGAAATCAATATTGTGATGTTGGTTATGGCGGATTTGTCAGAGATGTTGATAGAGAATATTTTTGGCAAGAGCGGGAGGTTTTCAACCACATTGCACCAATTATTGACATCAGGCTTTCAAAATTGTCGAAGATAAAGCCAAAGATGATGATTTGTCCAGCAACAAACGAGGAACAAGACATTTACACGGCAAAGGTCGGCAAAAAAGTGCTTGATGTCACTTCAAACAAGTGCAACATTATGACGAAAATCAACCAAGCAACCAAATGGAGTGAGATTTGTGGCACAAGTTTTTACAAGATTTCTTGGAATCCAAACCTTGGGCAAGTTGTGGCAATTGAGGACGACGGAAAGAAGATTAAGTCAGGAGAGGTCGACATCTCGGTTTGCTCACCTTTTGAAATTTACCCAGACAGTGCAACTCACGAAAATCTTGATGAGTGCCAAAGCATAATACACGCAAGGGTTTATTCCATCTCGCAAATCAAACAGATGTATGGAGTTGAGGTCGAAGGAAAAGACATAAATGTTTATTCACTTGACGGCACAACATCGACTCTTGGTGGGCTTGGAATTTCTGGTCACACGACAAAACTTGTGGAGACCGTGCGAAAAGACAGCGCAATTGTGCTTGAGAAATATGTCAGACCAAACGCTGAATATCCAAATGGCAGACTGATAATTGTCGCAGGCGAAAATCTGGTCTATGACGGCGAACTACCTTATGTAAACGGCGTCGACGGCAAGCGTGACTTCCCATTTGTCAGACAAATTTGCAATGAGGAAGTTGGGAATTTCTGGGGTGTGAGTATGATTTCAAGGCTCATCCCAGTCCAAAGGGCTTACAATGCTGTCAAAAACCGCAAGCACGAATATATAAACCGTTTGACACTTGGAGTTTTGGCGGTTGAGGACGGAAGCGTGGACATTGAAAATTTGGAGGAAGAGGGACTTGCTCCAGGAAAAATCTTGGTTTACAGACAAGGTGCAACTCCTCCAGAATTTTTGGGCGGAGAAAGCGTTCCGACAGATTTTGAGAAGGAAGAGGACAGGCTTCTGACGGAATTTACCACATTGAGTGGCACAAGCGAAATCGGGACAATGGAAAATGTGTCGGCAAGTTTGAGTGGAGTTGCTCTCGAACTTTTGATTGATGAAAATGAGACTCGTTTGAAATTTACGACCGACAGTATCAAAAATGCAATCAAGACTATGGCAAAACAAATTTTGAGGCTCTACAAACAGTTTGCTGTTTTCCCAAGACTTTTGAAGATTGTCGGAGAGAATGGAAAACTTGATGTCTTTTACTTCAAGGGAAGCGACCTGTCAAGCGACGATGTTCAGTTTGACACCGAAAGTGAGAGCAATGAGACCTTGACACAAAGGCGTGATATGATTTTCCAACTTCTCGACAAAAATTTGCTTTGCGATGAAAATGGAAAAATTTCAAATTCAATGAAAGCGAAGATTTTGGAAAACATCGGTTTTGGCACTTGGGAAAATTCTGTGGATTTGACCGATTTGCACATTAAAAATGCCGACCAAGAAAACAACAATATGTCACAAGGACAGGCTGTCTCCGTCAAAGAGATTGACGATGACGAAATTCATTTGACGCAACATATTGCTTATATGCTCAAGGTGATTTACGCAGGCGAGGTTGATGAAAAAGTTGAGAAAATCTTCTTGGAACATATAAGAAGTCACAAAGAAAAACAAAAATCTTTACAAGAAGTTTAAAGGAGAAAATTATGGAAGAAAAAGATGAAGTTTTTGGGGAACAATCTGAAGTTCAAGCAGACTCCCCAGTGGAAAGTTCTGAACAAACTGTGGCTGAGGACGAACAAAGTGAAGCAGAAAGGGGCGTTCCCATTGGAAAATTTAAGAGTGTTGATGACTTATATCGTGCTTACAACAGTTTACAATCAGAATTTACCAAAAAATGTCAAAAACTCGCTGAGATTGAAAAAGAAAAAGTGCCACTTCCAACTGATGAGCAGTTAAACGAAGAATTTAAGGCATTCCTTTTGGAAAATCAGGAAGCATACTCTTATGCAGATGAAATCAAGGCAAAAGTGTTTGCCGATGACGAAATAAAAATGCAAAAGAGACCTTTTGACACTGTTTGGGCTGGTATGCTTTATGAAAAACTACGAAGTTCAAACAAAGCAAACGAACCTATGGTTCAAAATTTAATCTTAAAAGACGAAGAAATCAAAAATTTGGTCATCGAAAACTATATGAAAGATTTGGCACAAAACAAAACGCCTTTTGTTATGTCAAGTGAAACTGGTGAAAGAGTGGCAGAAGTTGTCACTCAGAAACCAGATTCATTTGAAAAGGCAAAACAAATCGCCATTTCTCTTCTTAAGTAGTTTTTCTGACCTAAAAAAAAGGAGAAATGAATGATTACATTATCAAGTGCTGAAAATGTGCTTAAAGATGTCTATTTGGGTGTTATTGCAGATCAAATCAACACAAAAACAAACCCACTTTTCAGCAGAATAAAAAGAAGCACAAGAAATATTGTTGGAAAAGAAGTCAAGGTGGTTGCACCAATCGGAATCAACGGCGGAATTATGGCTGGAAGCGAAACAAGCGAACTTCCAGAAGGCGTTGACACACCATACCTTTCATTTGTTGCACCGCTCAAAAACCTTTATGGAAGATTTGAAATCAGTGACAAGGCTATCAGATGCTCCTCTTCTGATGTAAACTCTTTTGTGAACCTTCTTCAAGACGGAATGGACAGCCTTTTGAAAGCGAGCATTTTCAATCTTTCCAGAATGATTTACGGAGACGGAACAGGCTGTCTTGCAACTGTGACAATGGACAGCACAAACGCAACTATTGATTATGTTGATGCTGTTGCTCCAGGGATGTTTGTGGATATCTACAACGGAGAGACTTTGGTGGCTTCAAACATTGCGGTTAAGGATGTGAATAAGTCGACAAAAGTTATCACTCTTGGCACATTGCCAGAGTCTGTGACTTTGACAACTGGTTACAAACTCTACGCTCACAACTCAAAAGACAACGAAATAATCGGACTTCGTGGCATTGTGAACAACACCACTTTGTATGGCGTTAAGAAATCTGATTATCCAATTATGAACGCAAAGACTTACACAGGAAAAACAGGAGATGCTTTTGATGAAGATTATGTTCAGAAGATAATCGATGATCTTGAAATGAACGGAACAAATGTAAACTTTATCAACTGCTCATACGAACTTAAGCGTGTTTACCAAAGATACCTCACTCTGTATAAAAAGAACATCGAATACACAACTTTGGAAGACGGAATGAAAGTTTTGACTCACTTCGGAACTCCAATCGTTCCAACAAGCCAAATCAAAGCAGATGAATGTTATTTCCTCAACACAAACGACTTTGCTTTCTATGAACTTGGAGATTGGAAATGGCTTGAGGACGAAAGTGGTAGAGTTCTTAGACAAAACGCAACAAAACCTGCTTATTCTGCAACTTTGGTTAAATACACAGAACTCATCTGTCAAAAACCAAATGGGGTTGCTTACTGCAAGAGTATTCCAACCACTATTCCTACTGGCGAGTAATAGGGGTTAATTTATGAAAAGGTTTTTTGTGGTTGATAGTGATTGCCTTGGGATAATTGAAAGGCTTAGAAGCATTGACAAAGACTATTTTGTTGTGTTTGATATCGATAAGAAAAAATTTGAACTTCACAACAAATCTCAATTCTCAAATTCCTATTGTTTGACATTTCCATTCGACGAAATTGATGAGAGAATGGTTTGTTTGACGCTTAAAACAAGGGTGCAAAACAGTGACAAATTTTTTCAGGAAATGGAAAAAGAGAACGAAAGGAACAGGAAAACTCTCATATCAACCACAATAAAAGCCTTTAAGGAGAGTTTTTATGACGGTTAAAGAGATTTTGATTTTGGCGTGTGAATTTATTGGTGAAAAAGAGTTGGCGGGAAAAATCTCATCTTCCGAAGATTTGAATGATGCGGAAAATGCAAAACAACAAACGCTTTTATCTTGCTTCAATTTGGTCAATCAAGAAATCGCAAGTGATTATTTGCCATTTTTGAAAAGGGAAGAAGTGCAGGTTGTTGACGGGAAGATTTTCTTTTCGGCTTTGTCAGAACAAGTTGTGAATGTTTATGAGGTCAAGAGTAAGTTTGGTTTCAGTCTTTCTTTCAAAAATTTTCCAAGTTTCATTGAAGTTGACGGGTCGGCAAAGACAATCGTGTATAGTTATGTTCCAGAAGATATGGAACTTACTGACACGGTTGAGTTTTTCAATGGACTATCAGCAAGAGTTTATGCTTATGGCATTGCGAGCGAATTTTTGCTTGTCAGTGGCGTAAGTGACGACGCGGAAATTTGGGAGGAGAGATTTAAGGAGAGTTTGTTTGTTCTTTCACGCAAGCGTGGGGAGCACAGGCTTCCAAAAAGGAGTTTCTTGTGATTTTCTATAAAAACAAGAAAAAACATCGCACAGTAAAAGAAAAAGATTTGGTCTTTTCTGTTTTTCAAAATGGCGTGGAGACCGACAAGGACGACAGCATCTTGGATGCAAATGTCTGCAAAAATGCTTACAATTTGACATTTTCAGACGGAGCACTCAAGACTGGTTTGGGATTTGAAGATTTGAAAGTCCCTGCGACTTTGGATGACCTCGAGACGACTCACACCATAAATTTTGGTGCGTCAATGGATGAGATTCACAATTTATGGCTTGACAGGTGGTTCAACACCAACACGGACAAGTATTATTATCAACTTCTGTTGATTGATGAGGACAATGTTTTGTGGGGCGTCATTTTGCCAGACGAGTTTGAAGGGTTCATTTGGAAACGCTGTATCAGGCTTCAAAGCAAACCCACATTTGGAAGGAATTATAGGATAGACAATGAGGACTCATCCATATTTTTCTCTCAAGAGGGAATGGTCTATTTGTCTTACACGACCGATGCGATTTATGACAATGTGCCTCCAATTATTTCCTGCGTTGTGCACTATGACAACTTTTTTGGGATCACAAATACAAACCGAAACACTCTTGTTTACACGACAAATCTAAACCTAACAGAGTGGGACGATGAGCAGAGTTCCACCATTGAATTTCTTGATGAAAGAGGTTCGTTCACCAAACTGATTTCATTCAATGATTATGTATATTTATTCAGAGAATATGGGATAACCAAAATTTCTCTATATTCATCAAAAAGCAGTTTTTCCTTCACTCATCTTTACACATCCTCTTCAAAAATTTTTGAGGAGTCTGTGTGCGTTTGCAATGATGTTGTTGTCTTTGCGACAAGAGATGGACTATATAGATTCAACGGAAGTTCTGTGACAAAAATTTTTGACTCTTATGATGATTACATCAAAAATTTTGACAATACAAATTGCACCTCGGCTTGCTTGAATGGAAAGTATTATCTCGCAACAAAATGCAATTTCCAAGATGGGCAGACTGTGGGGTGTGAAAGTTCAACATATGTGAACAATGTGCTTTTTGAGTTTGACTTGGACAAGGACACTGTGAATATTCTTAGGGGTGTTGATGTCAGAGATCTGCTTGCGATTGACACGCCGTTTATGAACAAACTGTGTGCCTGCTTTTACAATTCAAACAAGCAAAAAGTTGGAGAGTTGAATTATTCAGGAAAAGTTTTCACAACTATTAACAAAAAATTTTGGCAATCAGCCTACACAGATTTGGGAGAATATGGAAAGCGTAAAAAAATTAAGGAGATTATTCTCACAACAAAATATGATATTGAAGTTGAGGTAATTTCCGACGAGGAAAGCAAAACTTACAAGATTTTTGGCAAAGAAAATGAACAACGTATTCAATTTTGTGTCTTTGGGAAGCAATTTAAGTTCATTTTTAAAACCGAAGAAGAAAATTGTGAAATAAGAAAACCTGTTGTTGTTTTTGATGTTTTATCGTGAAAATTGTTTATTGTGATATGACCAAGTTTTTTGTGAAAAAGTCTTTTTATAAGAATGGAGATTTTAGGTGTAAGAAGAATTTGCTCTCTTACATCACCAAACTTGGGAGGAAAAATGGATGTTTGGAATGATATATTAAGTATTGTGATTAGCAATGGCGTTTTTGCAGTTTTGTTTGTTTGGCTCTTTTTGTATCAACTTAAAGATAGTTCCAAAAGAGAAAAGAAATATCAACAAACGATAGAACAACTTACAACTTCACTCAAGGTGCTTGATGATGTCAAACACGATTTGAGTGATATCAAAGAGTTTTTAAAAAGTGGTGATGACGATGAAGAATTTCTTTAAAAAACTTTTGAAAAGACTTAAAGATTACAATTTTTGGGTAAGTTTTTCTGCTGGACTTGTGATACTTTTGAATGCCTTTGGAAACGCTTTCGGCTTTTCAATCAAAAACCAAATTGTTGAAGATTGTGTGATGGCTGTGGCTGGTATGCTTGTTGTCTTTGGAATCGTCAATATGAAAAATGATGACGGAGATGATGATAATGGTGAAAGCGATGAATCCAATGAGAGTCAGGAAGATATGCAAGAATAAATATGCAACAATATGTATAAATATAAACAAGAATAGACCAATGAATTTTGGTCTATTTTTTATTTCTGAACCGAAATTTTTACCAAAATTTTCACATCAAATTTTAAAGGGTGGTTTTGCATTTTTCCATAAGTGTTTTAAATACAAATTTCTTAATGTTTTTCGATTGCTTGTAAAAAGTCTTGTATGTTTTGGGTGTTATATTTAAATTTTTAAGAAAACTATAAAATTCAATATATTTGCTTGAAAATTGATACAAAATATGTTAGAATGGGAAAAATAAGGAGGAGATATGAAAAAAGTTCTTTACACTATTTTGTCGATTTTGTCCATAATCTATATTGTGTTCTTGGCATTGAACATCGTCATTGCCGAAACAGATTGGAATCCAAATATGGGTTGGTTTCAAGAAGTCTTTGACATCATCGTAAACTTTGGTGGTGTCGCAATCATCTTTGCATTTGCACTTGTCAACTTCGCTGGAAGTCCGCTCAAGACCGCATTCTTCATTCTCTTGATTTTGGCAATCGTAATCTACATCATTGTTATGATTGTTCCAGACTTCTTCTTCAAATTGTTTGGTGGAGATGGAGAGAGTGCCGAGGCTGTTGTGAACTGCTTTAAAACAATGTTGTCCTGAGGACTTTTGAGAGGACTGAGTGGAAAAATTTATTGTTATTGACGGGAATAGTTTGGCAAATAGGGCGTTCTATGCGATGCCCTATTTAACTAATAGGAAAAAACAACCTTCGGGTGCTGTTTTTGGTTTTGCAAATTTGATTACAAAACTGATTGTGGAGCAAAAACCAGACTACATCGCTGTTGCTTTTGACCACGCAAGAAAGACTTTCAGAAATGAGATTTATGCTGATTACAAGGGCACTCGAAAGGAGACTCCAGAAGATTTGATTCTTCAGTTTGGTGTTATCAAGCAAATGCTCTCTGATATGGGAATTAAGACTTTTGAATTTGCAGGCATTGAGGCTGATGATATCATTGGCACGATTTCAAATTTGTCGGGGGTGCAAAATATTTTGGTCTCGGGAGACAGAGATTTGTTGCAACTCATCTCAGACAACACTGAGGTTTGGCTTACGAGAAAGGGAGTGACGGAGATCGAAAGATTTGACGAAAAAGCACTCTTTGAGAAGTTTGGTTTGAAGCCGAGTGGAATAATTGACCTGAAGGCTCTTATGGGAGACTCTTCGGATAATATCCCAGGAGTGAAAGGAGTGGGAGAAAAGACCGCTTTGTCTCTTCTTGAAAAGTATTCCGATTTGGACGGCGTGTATGGTCACATTGATGAGATTTCGGGGAAACTTAAGGAAAAACTTGCATCTGAAAAAGAAAATGCTTATATGTCAAAACAGTTGGCGACAATAAAAACTGATTGCGACATTGATTTTTCTCTTAAAAATTGCAAATACCAATTCCCATTTTCGCAAAAAGTGAAAGATTTTTTTGAGGATTGGAGTTTCAGAAGTTTGACTGGCAGAAAGGATATTTTTGAAGAAGGAACAAAATCCAAAATTGCCAATTTGCCGACTGTTCAATTTGAAAACATTTCTATGGTGGAGAATTTTGCAAAGTCAGTCGGGCTCGTGTTTGCTTATGACCTTAAAGATTTGCAATTTTTTGCTGGGGGCGAAAATTCTTACTTCGTCAAAAAAGAGATTGATTTGTTTTCTGATGTTTTAGATTTCGATGAGGTTTTGCAAAAGTTTAAACCAATTTTTGAAAATGAAAACATATTGAAAATCACCTATGCATCAAAAGAAGATATCAAGATTTTGCGAAAACACGGCATAAAACTTAGGAACTTTTTTGACATTGATATTGCTGAGTATATGCTTTATGCTGGTCTTGCAAAGTCAGAAAAACCGCAAATTTTTGAGTATGTCTCTATGAAAGATGAGTTGCTGGCTGAAATGGAGAAAATGGGGGTTTTGAAACTTTATAATGAAGTCGAGATTCCGCTTGTCGAGGTTTTGGTTGGTATGGAAGAGGAAGGGTTTAAGATTGATGAGCAAATGCTTGACTCTTTGTCTGAAAAATACAACGCTCAACTTGGTGGTTTGACCGAGAAAATTTACGAACTTGCGGGAGGACAGTTCAATATAAACTCGCCGAAGCAGGTGGCAGAGGTTTTGTTTGACAAACTGGGTTTGAAATCTTTCAACAACAAAAAACGCTCGACAAATTCCGATGTCCTTGAAGACATAAAGTGGCAACACGAGATCGTTGAGTATATCATTCAATACCGAAAGGTTAGCAAATTGGTCAGCACTTATGTTTCAGTTTACCAAAATATTTGCAAAACAACTGGGAATGTTGTGCACACGATTTTCAACCAAACCTTGACTTCAACTGGCAGACTTTCAAGTTCTGAGCCAAATATGCAAAACATCCCGACAAGAGATGAAGAAGGGAAAAATCTTCGCAAAATCTTCGTATCAAAATATGCTGACGGGGAGATTATCTCTGCAGATTACAGTCAGATTGAACTCCGTTTGCTTGCAAATTTGGCGGACGAACACGAAATGATTGAGGCTTACAAAAACGGAGTCGACATTCACACAAAGACCGCAAGCGAAATCTTCGGCGTTCCGATTGATGAGGTTACGCCTGCTCAGAGAAGGGATGCAAAAGCGGTGAATTTTGGGATAATTTATGGCATAAGCGATTTCGGTTTGTCTCAAAACATCAAAACATCTGTAAATCGAGCGAAAAAATATATCGACAGTTATTTTGTTAAGTATCCAAAGATTAAGAACTTTATGAATGAAAATGTCGAATTTGCAAAGAAAAATGGCTTTATTAGGTCTTATTTTGGAAGAATTAGACATATTCCAGAGATTAAATCTTCAAACGCAAATGTGAGAAAATTTGGAGAACGAGTCGCAATGAATATGCCGTTGCAAGGAACCGCTTCGGACATCATCAAAATGGCTATGGTGAAGGTTTTTGATAGGCTTAAGGGGATGAAAAGTCACCTAATCTTGCAGGTGCACGACGAACTTATCATCGACTCTCCGAAAGAAGAGGTTGCACAGATAAAGAAAATTTTGGTCGATTGTATGGAAAATGTCTGTCAGTTTAAAGTGTCTCTCACAGTCTCAGTTTCAAGCGGGAAAAATTTGTTTGAATGTAAGTGAGGAATTTATTTTTCTTGGCAAATTGATTGACTAATATGTCAAATTGAGATAAAATAAGAATGGTGATAAAATGCAATATTCGAGAAAAATGGGATTGGATTATGGAAAGGCAAGAATTGGTGTGGCGTTCTCAGATTTGTCCTCAACAATCGCTTCTGCTGACCACATAAGAAAATCTCAGGGCGAAGAGAGCGACTTGGAATATTTTGCAAATCTTATCAAAGAAAAATCTGTGGACAAGGTTGTTTTTGGGTTGCCTCTCAATGCGGACGGCTCCGAAAGCGAAATGTCGCAGGTTGTGAAGGGGTTTGCAGAGCGACTTTCCAAAATCGCAGGGGTTGAGGTTTGCTTTCAGGACGAAAGATACACCTCCTATGAGGCTGAGGAGTATCTCAAAGAGGCGGGAATTAAGTGGGAGAAGAGAAAGGAACTCCTTGACAAAGTTTCCGCACAAATAATATTGCAAAATTATCTTGACGAAAATCCAAATAAATAAAGGAGAGATTTTATGGATAAGAAGAAGATTCAACAAATTGAGGAAGTGTCTAAACAAGCAGAGAAGGAGGCTCAACAAGAAAACATTCTCGACATTCTCTTGGACGAGGACAACAAGGACCCTATTGTGCTTATTGACAACACTGGGAGAAGATTGACTTTTGAGCAAATCGCGGTCATTCCTTATAATGAAAAGATATATTGTGTTTTGAAGCCTGTTGACAAAATTGAAAATGTTCAGGACGACGAGGCAATCGTTTTCTTTGTTGACGAACAGGAAGGGAAAGAACCTGTTTTGATGGTTGAGACTGATGAAAAAACAGCGATCAATGTTTTTGATGAGTATTACAACCTTCTTGACGAGGAAGATAAGAAGAGAAAGAAAAAGACTGAGAAAAAGTAATCTTTCAGTTTTTCAAGCCTTTTGGCGTGCTTCTGTTTTTGAATAATTTGTTAGAAATTGTGTAAAATGCAGTAATATACTTTATTATTGCATTTTTTATGTATATATATCAAAATTTGTCGCAAAATACTATTACAAGGTTGGACAGACCTTGAAAAAGGGAGGTAAACTATGTTTGGTAGAAAGAAGTCGGCAAATAAGGCTAACAAAAACTCAAACGTTGAAGCAGACAGAGAAGCAGTTTCTTCTTCAAAAAAGAGTTCCTCAAAGCAACAGTCAAAAACAAGTTGTTGCAGTGGGAAAAAGTCTAGTTCAACAAAAGCCTGCAAATAGTTGACCTAACCAAAAAAACTCATCTGATTGATGAGTTTTTTATTTTATATATTCATACCAATCGTTTGGAAAAGGCACTTCAATTGAGATTTTCTTGCCTGTTTTGTAATGAAAAAATGAGACCTCTTTTAAGAGTAGGAAAGTGTGCGATTTTTGAGAGGTGTTTTCTGAATATAGACTATCGCCAAGCAGTGGATGTCCTTCACTTGAGAGGTGGACTCTGATTTGGTGTGTCCTGCCTGTCTCGAGTTTGACTTTGAGAAGTGAGTAGTTTTGAAATTCTTTCAAAACTGTGGCGTGGGTGATTGCTTGTTTGCCTTTGTCCGAAATAACCCTTCGCATTTCATTTATTCCATTTGCAGAAATGGTCAGAATTGGCTTGTCTATGGTGAAAGATTTTTGCTCAAAAGTTCCTTCGCAAAGTGCGTAATATGTTTTATCAAGACTTTTGAGGTTGTTGTATGATTTGATGTCCTTTGCAACCACCACGATTCCAGCGGTGTCTTTGTCAAGTCGATTGACAATTCTCAAAACAAAATTCTCTTGCCTTGTTTTCATATAATTGCAAATTCTTCCGCCAAGGTTGTCACTTATGTGGGAACGCGTCGGGATGCAGGCGAGAAGGTGAGGTTTGTTTACAATAAGATACTCATCATCTTCATACAAAATTTCGACTTCTCCATCACAAAGTGGAATTTCGGATGCTTTTTGTGGGTTTTTCAAAACTTCGAGAGTGTCTCCAATCTCAAGTTTTTGTTTTATATTGCAAAAAGATCCATTGACTTTGAAAGATTTTGGATTTTTCCTTAGTAATTTTATTTGATGCTCCGAAAAACCATTGTTTTTCAGCCAAAAATAAATTGTTTGCATATTTTGTGTGATTTGAATTTTGTATTTTTCGTATTCATTCATATTCATATTATACCAAATATGGACAGAATTTCAAAATTTTGTTTGTATATTGTTGACTTGATTGGGAGAATTATGATAAAATCAAGTTGTTTATAAAGGCGATGATGAAAGACCAGTATGCACAGAAATTCATTCAGAGAGCCTGTGGTTGCTGAAAACAGGTATGATATTTGTGTTGAATTCACTTTCTAGCCGTGTTCTGAAATCTTTGAGAGTAGGAAACACCGCTCGGCAATGCGTAAATTTGCAAATTAAGTCATCTTTTAGATGAGAAGTTAGGTGGTACCACGATCAAAAATCGTCCTAATGTCAGGGGCGGTTATTTTTTTAATTTGTCACCGAACTGATCTAAAGGAAAGTCTTAAAAAATTCTTTAAGGAGTGGAAATGAAAGAAAAATTGCAGGAAATTCAAAACAAGGGCGTCAAGGAAATCTCATCTGCAACTGATTTGAAAGTTTTGGATGAGATTAGGGTGAAATACCTTGGAAAAGCGGGAGAACTTACGCAAATTTTGAGAGGAATGAAAGATGTTCCTCCTGAGGAGAGGAGAGTAGTTGGAATTTTGGCGAATAGTGTCAGAGAAAAAATGGAAATTGCTCTCTCTGAAAAGTTGGCAGAACTTGAAAACGCAAAGTTGCTTGCTGATATGGAAAAAGAGAAGATTGACATAACCGAGCCAAGCACTGGAATTAAGCGTGGGGCATTGCATCCGCTCACTCGTTTCAACAATAAGTTTATTGATTTGTGTGTCGAAATGGGTTTCACTGTCATTCAAACGCCTGAAATTGAAACGGATTATTACAATTTTGAGGCGTTGAACGTGCCAAAAAATCACCCAGCAAGAGATATGCAGGACTCGCTTTATATAACAGACAGCATTCTTATGAGGACTCACACCTCTCCAGCACAGGTGCACGCAATGGAGACTTTGAAACCTCCTTTCAAGATTGTTTGCCCAGGAAGAGTTTATCGAAATGATGATGACAGTTCCCATTCTCCAATCTTCAATCAATTTGAGGCGTTGGTCATCGATGAAAATGTAAGTTTGAAAGACTTTATGATTATGGTCAAAGAAATGGCTGTCAGGCTCTATGGAAAAGATGTCAAAATGAGAGTTCGTCCAGCGTTCTTCCCATTCACAGAGCCAAGCATTGAGATTGATGCGACTTGTCAAATGTGTCAAGGAAAAGGTTGCAGTTTGTGTAAGGGAACAGGCTTTTCGGAATTCTTTGGGGGTGGAATTGTGAATCCAAGAATTTTGGAGATGTCAGGCGTTGACAGCAAAAAGTATTCTGGTTTTGCTTTTGGTCCTGGAATTGATAGAAGTGTTATGGTTACAAACAAGATTCCAAACATCAAATACCTTTTCAGAAATGATATGAGGTTCTTAAAACAGATGAGATAATATTGCATAATACGCATTATGTTGTGTGGTATGCATACATAATACGCTATATATTGTGTGTTATTCAAATATTTTTCAAAACAATATAAAAATTAAATTGGAGATTTGAAATGAAAGTTTCTTATAAATGGTTGAATGATTTCGTTGATTTAAGTGATATTTCAGTTGAGGTTTTGGCTGAAAAATTGACAAATTCAGGTTTTGAAGTCGAGGAAGTGATTTATCAAAACAGGTTCTTGCACGATGTTTATGTCGGAAAAATAACAAAAATTGAAAAACATCCAAACGCGGACAAACTTGTTGTGTGCCAAGTGGATTTGAAAGATAGAAAAGTTCAGATAATTACTTCTGCAACAAATGTCTTTGAGGGGGCTTTGGTTCCTGTTTCTCTTGAGGGTGCAGATTTGGCAAATGGTGTGAAAATCAAACCAACCGCAATGCGTGGAGTTTCCAGTGACGGAATGTTCTGCTCGGGAGAAGAATTGGGGATTGATGAGAATTATATTGAGGGAGCAGGAATCAATGGAATCTTGATTTTGCCAAAAGATTTTGAAGTTGGGCAGAAGATTGAGGACGCTTTGATGCTTAATGATGTCACATTTGATATCAATGTTACGCCAAACCGTCCAGATTGCAATAGCGTTGTGGGAATCGCAAGAGAAATTTGTGCAATGTTCGACAAAAAGTTTAAAAATGCGGACATTTCTTACAAAACTGTTGGTGGAAATGTTAAAGATTATGTGAGTGTTGAGGTTTTGACGAAGAATTGCCCAAGATATATGGCGTCCTACATCAAAAATATCAAATTGGAAAGGTCACCGCTTTGGATAAGAAGCAGATTGAATGCGGTTGGTATCAAACCTATCAACAATATGGTCGACATCACAAACTATGTGCTTGTTGAGCAAGGTCAGCCTATGCACGCATTCGACTATAAGTACCTTGACGGACACAAAATTGTTGTTCGACAGGCAAATGAAAATGAAAATATTGCGGTTTTGAACGGGAACACTTACAATCTTGACAAGAGTGTTATGGTGATTTCGGATAAGGATAAGCCAGTTGTTATTGCGGGCGTGATTGGTGGAACAAATTCTTGCATAAACAACGACACAAAGGAAACTGTTTTTGAGTGTGCTGTGTTTGACTTAAAGAGCGTGCGACTGACCGCAAAGAAGTTTGGACTTAGAACGGATTCGTCTGCAAGATATGAAAAAGGAGTGAACATAAACTCTCCAAGCACGGCCTTGAAGCGTGCGTTGCACTTGGTTTGCCAACTTGGTTGTGGAGAAATTGTTGACGGAATTATTGATATCGTAAATTCCGATGTTACGCTTGAAAAATCGGAAACTCTTTCTCTTTCTTATTCAAGAGTTTGCAAAATTTTGGGCGTTGACATTCCGAAAGAAAGAGTGCTTAAGATTTTAAATGGCTTGGACATCAAATCAACAATTGAGGGAGATGTTTTGAGATGCGTTCCTCCATATATAAGAGAAGATATCAAGAATGAAAACGACATTGCAGAAGAAGTTATAAGAATTTACGGATATGATGTCTACAATGATGTTGAAGGAGTTGCTTTTGAAAATTCCGCAACAACAATCGGGCAATATGAACCAAGACTTGTTATGGAAAACAACTTCAAAAATGTGCTTGTTGATAGTGGTTTCTACGAGACTCTAAATTACTCTTTGTATAGTGCGTCTGCGTGCGACAAGTTGTTGATTCCTGAGGGCGACGAGAGACGAAAGGTGATTAAAATTGCAAACCCAATAAGTGAAGATTTGTCGACTGCAAGAACAGTTATGGCACACGCGTTGCTTTTGGATATCACTTACAACCTTTCTGTCGGGAACAAAGATTTGAGACTTTTTGAGATTGGAAAGGTTTATTTGCCAAAGAGTTTGCCTTTGACGGAACTCCCTGTTGAAAACAATCGTCTTTCTATTGCGGTTTGTGAAAATGGATTCGATTTCTTCAAACTGAAGGGAATTGTCGAGAATATTCTTGTTTTGACTTCTCTGGAATATAAGATTGAGCGTTCGTCTGAGCCATATTTGCACAGTGGTGTCAGCGCAGATATTATTGCAAAAGACGGGAAAAAGATTGGTTCGTTTGGTAAGTTGCACAAATTGGTGTTGAAAAATTATGATATCAGTCAAGATGTCTACTATGCGGAACTTGATTGCGATTATTTGGTGCAACTTCCAGAAAAGAAATATGAGACAAAAGAAGTTTCAAAATATCAGGCTGTTGAGAGAGATATTGCTGTTGTGGTGGATGAAAAGGTCACAAATGCTGAACTTATGTCAGCAACCAAATCTTCTTGTGGAAAAATTTTCTATGATGTCCAATTGTTTGATGTGTATAGAAATGAGGCTTTGGGCGAAAACAAGAAGAGTATGGCCTACAAAATAACCTTTATGTCGGATGAAAAGACTTTGACTGGAGACGAAATCAACGTCGCTGTGAACAAAGTTTTGAAAAGTCTTGAATTTAGATATGGTGCAAAATTGAGATAGATTTTGTGCGTATTATGCAGAATTTTGTTGCATAATACACAATATGTTGAGGTGTTATGATTTATTTGGACAATGCTGGAACAACAAAAATGTTTGAAGAATGTGTTGAAGTGCACAAGATTTTTTCGTGTGAGCAATTTTTTAACCCTTCCGCTTTGTCAAGTGAGTCAATGGCTGTTGAGAAACTCATCAGAGATACTGAGCAGTATTTCTTAAATCGATTGGGTGCTCGCGAAGGAAACATCTTGTTTACTGGATGTGCCACTGAGAGCAATAACCTTGCAATTAAGGGTAGTCTTAGAAGTGGTGATTGGGAGTATGTCTTTTCGGCTGGAGAGCATCCATCTGTGTTTAATGTTGCGAAAAAACTTGAACTTGACGGTTATAAAGTTCACTTTGTGTCTTTAAATAAACAGGGGCAGGTTGATTTGGCTGAACTTGAAAAGGTTTTAAACAAAAAAACTAGGCTTATCAGCATTATGCACGTGAGCAATGAGACTGGTGCAATAAATGACCTCGAAGAGATTTCAAAACTAAAGGATAGACTTTGTCCTCGTTCGGTTTTCCACGTCGATGGTGTGCAGGGGTTTATGAAGATTCCTTTTTCAATAAGAAAAACCTCTGTTGATTTGTATTCATTCAGTGCCCATAAGTTGCACGGACCAAAGGGAGTTGCTGGGCTTTATGTGAGAAACAAAAACAATCTGAAAGAGTTGTTCCAAGGTGGCGGTCAGCAGTTTGGGCTTAGGTCGGGGACGGAAAATGTTTCGGGAATTATGCAATTTAAAAAAGCATTGGAACTTATTGACGAGGTTTCAAATTTTGACAAAGTAAAGTTATTAAAACATAAGTTTATTGAAACTATTAGTCGGGAAAGTGGAATTGTTAGTATGGATTTTGGTGGCTCTCCTTACATAGAAAATTTGGTGTTTCTTGGAGTTAAGGGAGAGACGATGCTTCACGCTCTTGATGAAAAGGGTGTGATTGTGGGGCTTGGAAGTGCTTGCTCTGCAAAAAAAGCGGGGAATCGTGTTTTGGAAGTTCTCGGTGTGCCAAAGGATAAGATTATCTCAAGCGCGAGAATAAGTTTCAATGCATTTCAGACTGTTGAGGAAGTTGAAAAAGCCGCAGAAATCATTGTTGATGTCTACAGAAATATCAAGGAAAGGGTGTCATAATATGGAAAGGGTTTTGCTTTTAAAATTTGGAGAATTGTTTCTCAAAGGAAAGAATAGGCACGAGTTTTTGAAACTGCTTATGGAAAATATTTCCAAAAAACTTCACAACTTTCAATTTAAACTTACGGAGACCCAAGGGCGACTTGTGATTTCTGATTATGATGAAAGTCTCGAAGATGAGATGATTGAAAAAATTCAGAAAGTGTTTGGGCTTATTGATGTTATGCCAGCAACTGAAATCGAAACCTCTCTTGATAACATTGAAAATCAAATCAAAGAATTAGACCTGAAGGATTTTAACACTTTTAAGATTGAGACAAAACGTGCTGACAAAAAATTCCCGATGTCCTCAATGGAACTTAGTGCACATCTTGGCAGTGTTATTTTGGATAATTGCCCTTGGCTTAAGGTTGATTTGTATGAACCAGAAGTCGTCGTGAATGTTGAGGTGAGGCTCAATGGCAAGACTTACATATATAATAAGTTGATTCCGTGTGCGGGCGGGTTGCCTTTGGGGAGTGCTGGGAAAGGACTCTTGCTTTTGTCTGGTGGAATCGACAGTCCAGTTGCTGGGTATTTGATGGCAAAGCGTGGGCTAAGAATTGAGGCGATTCATTTTCATTCTTATCCTTACACGAGTGTGCAGGCGAAAGAAAAAGTTATTGCACTTGCAAATCAAATCTCGCAATATTGCGGAGAGATAAAACTGCACATAATTTCGTTTACTGAAATCCAGGAGCAGATTCACAAAAATTGTGACCCAGAATATATGATAACGATTATGCGACGAATTATGATGAGAATCGCTGAGAAAATTTGCAGGGAAAACGGGCTTGGTGCAATTATCACAGGAGAGTGTCTGGGGCAAGTCGCAAGTCAGACTATGCAAAGTATGACTGTGACTAATGCTGTCGTAAGTTTGCCAGTTTTCAGACCTGTGCTTGCTTTTGATAAAGAGGAGATAATGGATTTGGCGAAAAAGATTGGGACATATGAAACTTCAATTTTGCCATATGAAGATTGTTGCACGGTGTTTTTGCCAAAAAATCCTGTCATCAAACCGACGATTGCAAGAGCGGAACATAATGAAAAATTCCTTGATGTTGATGCGCTTGTGAAGCAGGCGGTTGCTTGCGAGGAAATTTTGAATATCAAATCTTATTAAAAAGGAACGGTGTCCAAATAAAATTGGTGACACCTTTTCTTGAAAAAATGATTTTTCTTTTATATCATAGTCTTGTGACTATGATTTTTTATTGCGTTTAATGTTGGGAGTGTGGTTTTGGGTGGGCTTTATAAAAATGTATACTCGCTTATAATTATAAATTTCAAATTTATAAATTTTCAATTTTTCAAATTTATATAAAAAATCTGTGAATAATTATACAAAAATCACTTGCATAATTATAAATTTTATTGTATAATAATCAAAACCGCATAAATAATTATAAATTTATATTTATGCAAAAATCTCTACATCACTGATATTTAGGGCGGTGTAGCGTTTAAGGAGACTGAAATGGCAAGAAGTTCAAGACAATCAAAAATTTTGGAACTTATTTCCACAAAAGAGATTGAAACTCAAGAAGAGCTGGCGAGAGAATTGAAAAATGCAAATTTTGACATCACTCAGGCAACTATCTCTCGTGATATAAAGGAGCTTGGGCTCACCAAAATTTTGAGTAGTTCTGGCAAATATAAGTATGCAATCCTTGGCTCTGAGTCTCAAACGGTCTCAAACAAATACATAACTATTTTCAAGGAATGTGTCATATCAGTTAAGCCTGCACTCAATTTGGCTGTGGTAAGGACCATCAAAGGTATGGGGTCAAGTGTTTGCTCTTTCGTCGACAAACTGAACCTTACCGAACTTATGGGTGTGACCTATGGTGATGACACAGTCCTTTTGGTTTTCCCTTCCGTTGTTTATGCAACTGAGGCTGTTGCAACGCTCGGACAACTTATGGCTTGATTGGGAGATTTTTATGCTTTCTTCATTGAGTTTGAATAATGTCGCTTTATTTAAAAAGCAAACGATTGATTTTCAAAGCGGACTAAACTGCTTACTTGGAAAATCTGGTGCAGGGAAAAGTATCATTATTGATGCTCTCTCTTTTTGTTTTGGTGCGAAATCTGACAAGAATTTAATTCGCTCTGGAGAGACAAGTTTGAGAGTTGATGCTGTTTTTACTGATGTCCCGAAAGAAGTGGAGGAGATGTTAAAAGAGCAAGACATCGAAATTTCTGACGAACTTATCATCACTCGTACTTTAAATCTTGACGGAAAATCGTCCATAAAGATAAACGGTTTTCCTGTTTCTGTCAGGGTTTTGCAGAGTTTGACGGAGATGTTGATTGATTTTTGCGGTCAACACGAAAGCGTGGGACTTTTAAATGTGAATAATCATCTTTTACTTTTGGACAAGTTTGGAGGACAGAATATTGAGGTCTTGAGAGAGGATGTTGAGAAAATTTTCCAAACTCTTTCAAATCTCAAAGCACAAAAAAAGTCCTTCGGTGGAGATGAGAAGGAGCGAGAAAGAAGAAAGGAGATTTTGAGTTTTCAAATTCAAGAAATTGAGAATGCAAATCTTGATTTGATTGAAGAGGAGGAACTTAGGCAGAGATTTGAATTTATTTCCTCCGCTGAAAAAATTTTTGATAAGGTGGGGCAATCGGTTTCAAAACTTGATGAGCAAAGAGACAATGTTTCAAGTCTGTTATATGATGTCAAGATGCTTCTCAACTCTCTTTCCAATTTCAAGAATATTGAAGAGTGCAGAGATAGGGTGGAAAACTGCTATTATGAAATCAAAGATATTGCGGAAACACTTAACACAATCAAAAGCGAAAGCGAATTTGACCAAAATGAACTTGAACGCATTGACGCAAGGCTCGATTTGATTAAGTCGCTCAAGAAAAAATATGGAAGTTCCATTGAAGATGTTTTGGACTTTTTGCAGGAGTGCAAGACGGAACTTGGGAACCTCGAAAACAGCGAGTTTGAACTTGAAAAAATAAACAGGAAAATTGAAGAGACCGAAAAGGAACTGGAGACCGCTTGCCAAAAACTGAGCGCCAAAAGAAAGGAATGTGCCACGATTTTTGAAAAACAGATTATGGAGCAACTGGCTGACCTTGAAATGAAAAACACCATTTTTAAAGTTGATTTCACGCAAACTGAGTGCTCAAAGAAGGGGTTTGACACTGTGAAGTTTATGTTTTCTGCAAATAAGGGGCAAGAACTGAAAGATTTGAGCAAGACTGCGTCGGGCGGAGAGTTGTCAAGACTTTTGCTCGCTTTCAAAAACACGATGCTGGACAAGGAAAGAGTTCAAACAGTTGTGTTTGATGAAATTGACGCTGGAATAAGCGGTCACACCGCGGGTCAACTTGCTGAAAAAATCTCAAACATTTCAAAATTCACTCAAGTGCTTTGCATCACTCACACACCAATCGTCGCTTCAAAAGCAAACGCGTTTGTTTTGGTCGAGAAGTCAGTTATTGAAAACTCAACCATCTCAACTGCAAGAACATTGAATCCTGATGAGGCTGTTGAGGAGGTTGCAAAATTGATTGACGGGGGAAGTGTGGCATCCAAAACCGCTTTGGAGCACGCGAGGAAATTGTTTGCAGAATAAAAGATGACGAAGTTGTCATCTTTTTTTGTTTCGCAATTGGTATTTATGAAAATTTGAGGGCATAGACTTAAGCAAGAGGGGTTGTCTATATGCTTGAGTTTTTCGCTTGCACTTTTTCAAATTGCGTGCCACTTGCAGTGCTTATTGTTTCTGTGATTCCAACTATTGAAAGTAAAATTGCAATTCCATTTGGAATGTCGGAACAAATTTTTGGTGCGAATGCTCTGTCGCCGTGGCTTGCGTGCCTGACTGCGTTTGCGGGAGGGTTAATTCCGATTTTTCTTGTTATGTTTGTCGCGAGAAAGATAAAAAACAAGACAACTGGTTTTGTTTGCGATGAGTTTCTTAAATTTACAAAGGTGAAAACGCAAAAATATTTTGAAAAATTCAACACAAAGACAACTGTGTTTAAAAAGTGCCTCTATTTGTGTGGATTTGTTGCAATTCCTCTTCCGCTCACTGGGGTTTACACTGGCAGTTTGATTGCTGGACTTTCAAATCTGAAACTTTGGCAAGGCTTTTTGTCCGTCACCATTGGAGAACTCCTCACTTGCATTGGGATGACAATCATTTGCTCTCTTTTTGAAAATTCCGCCTTCTATATTTTTGTTATGTCGCTGATATTTGTTGGCGCTGTTTTGCTTGTGAATTTGGCGATATTCTTGGTAAACAAAATTAAAAACAAAAACAAAAAATAGGTAGCAAGGGTTGCTTTTAGACAAAAAAAAGAAAAGAGATGTTAAGATTGTTCTGCACGAACTAAATAAATCTCTTTTCGTTTTAAGTTAAGATTATTGTGTCTTAACTTATTTGTATTATGTGTCGTAGTTTTTGAATTATTCATACAAATTTGAAAATTTATTTTCCATATCTTTTATAAAGAAACTTTTTTACATAAAAATTGATAGGGAAGAGCAGGAGCAGTCCGAAAATTGGAACAAACAGCGTTGTTGAGTATGCTCCAAATGTCTCAAGTTGCATATTGCAAATGACATTTATAACCACAACAATAATCGTGCCGAGTATGAAAATGACCCAATTTACGACATCATTGTAAAACAAAGTGGCCTTTTTGCTCTGTGCAAATTTAAACCTAAACAAATCAAAAATTGTTAGGGCAAGGAAAATGAGTGGGAGGGTGTAGAACATAAAGTTTGTCCCTGCTTTTGCATTTGCTGTTCCTGCGATTATTCCAAACAAAATCGCACATCCAACTCCTGAAAGAAGAAGCAGAAATGCCGAACTTATGAGATTTAAAAGATTTGTGTTGTGGTGTCTTTCAATGTTGGTTTTCTTATATTCGTTGAATGCGATTCCGTGATTTTGATAATACCTCTTTAGATTGTCATAGTCAGTGAAGGTTGCGTTTTCAGGAATATTTTCAACTTGAATTTGTTCTTGAGACGCAGGAGAAGATTTTGTTTCCTTTTCCTTTTTTCTTTCAAACAACTTCGCCATCATATCCTTGTAAGTAGGTTCAAGTTCGCTGTTCCTTTTTGGAGCAGGGAGATTGTCGGCGTAGATGTTTACATCGATGTTTGGAGGAGAGATTTTGCGTTGAATTGGAATTTGCTCGTCAGAAATTCGTGGTTCAGTGATGAAAATTGCGTCATCAACTCGCTCTTTCTCCTTGTTTTGCTCAAGATTTTCAAGTTTTTCATCAACATATTCCTTTTCAAAATGCAAATTGTCATTTTGAATAGGAGAGTATGTTTGCGTTGTGGTGTTTGCAGTTGTTTCGGCAGAATAGGAATTTGAAGGAGGAGTCGTTTCTTTGAAATTGTTCTGCTTCAGGTTCAAGAGAGACTTTTTTAGTTCTGCAATTCGCTCTTTTTGAATCTCCTCATAGTTTTCATCTTCATAAACCACAGACATCTCAATTTGATTTTCAGAAAAACTCTTCTTTTTCCTATATTTTTTTAACTCGCTTGATGTGTCATAAATTCGCTTATTTTGCTCTTCTTGGTCAGGGGTGAGGCTGTGAGCAGGCGTAATTCTTTCATCCTCTTGGAGAAAAACTGCGTCGTCTTTTTTCTCATCAGATTTCATCTCTGGAGAATGCTCCAACTTTGACTGATAATATGCCATTTTCTCCTCATCGTCGCGATTTTCAGAAGAGATGGCATCATCTGATGTGTATGTTGTTGAGGAGACTTGGGTTTGTTCAAACGACTGGGCAGGAAGTGGCTCCATATTGAATATATCAATCTGATTTTCAACAACATCCTCGTCCTCATCTTCCTCAGCAAGATTTTCCTGTTTTTCTTCTTTCACCATATTGAAGATGTTTTCTTGTTGGAGAATTTTGGTGCTTGAGGTCGCTGAAGATTGAGACTTTTCGCTTTCTTGCTCAGATTCTGTGGTTTGATTTTCATCATAATCGGCATCAGACACATCAGAATAAGTCACATTTGCGAAAAGGCGAGAAAGTTCTTCCAAATTCTCTCTTCCGCTGTTTGTGATTGAATAATAATGGCGTTTCCCACCAAGTTCACTTTCTCCCCAATATGAAGAAGAAACAAGTCCCTTCTTTTCCATACGGGTTAGGCAAGAATAGAGGGTAGGTTTCTTCAGAATATAATTTCCGCCAGTCTTTTTTGAGATGTATTCAATGATTTCAAGTCCATATTTTGCTCCAGATGCAAGGCTGTCCAAGACCAAATATGAAATCTGTCCAGATGAATTGAATGCCATAATCAAATCTCCTATACTTATTGAAATTATAAAAAATGTGGCAAGAATTTGTCAAATATTTTTAGGTATTATGCAAAATAAGTTGCAGAATACATCAAAATAATTGGTAGTATGCAAATGCATACATCAATATATTGTGGTATTATGTCATTTTAATCAATAGGTTGATTTATTTTGTGAAAATTTGCGTTTTGTGTTATAATCATAAATATGAAAATTGAAGTGATTAGGCAAAGACGAAAAACTGTCTGTTTGAAAATGATAAATGCAGATTTGGCTGAACTTAGAGTTCCAAAGACTTATTCTGACAAGAAGATTCAGGAGTTTTTGGACGAGAAAAGAAAATGGCTTGAGTCGAAATCAAAGGTTTTTAAAGAAAATGAAGACTTTTCGCATAAATTTGATTTGGGAAATTCGGTCTATCTGTTTGGAAAAGAGGTGGACAAGTTTAATCGCGTCATAATTGGCTTTGACGACTTGTCAAAAAAGGCGAAGCGGGTGGCAATTCGCAAATATTATGAAGCACAATTTTCAATGTTGGAAGAGATTGCCAAGGACTTGTCAAGTCGAACTGGGCTCACTTATGACAAAATAAGGCCGATAAATTCCATCAGGGTTTGGGGAAATTATAGTTCCGCAAGGGTTATGAAGTTGAATTGGAAGTTGCTTCTTTTGCCGAAAAATCTGGTGGAATATGTGGTTTGTCACGAGTTGTGCCACAGCAAACATATGAATCATAAACCGCAATTTTGGAACGCCGTTGGGAAAATTTGCCCAAATTACAAATTCTTACGCAACGAACTCAAAAAATATGGATTTTTGTTGAAATCAGACACTGAGGACTGAAAACTTGATATGTTTGGGGCTTATTGTGGCGGATGCTTGCGTTTGTGCGTTAAGAAAATCTCGCTTTAAAAATTTGAAATAAAACAAATTCCCAAACGGTCGAAAGTCTTATGGCAGAGGGTGACTTGTGCTGATTTTGAGGCTTGAATTTGCATAATTTGGCCTTATTTTCACATCCTAAAAGCGTATGAGACATAGGTTTTCTTTGATAATAATGACGTTGATGTTATGTTTAACTTTTCTGATTCTTTCTCCCGTGCAATTGTTAAATTCCATTGAGGATGGCTTTCTTGCAGATTATGAAGATGTTGAGATTGCCAACGAAAACAACACCTTTGGACATTTCATCAAGGCGGAGTTAAAAGATAAAGATAAGGGCGTGTCTGGACAAAAGGGACAAGAGGGTGAGATCGTTTTTAAATTGTTTGGGTTTATCCCTATCAAAAAAGTCTCAGTCAAACTTGTAAGCGATGAACAATATTATGTCGGCGGAGTGCCGATTGGACTTGAGATAAACACAGAGGGTGCGATTGTCGTCAGCAGACAAAACGAGGAGACACTTGAGAAACTTAAAGAGGGAGACATAATCACGGAAATTGACGACAAACCAGTCGAGAGTTTGGACAATATTTCCGAGGCTCTTCAAAACGGCAAAGACGAGGTTGAGGTGAAAGTCTTGAGGAAAAACAAAACTCTCAAAACTTTGATTAAAACCTACAAAGACGATGATACGGGACGTTTGAGACTTGGCGTTTTGGTCAAGGACAATGTCGCTGGCGTCGGGACTTTGACCTTTGTTAACACAAAAAGTCACGAATATGGAGCGTTGGGACATCCAATTGTCGATGGGAGTGGTGAAAATATTGTGCCTGTTTCAAGTGGAGAGGTCTTCCAGTGCAGTTTGATTGGAATTAACAAAGGAAAGAGAAATTCGCCTGGAGAACTGCGTTGCGTATTCTCATCAAATGCAGAAAGCAAGGGAGATATAAAGAAAAACAACAAATTTGGAGTGAGTGGAATTTTGCAAGATGTCGAGGGGCTTGTTGACGAAAATTTGACCGCGAAACTTGGCGGAAGGCTTGGTGTCACATTGGGTGAGGCAAAAATCGTTTCAAGCATAAGTGGAATAAGAGAAGAATACGACATCGAGATTATCAAAGCAAACTACCAAAAATCTGCAGACGACAAAAGTTTGATTTTCAGAGTTAAAGACAAAAGACTAATCGAACTCACTGGCGGAATTGTGCAGGGAATGAGCGGGTCGCCAATTATGCAAAATGGCAAGATAATCGGAGCGGTCACGCATGTCTTTATGTCCGACCCAACGAAAGGTTATGGCGTTTACGTCGACTGGATGGTGTAAAGAGAATGATAGAAAGGAACACAACAATGAAAACTTTGATAAAATGGGTTGCAAAAATTTGAATGGAAAGGAATTATAGGAGAAGTAATTGTTGAAATTAAAAAATAAAACCGCAAGTTTATTTTGTAGTTTTATTTTTATATATTGTGTATTATGCAATGCATATCACACAACATATTGTATTATGCAATAAGATCTTGTCTAAATTTAACAATAAGATTTGTTTTTGATTTCTCTTCTGACAAAATTGCTTTACACATTCAAACTCTTTGGCAAGGTTAGTCTTGACGAAGTTTGATTACATTTGCGACTGACTTTCGCATATCTTCGTTTATTGCGGCGTAATGCTTTTTGGTGGTGTTTACATCTTTATGCCCCAAAACATCGGCGACAATGTAGATGTCCTTGGTCTCTCTATACAAGTTTGTGCCAAAAGTCGAACGAAGTTTGTGCGGAGAGATTTTTTTCAGCGGAGCACTTTCTTTTGCAAATTTTTTAACCAAATTCTCAACCGCTCTGACACAAATTCTCCTATTTTGAAGGGAGACAAACATCGCGTGTTCGTTTGGGTCAATGTTCATCGTTTTTCTTTTCTCAAGCCAAGACTGCAGTGCATTTGTGACCTCTTTTGAAAAATACAAAATTGCTTGATTCCCACCTTTTCTTGTCACTTTGAATGCGTCCTGTGAAAAGTCGAAGTCCTCGATGTTAAGTCCCACAAGTTCGGAAATTCTTATGCCTGTGCCAAGAAATAAGGTGACGATTGCGTTGTCTCGGACTGTTGTGTTTTTGTTGTAATTCTTTTGGTGCTCGGAAAAAGATGTTGGAGATTGCACCGCATCAAGCATCCTTTGCACTTCGTCTTTTTCAAGCCTTATAATCTCTTTGCTGTGCAGTTTTGGAGTTTGAATTTTGCTTGCAACATTTGACAAAATTAGGTCGTGATTGAAAAGATATTTGAAGAAACTTCGGACACTTGCAAGTTTTCTGGCTTTTCCTCTTTCGTTGTTTTTCTGCATATTTTCGCCGTTTTTGTAATATGACAAATAGGAAAGATAATTTTCAATATTTCTTGCTTGAAGAGAGTCCAAGTCCTTGAGCGTGATTTCTATTTTCGGCTTTCTTATCACATACTGCTCCAAATACTCGAAAAACACCTTCAAATCCATAGCGTAATTTAGGCGGGTTAGGCTTGATGTGTTGTTTTCAATCCCTGTGAAAAAATCATAGCAATAATCTGGGAGAGTTTGAAGATATTCTCCGATTTTTTGCATATTTTTCAGGTCTCGTTTCTCATAATATGTCAAATTTTTCATATTCAAATTATACCAAATTCAAAATTTTTTGCCAAATTTTTTTGATATAAAATTGATTTTTCGCATAGATTGTCCAAAATTGCGGGAAAAAATCTTCATTTGAGCGTGTAAAATTGTTGAAGTTTTTGTGATTGTGTCGAAATCAGTCGAAAAAAAATATATTTCAGTTAGTTTATGAAAAATCTATTTTTATTGACAATATTATTTGCATTTTTGAAATTGTTGTGGTAAAATCAAGTGGTTAACAAATGAACAACCTGGAGGTATTATCTATGTATAATTTGAAAAAAGAAAACACAAAAGTTGAAATCGAACTTTCTATCGACCCAACAGAATGGGAAGAGGGAGTTCAAAAAGTTTACGAGGCTTCAAAATCGAAATTCAATGTTGAAGGTTTCAGAAAAGGTCACGCTCCAAGAAAAGTTATTGAAAAGACTTTCGGAGACGGCGTTTTCTTTGAGGATACTGTTGAGTATTTCGTGAACAAGACAATCAATGAGGTTTTGGACCAAAATCCAGAACTTGAGCCTGTTGCTATGCCAACAACTAAGTTTGAAAGTTACACAATCGACAAGGGACTCAAGATGAAAATCTTGTTTGAAATTGTTCCTGATTTCAAATTGTGTGATTACAAAGGTCAAACTTTCAAAATTCACGACAGCAAAGTCACCGAGGGTGAAATTGAACACGAAATTCACCACTTGCTTGATGACAACGCAAAATATGAGAGCGTTGATAGAGAAGTTAAAGTGGGTGACAGCGTTTTGATTGATTTTGTGGGATATATTGACGATGTCGCTTTTGACGGCGGTGCAGGAGAAAACTATCCTCTTGAAATCGGCTCTCACACCTTTATTGACACCTTTGAGGACCAACTTGTTGGACACAAAAAGGGTGAAGTTGTTGATGTCAAGGTGACTTTCCCAGAAAACTACCACGCAGGCGAATTTCAAGGCAAAAAGGCTCTTTTCAAAGTTACAATCAAAGACGTCAGAGAAAAGTCTTTGCCAGAACTTAATGACAAGTTTATTGCTGATACGACAGAATTTGAAACGGTTGAGGAGTATAAAAAAGATTTGACTGCTCATATTCAAAGTATGAAAGACAATCAACAAGACAATGAAATTCAATATGTTATTCGCGAGTATCTTCTCAAAAATACCAATATTGAAATTCCTGACTCTATGATTGAGCGTTCTGTCACTGACGAACTCAACAGACTCACTGAGGCTTTGAAGGTTTACAATGTGACTGTTGAAGATTATCTCAAGCAGACTGGTTCAAACTTGGAAAACTTCTTGAAAAACACGAGAGAAAGAACTTTGATGATGATTAAAACTCGTTATATTTACAGAAAACTTCTTGAAGAAAACAAGATTAGTTTGACTGCTGATGAAATTTCTCAAATTCAAAAAGTTACAAAAGACGAAAACGAAATAGTTAGAAGAGAAAATGAGGCTCTCCTTGACAAACTTCACGCTTTCTTGAAAGAAAACAACAAATTTGAAATTGTTGAGGAATAACTTTTTCAGCATCTCATTTTGTCAAAACTTAAATGCAAAAACTTAAAATTCAATTTAGATTTCGCTATTTGAAAATTTAGGAGGTTTAAAATGTTGGTTCCAATGGTCGTTGACCAATCTGGTGCTGGTGAAAGGTCTTATGACATCTACTCTCGTCTGCTTGAGGACAGAATTATCTTCTTGACGGGCGAGGTCGATGACAACACGGCAAACATCATCATTGCACAACTTATTTATTTGGAAGGTAAAAATCCAGACAAAGATATATTCTTTTATATAAACAGCCCTGGCGGTTCTGTCAGTGCTGGTATGGCAATCTATGACACGATGAATTACATCAAGTGCGATGTTTCAACAATCTGCATCGGTCTTGCGGCATCAATGGGTGCTTTCCTTCTTTCAAGCGGAACGAAGGGCAAGCGTTATGCATTGCCAAACAGCGAGATTATGATTCACCAACCACTCGGTGGCACTCAAGGTCAGGCAAGTGACATCGAAATTCAGGCAAAGCATATAAAGAATATTAAAAACAAACTCAACAAAATCTTGAGTGAAAACACAGGAAAGTCAATCAAAGAAATCGAAAAAGACACCGACAGAGACAATTATATGTCCGCTGAGGAAGCAAAAGAGTATGGTTTGATTGACGAGATTTTTGTGACTAGAAAAGCAAAGAAATAAGGGGTTTTATGAAAGATATCGAAATGTGTTCTTGCACTTTCTGTGGCAAACCGCAAAAAGCAGCAAAAAAACTGATTGCAAGCCCAAATGGCGATGCTTTTATCTGTGACGATTGCATAAGAATTTGTGCGGACATAATCAAAGAAGAGACTATGAAACTCAAGGTCTACAAAGATTTGGTTGTGCCATCTCCAAAGGATATCAAAAAGAGTTTGGATAGTTTCGTGATTGGGCAGGAGCAGGCGAAAAAAGTCCTTTCTGTCGCAGTCTTCAACCACTATAAAAGAATAAATTACAACTACCACAACAAACTCAATGCAAGGAAAAGCAAGGAAGATGGAAACGTCAAGAATGTTTTGGAACTTGAAAAGAGCAACATCTTGATGATTGGACCTACTGGGTCGGGAAAGACTCTTCTCGTCAAAACTTTGGCAAAGATTTTGGATGTTCCGTTTGCAATCGCCGACGCAACGACTCTGACAGAAGCGGGCTATGTCGGTGAAGATGTTGAAAATGTCCTTTTGAAACTTATTCAAAATGCAGATTATGACATCGAAAAGGCTCAAAGAGGAATTATTTATATCGACGAAATCGACAAACTCTCAAGAAAAAGCGAAAATCGTTCGCTCACAAGAGATGTCGGCGGTGAGGGTGTCCAACAGGCACTTTTGAAAATCATCGAAAGCACCATTGCGAGCGTTCCACCACAAGGCGGAAGAAAGCATCCGCAACAAGAAATGATTCAAATTGACACCACAAACATTTTGTTTATCTGTGGTGGGGCTTTTGTTGGACTTGAGGATATCATAAACAAGCGTCTCTCCTCTTCCGCAATCGGCTTCAATGCTGACATCAAAAATTCCAGCGAAAAGAAAAAAATCGACTTCAACAAAGATGTCCAACCTGATGACCTTATCAAATTTGGACTTATTCCAGAATTTGTTGGCAGACTTCCGATCGTCACTGGGCTTGACGAACTTGACCAAAAAGCACTCGAAAAGATTTTGGTTGAGCCGAGAAATTCGCTTATCAAACAATACAAGCAATTGTTCAAAATTGACGGGTTTGATATTGATTTTGAGGACGATGCGATTTCTTACATCGCAAAGCAGGCAATTGACCTCAAAACTGGGGCAAGAGGCATAAGAACGATTATGGAAAATCGTATGCTCGAACTTATGTTTGACCTTCCAGACCCAAAAGTCTATGAAAAAATTATCATAACAAAAGACTTTTTTGAAAATGGAAAAGCACCAATTTTGATAAAGAGAAATTCCGAGCAAAAGGGCGACAAAGAGGCGGTTTAGTCTGCTTTGCTTTGGCGGTTTAAAAGTATTTGCAAAATTTTGAGTAGGCTTCAAACCTACTCTTTTTTGTGGAAATCTTGTCAAAAAAATGACATTGACATTTTGTCCTATCTGTGTTATACTGCATATAGCATTTGGAGGAGAAATGGAAGAGAATTTGAACCAGGAAGAGAAAAATCAAGAATACAAAGTCAATTTGAGACAGTTATGCAAAGCACTAAACAAACTGACTGGCGGTTCTGTCGCAGATTACACGGGGTATTTCCCAATTGTCTACACTGTCCTTGACAGTTGTCAGCCTATTTTTAGAAACGATGAAAATTTAGAATTTGAAACAAGGGAAGATTTTATCAAAAACTCCTTTCTTAGATTCAGATTTACTCTCAAAAGGGAGTGTATCGTGCCAAAAAGACATCGTGTTGTCAAAAATTCAAAGGGTATTCCTGTAGATTTATACAGGAAAAATCCATATCCGTCATATATTTTGGACTGCCCAGTTTATCTTTCGGATGCTATGGAGAACGGAAGGCATTTGAGTGATTACATTTTGCCAACTTCTGAAGAAATTGCGGAAATTCAGGCAGAGAGCATAAGGGAAGGCACTGGACATATCAATGTTGATTTTGACAAAAATCGTCTTGACATAAGAGGCTTGACTGTGACAATTCGAGAGTCGGATATAACAGGCGGAGAGCAGAGTAGGATAAGCAATAAAGAACAAGACCTACTCAGAATGGCCATTTCTGTTGCTCAAAAAGAGGCAAGCAAAGGTGGTGGAAAGGGAGAATAAATCTCCGCTTAAACTTGGTGCATATATACATTTAATATATAAATAATAAAAATATCTCAAATTGTTTGACAAAGAGGTTGAAAAAAGGTAAACTTAAAACAAGTGGTTTGCCTTTTATTTTTCGTCTAAAAGGGCAACAACTTTAAAAGGGGAGAGAAGAAGATGATTAGTTTGATTTGTGCTTCTTCTGCTGTCGCTTGGGGATTGAGCCCGGTTTTTATCGTGGTTGGACTTATAATTGGTTTCTTTGTTTTTAAATTTGTTAATGACAGGAAACTGCAAAAAAATAAATCTAATGCAATTAAAATTATTGAAGATGCGTACGCAGAAGCAAAGACAATAAAAAAAGAAGCGATTCTTGAAAGTAAAGAGCAATCTCAAAAACTTAAAGATGAGGTTGAGCAAGAGGTTAAAGAAAGAAGAAATGAGGTTGTGAAACTTGAAGAAAGACTCAACCAAAGAGAAGAATACATCGAGAAAAAGGAACTTGCAGTCGACAAAAAGAGCGAGCAACTCGATGAGGAAAAGAAAAACCTCGCAAAAGCAAGAGAAGATGTTGAAAAAATAAAGGCGGAGCAGGAAGACGCCAAGGCTCAGATTTTGGAACAACTTGAAAAAACCGCTCATCTTTCAAAACAGGAAGCAAAAGACGAACTTGTTTCAAAGATGAAATCTGATGCTCAGAAAGAGGCTGCACTCATCGTCAAGAAAATTGAGGATGACGCAAAGGAAGAAGGCGAAAACAAGGCTCGTTGGATTATCGGGCAGGCACTTCAAAGATGTGCAACCGAAACAACAAGCGAAATGACTGTCTCTGTTGTCTCACTTCCAAATGACGAAATGAAAGGAAGAATCATAGGCAGAGAGGGAAGAAACATCAAGGCGATTGAGTCCGCAACTGGTGTGGAACTTATCGTCGACGACACGCCAGAGTCAATCACAATCTCTGGATTTGACCCAATCAGAAGAGAGGTGGCAAGGCTTTCTCTTGAGAAACTTATCTCAGACGGAAGAATACATCCGACAAGAATTGAAGAAATTGTTGAAAAAATGCAAAACGAAGTTGAGAAAACTTGCAAACAGGCTGGCGAAGAGGCTTGCAATGAAACTGGAATTTTCAACTTAAATTCAGAACTTGTCAAGACACTTGGTAGACTTAAATACAGGACAAGTTATGGGCAGAACGTTTTGAAACACTCCATTGAAACCTCGATTCTTGCTGGACTTTTGGCAAGCGAAATGGGTGCAAATGCAAAAATCGCAAAGCGTGGCGGGCTTCTGCACGATATCGGAAAAGCACTTGACCACGAACTTGAAGGCACTCACGTGCAAATCGGTGTGGAACTTGCAAGAAAATATGGCGAGAGCGAGGCAGTTGTGCACTGCATTGAGGCTCACCACTTCAATGTTGAGTTTAAGAGCATTGAGGCTGTGATTGTTCAGGTGGCTGACGCAATCTCAAGTTCAAGACCTGGTGCAAGACGAGACAGTTTTGAAAATTATATCAAGAGACTTCAACAACTTGAAGAGATTGCAAACGGTTTCAAAGGCGTGGAGAAATCTTTCGCTGTTCAAGCGGGCAGAGAAGTGAGAATTATTGTTAAACCTGACCAAATTTCTGACAGTGAAGCGATGTTTATGGCAAAGGAAATTGCAACAAAGATCGAAAACGAAATGCAGTATCCTGGACAAATCAAGGTCAATGTCATAAGAGAAAGCAGATACACTGAAACTGCAAAATAAAACATATAAAAATTTAAGCAAACAAAAAGTCTTGGATGTTTATTATGGGAAAAGTGTTTAAGTTTAATGACGATAAAAAAAATTCTAAACAAACAAACTCCACTGAGTCGAAACAAACTGGCTTTCCGTCCGTCACAAAAATCTTGGGAGCGGTAGGCTTCTTTGCAAGCATTTGTATTGCGGTTGCTTTGGTGTTTAGGCTTGCTTTCAACGAACACAGTCCGATTGTTGCAAAAGTTTTCCAAGTGATTGGAGAAACTTTGGCATACATCGTCTGCTTGGGGCTCGGTTTCACTTGGACAAGAGGGAAAGAGAAAGTTTGGTGGCTGGTTTGTTGGGTTGTTTCTGCAGTGGTGATTACGGTTGTTTACATTTTTGCTGTGATTTACACATTTTGATAGGAAGTAAGAGATGAAAGAAAAAATATCATACATTGTCACTATTGTGCTTGCTGTGCTGACCGCCATTTTTGCAATCTTGAATGAACAAGTTTGGGGCGGATTTGTTTATTTTGTTTTCGCTTTGGTTATGGTTTTGGCTCTGTTTTGGGCTGGCTGGCTTATTTATAAGTATTTCACGGAATTTAAAGCCGAACTTCAAGAAGATTATGTCATCTTTAAAGCCGAGAAAATAAACAAACTTCGCATAACCTCAGAGGTTTACGAGGCAAGCGAAGAAGCATACAAGAAAGAATTCAAAAGAAAAACACTCAAAACAAAATTCATAAAGTGGTTTATAATTTGCTTTTGTTTCGCTGTCGCTGGTGCATTTTTGGTCGCTATCATTCTCTACTGAAATCTTTGAAAATGACCCTTTTGGGTCTTTTCTTATTTTCTCTCCAATTCGTTTTGTTTTTGTGTGGCTTTTTTGTTATACTTATATAGAATTGATTTTGGAGATGTGAATGTTATCGAAGGTTTTGAGTTTTGGTTTAAATGGAATTGACGGTTTTGTGACAAACATCGAGACAGATATTGTCGGCGGTGTCCCTCATTTTGAAATTGTTGGCTTGGGCGACACTGCAGTCAAAGAGTCAAAGGAGAGGGTTAAGTCTGCAATAAGAAACTCTGGGTTTGAGTATCCTGTGAAGCATTACACCATAAACCTCGCTCCTGCGGATGTCAAAAAAGAAGGTCCAATTTATGATTTGGGAATTTCGGTGGGAATTTTGTCTGCTTCTGACCAGATTAGGACAAAAAAATATAAGGATTTCGTCTTTCTTGGCGAACTTTCACTCGACGGCTCTGTGAAGAAAATAAGAGGATGTTTGCCAATTTTGATTAGTGCAAGGGAACTTGGTTTCAAGAAGTTTATCATCCCAAAAGAAAACGCCGAGGAGGCAAGATTTATCTCTGGAATTGAGGTCTATGCCTTTGGGAATTTGAAAGAAGTTGTTGAATTTTTGAATGATGAGTGCGAGAAAGAGGTCAAACCTCTTGAGACAAAACGCTTTGAAGAGGTCGCAAGTTTAAAGCACAACAAACTTGACTTTGAAAATGTCAAAGGTCAAGCGGTGGCAAAAAGAGCACTTGAAATCGCGGCTGCGGGTGGACATAATGTGCTTATGATTGGCCCGCCAGGAAGTGGCAAGAGTATGCTTGCCAAGTGTTTTTCTGGAATTTTGCCAGATTTGACTTTTGAAGAGGCACTTGAGGTCACAAAAATTCACTCAATCGCTGGAGAACTCGATTTGACGCAGGGAATAATCACCGAAAGACCAATCAGGACACCTCACCACACTGCAAGTATCGTGAGTTTGACTGGTGGCGGAACGCACAGCAAGCCAGGAGAGATAAGTTTGGCACACAACGGCGTTTTGTATCTTGACGAATTTCCTGAATATTCTCGCCAACTTATCGAAACGCTTCGTCAACCTCTTGAGGATGGACAAATCACTGTTGCAAGAGCAAATCAAACCGTGACTTATCCATCAAGTTTCACTCTAATTGCGAGTATGAATCCTTGCCCTTGTGGCAATTATGGTGCGAAAGGCAGACAGTGCAAGTGCACACCTGCACAAATTCACAAATACCTTGCAAAAATCTCTGGACCAATTATGGACAGAATTGACATTCAGGTCGAGGTTGACAACATTGCATATAGTGACTTACATATGGAGAAGAAAGAGGAGAGTTCTGCGGAGATAAAAAAGCGGGTTGATAAAGCGAGGAAGATCCAACTTGAGCGTTTCGCTGGCTCGAAAACTTTCTCAAATGCGAAAATGAGTGTTGCTCAAACGAAGAAGTTTTGTGCTTTGTCTGCTCAGTGCCAGGCTCTTATGGAGCAGGCTTTCGACAACTTGAAACTTTCAGCAAGAGCACACGACCGCATTTTGCGAGTTGCGAGGACGATTGCCGACCTTGAAGGCAAGCAGGACATCTTGCCACAACACTTGGCTGAGGCAATTTCATATCGTGGGCTTGACAGAAAATATTGGAGCGTTTAGGAGAGTTTATTTTGACAGATAGAGAAAAATTTATTGTTTATATGTCGATTTGTGAGATACCAAACAAAAAGCAGGAGTTGTTTTTGGAAGAATTGACTAATTTTTCTTTCCACAACCTCTTCAGAAACAACCTTATTGCTCAGACTCTCTCGAAAGAGGAGTATCACAAATTTGTGTCGTCTTATGAGCCGATGAAGTTTGAGAGTGTTTTGGAGAATATTCAAAACTCTGGAATTGAAATCATCACCATTGATGACGAAAGATATCCATCAAAGTTGTTTGATTTGCCAGACAGACCATTGGTTTTATATGCAAAAGGCGACTTAACTCTTGTCAATGAGAGGTGTTTGGCAGTTGTTGGGACAAGAAGACCGTCAAATTATGGGAAGATTGTCACAGAGAAGTTTGTTGGAACTCTTGCCTCAAGTGGATTTGTCATCGTCAGCGGGCTTTGCTACGGCGTCGACGAAATCGCTCACAACAAAACTTTGGAAATGGGTGGCAAGACGATCGCTGTGATTGGGAGCGGACTTAGCAAAATCTATCCTCAATCAAACACCAATCTTGCAAATGAGATTGTTGGCTCTGGAGGACTTGTTCTTTCCGAATATCCTCCGTCTTTTGTCGCAAAGAGATACACTTTCCCTAGGCGAAACAGAATTGTTGCGGGACTTAGTGACGGAGTCCTTATCACTGAAGCGGGGACAAAAAGCGGAACTGTGCACACCAAGGACTTCGCTTTGGAATATGGAAAAGACATCTTTGCAGTGCCAGGAAGCATATATAGTGAAATGAGCAACTTGACAAATGAACTCATCAAGACCGCACAAGCGGAATGTGTGCTTTCTCCAGATGATATCATTGAGTTTTATGGCGTCAAAAAGACCGAGCAAAAGAAAATCGTCAATGTCACTTTTGAAGAGCAAACCATTCTGAATCTTCTTGCAAATGGCGAGAGAGATTTTGAGTTTTTGTCAGAACAATCAGGAATTTCTGTCAATATTTTGAATAGTTGTTTGACAACTTTGGAAATTCGTGGTTTAATAAGGAAGTTGCCTGCACAGACTTATGCTTTGATTTAAAAAGAACGAAAAAATCAATTAAGGAGTGTTTAGTTTGAAACTTGTAGTTATCGAAGCCCCTGCAAAAAGGGACACATTAAAAAAATATTTGGGAGACGGATACGAAGTCTTTGCAACCAAGGGTCACATCAGAGACCTGCCTGCAAAATCTTTCGCTATCGACCTCAACAACAATTATGAGCCTCACTATGAAAACAACCCCGACAAAAAAGAGTTGATTGCCGAACTTAAAAGAAAGGCAAGCAAAGCAGATGAGGTCTTGATCGCAACCGACCCAGATAGAGAAGGAGAAGCGATTTCTTGGCACGTGGCTTATGTGCTTGGACTTGACCCAAAGACGAAATGCCGTATCCAATTCAACGAAATCTCAAAAAAAGCGGTGTTTAAGGCATTGACCGAGCCGAGAGAGATAAATCTAAATCTCGTGAATGCCCAACAAGCAAGGCGTGTTATGGACAGAATCGTGGGATATAAACTTTCCCCAATCTTGTCGAAAAAAATTGCACCGAAACTCTCTGCAGGAAGGGTTCAATCTGTCGCTTTAAAACTCGTCGTCGACAGAGAGAAAGAGATTGAGGAATTTAAGGCAGAAGAGTATTGGTTGGTTTCTGCAGAACACACGAAAAATTCTGTCAAATTCAAATCAAATCTCACAAATTTCAAAAACAAAAAGATAAAAATTGAAAACAAAGAGCAAGTCGACAAGGTCTTGGAGGAGATAAAAGGAAGAGATTTTGTTGTCGACACAATTACGAGAAAGAACTCAAAATCTCACGCACCAGCACCTTTCACAACCAGCACAATGCAACAAGACGCAGGAAACAAACTTGGAATGAGTTTGAAGAGAATCACTTCTTGTGCACAAGAGTTGTATGAGGGGGTTGAGGTCAAAGGCGAGGGCAAAATCGCACTTATCACTTACATCAGAACGGACTCCACAAGGGTGTCCACTGACGCTCAAAACGCCTGCAGAGATTTTATTTCTCAAAAATATGGCAAGGAATTTGTTCCTCAAAAACCAAACATTTACGCCACAAAAAGCAACGCTCAGGACGCACACGAGGCAATCAGACCTATTTCGATGCAGATTACGCCAGAAATGGTCAAAGATTCCTTGACTAAGGACAATTACAGACTTTACAAACTCATCTATGAGCGTTTTATGGCAAGCCAGATGTCCGAGGCAGAGTATTCAAATGTCAATGTCTCAATCAAAGTGGGAGATTACACCTTCAAAGCGACAGGAAAAACGCTTGAATTTGCGGGCTTTACTGCTGTTTACAAGGAATACACCGAGGAGGACAAGGAAAAGGCTTCTGGGAAATTGCCGAAACTTGAGGAGGGCGAGACCCTTCAGGTTGACGAAATCAAGACAGAGCAAAAATTCACAAAGCCACCAGCCAGATACACGGAAACAAGCCTTGTCAAAGCAATGGAAGAAAAAGGCATTGGTCGTCCCGCAACTTACGCAGCCACAATCACAATCTTGACGGCGAGAAATTATTGCGTCAAAGACGGAAAGAGTTTGGTGCCAACGGAACTTGGCAGACACATCACTGAATATCTCGACAAATTTTTCCACAGCGTAATAAATGTCAAATTCACCGCCTATATGGAAAACAGACTTGACGACATTGCGGAAGATAAAGACGATTGGCACGATGTTGTCGACAGTTTTTGGAATGGTTTCAAAGGACTTCTTGAGAAGGCTGACGCAAGCAGTGTCACAATGAAAAGCAAACCAATTGAAACCGACATCATCTGCGAAAAATGCGGACATAAGATGTATATCCGAGAGGGAAGGTATGGCAAATTTTTGGGTTGCTCAAACTTTCCAAAGTGCAGAAATGTCAAACCTTATGAGACGGAAGAGAAAAAGCCTGTTGGAAAGTGCCCAAATTGCGGAAAAAATGTTTATGCACTGAAGACAAAACGAGGAAAATTCTTCTATGCTTGTGAGGACAGAGAGGGGTGCAACTTTATGAGTTGGGATATTCCGACTGGCGAAAAATGCCCAAATTGCGGAGAACCTCTTATCAGAAAAGGAAAAATTGTCAAGTGCTCGAAGTGCAATTACACAAAAGACAACGCAAACGAAACTGAAGAAAAGAAATAAAACTGAACAACTTTTGTTGCTCCAGTTTTTTCTTAAATTAAAAAAATAATCAAAGAAAATTAGGTTATTTGATGACAAGTGTGATATAATCAGTTTGGAATGGATTTTCAAACGACTATTTATAAAGGAGAAAATATGGAAACTATGTTCAGGGGCACAACTATTTGTGCGGTCAAAAGAAATGGAAAAATCGCAGTTGCTGGTGATGGACAAGTCACCTTGCAAAACAGCATTATTTTCAAAAATAACGCAAGAAAAGTGAGAAGAATTTACAACAACAGCGTTGTCATCGGTTTTGCAGGCTCTGTTGCTGACGCTTTCTCATTGAGCGAAAGATTTGAGGCTATGCTCAACAAATTCGCTGGAAATTTGATGAGAAGTGCTGTCGAACTTGCTCAACTTTGGAGAGATGACAAGGTTGCAAGACAACTTGAAGCGATGATGATTGTTGCGGACAAACACCAAATCCTCATTCTTGATGGCTCTGGAAATGTTATCGAGCCACAGGATGACATTTGTGCAATAGGTTCTGGCGGGAATTATGCTTTGGCAGCCGCAAGAGCGCTTATCCAAAACACAGATTATGAGGCAAAGGATGTCGCTTACAAGGCACTTAAAATTGCAAGCGAAATTTGCGTTTTCACAAATGCTAATATCATCGTTGAAGAACTCAACTAGTTTAAGGAGGGGAAAATGAACTACACACCAAAACAAATTGTAAATGAATTGGACAAATACATCGTTGGACAAAACAAGGCAAAAAGAGCGGTGGCGGTTGCACTCAGAAACAGATATAGAAGAAGCACTTTGCCACCTGAAGTAAGAGATGAAATCACTCCAAAAAACATCGTTATGAGCGGTCCAACTGGTGTCGGAAAAACCGAAATCGCAAGGAGGCTTGCAAAACTTGTTGGCGCTCCTTTTGTGAAAGTTGAGGCGACCAAATATACGGAAGTCGGCTATGTTGGGCGTGATGTCGAGAGTATGGTCAGAGATTTGGTTGAGGTCTCAGTCAGAATGGTTAAGGACAGGAAGAAGAAGGAAGTTGAGGACAAGGTTATGCCTATCGTAGAGGATAAACTTGTGGACGCTCTCTTCCAAAACCGCAGAGTGACCGAAGTCGAAGTGGACAGAGAGAAACTGTTGGAAGAACTCAGAAACCGAAAGTGCGAAGAGGAAATGGTTGAGGTGGTTGTGCTTGAGACTCCAAAACCAATGATGGCAATAGGCGGAGGAGAAATCAACCTCGGCTCTATGTTTGAGGGACTCACTCCACAAAGACGCAAAAAGAAAAAGATGACCGTCAAACACGCCAGAGAAGCACTTTTGCAAGAAGAGTCAGACAAGGTTATTGATATGGACAATGTAAATGAAGAAGCAATCACTTTGGCTGAGGAGCAAGGAATCATCTTTATCGACGAAATTGACAAGATAATCGGAAAAAGTCAAGCGACAAACAGCGCAGATGTTTCAAGAGAAGGTGTTCAGAGAGATATTTTGCCGATTGTTGAGGGAAGCACGGTTGCGACAAAGTATGGAAATGTCAAGACCGATTTCATTCTCTTCATTGCAGCAGGAGCATTCCACGTTGCAAAAATGGAAGATATGATTCCTGAACTTCAAGGAAGATTTCCAATTCGAGTTCAACTTGAGAGTTTGACAAAGGACGATTTCAAGAAGATTTTGAGCACTCCAAAAAACGCAATCACACTTCAATACTCAAATTTGCTTAAAGTCGACAACATAAACCTCATTTTCAAAGAAGACGCACTTGACGAAATCGCTGAAATGGCAGAAAGAGAAAATGAGACAAGTGAAGATTTGGGGGCAAGAAGACTTCACACAATTATGGAGTCACTTCTTGAAGATGTTTCATTCAATGCAACAGGAGACCACCCTATGCTTGATATCATCATTGACAAAAACTATGTCAACAATGTGTTTAAAGACAGACAAAAACAGTTTGATTTGAAAAAATATGTCTTATAATATATTGTGTGGTATGCAACGATATCTTTGCATAATACCACAATATGTTGAGAGGATGAAAGTATGTGGAATGATAGGACAAAGTTATTGATTGGACAAAGCGGGCTTGAAAAACTCGAGAAAAGCAATGTCGCAGTTGTTGGAATTGGTGGAGTTGGCGGTTATGTCTGCGAAATGCTTGTTCGAGCAGGTGTTGGAAGTTTGACAATTGTTGATTTTGACAAAATTGACGAGACAAATATAAATCGACAACTTGTTGCAAACACCGAAACGGTCGGACTTTTAAAGACCGAAGTTATGGAAAAAATGCTGAAAAAAATCAATCCACAATGCAAAATAACGGTGAAAAATGTTCAACTTTCCAAAGAAAATGTTGGCACGATATTAGACACTGAAGAATATGATTTTGTGGTCGATGCAATCGATAATGTCACAAATAAAATCGACTTGATTTGCTTTTGCAAGGAAAATGGAATAAAAATTGTGTCTGCAATGGGTGCGGGAAATAGATTCGGAATACCAAATTTCAAAGTGATGGACATTTACAAAACCTCAAATGATGGTCTTGCAAGAGTTCTGAGAAAAAAGTTGAGAGAAAGAGAAGTTTCATCTCTTGATGTGGTTATTTCTGAAGAAGTTGCTGAAAAAATTGACAAAAAATCTATGTCTGTCGGCAGTATTTCCTATTATCCTGCAATGTGTGGATGTGTCTTGAGCGCTTATGTTATTCAAAATTTAATCAATTAAAAACCCTAGTTATATTGCAAAAAGTCATATTGCAAATATTTTGCAAATTTAGGACATAAATAGATATTCCACAATATAAACAATATAATAAAATTATATGATATTAAGTGAAAATTTTTTAGGAGGAATTATGGAAATTATCACTGAAAAAAATTTTAATAAAAAAATTGAAAAGGGACTCGTTTTGGTTGATTTCTTCGCAAATTGGTGCGGACCTTGCAGAATGATGGCGCCAGTCTTGGAAGATGTCAAAAAAGATTTGGGTGAAGATGTCCAGATTTACAAAGTGGATGTTGATGAAGATCAAAATCTCGCCAGACAATTTGGTGTGATGAGCATACCAACTCTTATCACTTTCGTTGACGGTGTTCAAAAAGAGAAAAATATCGGTTATTGCACAAAAGATGTGGTTGAAAACGCTTTAAGAAAATACATCAAGAAATAATTTTGAGTATTGACAGTCCTTAAGTTTCGTGTTAAAATAAAGGTGTCAGAGAGGAAAGAGATGGATAGAAAGATTTATTTGGACAACGCCTCAACAACCTACGTCTCAAGCGAAGTCCTGAATGAAATGATGCCTTGTTTTAATGTTATCTACGGAAACGCAGGCTCTGTGCATAGTTTTGGCAGAGACGCAATGGCTATCGTGGATAGGGCAAGAGACAGAGTTAAGGAAGCAATAAACGCTCAAAAAGCCAACGAAATTTACTTCACAAGTGGCGGAACTGAGGCTGACAACTGGGCAATTTTGGGCATTGCTCACGCATACGCTGGCAAAGGTAAACATATCATAACAAGCCAAATTGAGCATCACGCAATTTTGAACGCCTGTCATCAACTTGAAAAAGAGGGTTTTGAAGTCACTTATTTGCCTGTTGACAGCACGGGTCTTGTCGATTTGGCGGAACTTCTTCACGCAATCAAAAAAGAAACAATTTTGATTTCGATTATGACAGTCAACAATGAAGTTGGCACAATCCAAAACATAAAAGCAATCGCAAAAATTGCACACGATTACAACATTTTGTTCCACACTGACGCTGTGCAAGCGTTGGGAACGATGAAACTTGATGTGCAAGATATGGAAATTGATTTGCTTTCTCTTTCATCGCATAAAATTCACGGACCTAAAGGGGTCGGGGCACTTTATATAAAAGAGGGAATCGCGATTGAGCCTATCCTTTTTGGCGGGGAAAATCAAGAACGTGGAAAGCGTGCAGGAACGGAAAATGTGCCTGGAATCGCTGGATTTGGAAAGGCAGTTGAGATTGCTTCGAAGCATTATATGATTACAAATCAAAAACTCAAGACGATCAGAGATTATTTCCTTGAGCAGTTGGGCAAAAATTTGGACAACTTCCAAGTCAATGGGCATCCTCATCAAAAGTCAAACGCAATTTTGAATGTTTCATTTTATGGAGTCGAGGGTGAGTCTGTTTTGATGCTTTTGGATTTGGCAGGAATTTGCGTTTCGACATCATCTGCTTGCACTTCAAAATCGTTGCTTCCGTCACACGTTTTGAAAGCAATGGGCATACCTGAAGAGGTTGCGCAAAGTTCGATAAGAATTTCATTCGGGACAAATATCTCGAAATCTGATGTCGATTATGTGGTTTCAGAGATTGTCAAAGTCGTAAATAAATTGAGAGAAATTTCTCCAATTAAAATGAGGAGGAATTAGAAAATGATTTACAGCAAAACAATTTTAGATAGATTCCAAAATCCAAGAAATGCAGGAAAAATTCCAAAAGCAAGCGCTGTTGGCGAGGCTAACAACGCATCTTGCGGAGATAAAGTCAAGTTATTTCTCAAAATTTCAGACACTGGAATAATTGAAATCGCAAAATTCCAAGCCTTTGGATGCTCAGCAACAATAGCGGCTTCGGATATTTTGTGCGATTTGATAAAAGGCAAAACAATTGATGATTCACTTAAAGTTTCCAATTATGATTTTTTGAAGATTTTGGGGGATTTGCCAGCACACAAAATGCACAGCATAATTTTGGCAGAAGAAGTGATTCGCGTTTCGATTGAAGATTACTATAAGAGAAAAGAAAGAGAAACAAGAGCGCAAATGAGAAAAAACAACGCATCAATATAAAAATAAACACTTCAGTCTAATGAGGTGTTTTTTTATTGTTAAAATATGTTAAACGAGACATCGTCGAAAAATTTGATTTTATTGTGCAACACTATAAAATATTAAAAACGACCCTTATGACCAGTATAAAATCAACAAGTAAGAAAACACAAGAAGGCAAATCTGAGATTTAAACATATAAAAGTGAGTATATCATAGAAAAAATTAAAAAGAGGTTTTTATTAAAAATAATAAAAAAACAAATGTAAAGTTTGGCGAAATTCTCAATTTTTGATATTTTATTGCATAATACCATATTTTGTGAGTGTTATTCAATGCATAATACAAAATATAGACCATTTATTCGCAAAACCTGTCTTTTGCGAATAGATATCGATGTTCTCCAAAACAAAAATTTCGTGCTCTCCCAACAAATTTTTGCGGTTTTAATGTCATCGCAACTCTTGTTACGGTCCTTAAATTTTATAATTTTATTGGTTTGACTTTTGCTTTTGCTTTTTTTTGAAGAGTTTGCATTCTTTCGTTCATTGTGATCCCCTTTATCAAATTTTGTATTTACTTAAAAACTCTGCTTTGAACTCTGGGAAATAATCTCCCAAAATTGCCTCACGAGATTTTTCGGCAAGACGGATGAGAAATCTCAAATTGTGAATGGACAAAAGTTCCGCACCAAGCATCTCGTCGGCATTTATCAAATGACGAATATACGCCCTTGAAAAATGTTTGCAGGCATAGCAATCACAATCTTCCTCAATCGGCCTGAAATCCTCTTTGAAAGTGGAGTTTTTGATTACCATTTTCCCGTTTTTTGAGAAGGCTGTGCCGTTTCGTGCAATTCTTGTCGGCAAAACGCAGTCCATCATATCAATTCCCCTCGCAAAGCCCTCAATCAAGCAATCTGGACTCCCCACACCCATCAAATATCTTGGCATATCGTGAGGTAAAATTGGATTTAAGAAGTCAAGCATATCATACATCACGCTTTTCTCTTCGCCGACCGAAAGTCCTCCGATCGCAATTCCACATCTTGCATATGGAGTGCAATACTCGACGCACTTTGCACGCAAATCTTTATACATATTACCTTGAACGATCGGAAAAAGGATATGCTCCCCGCCTTTGTGGGCATTGTAACATTTCTCAAGCCAAATTTTTGTCAACCTGCTTGCACTTTCTGCCTCTGCATAAGTTGCTCCCGCCTCTGTGCATTGGTCGAGCGCCATATTGATGTCGCTGTCGAGGGAATGTTGAATTTCCATACAAAGTTCTGGCGTCATCATAAACCTCTCTCCACTCAAATGCGACTTAAACTCCACACCTTTTTCGGAGACTTTCCTTAGGTCCGACAATGAAAAAACTTGAAAACCACCACTATCGGTCAAGATTGGTTTTTCCCATTTCATAAACTTGTGAAGTCCACCAGCCTTCTCGACAATATCGTGTCCAGGGCGAAGAAAAAGGTGATATGTGTTTGACAAAATGATTTGTGCTCCCATATCATTCAAATCTTCTGGCCTGAGCCCCTTAACAGTCCCTTGAGTGCCCACTGGCATAAAAACTGGCGTCTTTATATCTCCTCTTGGAGTATGAAAAACACCCGCTCTCGCTCCTGTTTTCGAACACTCTTTTATGATTTCATAACTAAAATATTTGTCTTGCATAATTTGTCGTCACCTTTTAATTTAATCAGTGAGTTTTTACTCATCACAAATTTTTGTGAATCTTGTGTATGACTTTCCGTCTCTTTCAACAACATCGTTCCACATTGAAAGCGGTCTACACCAAACTTGACCGTCTCCATATAGTGCCTTATAGACCACCATTTCTTCCAGTGTTTCACTGTTCCTTGCGAGAGTCAGAACCTCATATAAATTCCCTTTGAAATGCTTATATTTCGCCCCAATTTCAACAACATCATTCTTTTTCATATGTTTATTCTCCATTGCGATAAATTTTATGTAAATATATTTTTTAATCCTCTGAAATTTTTCCTGTAAACTCTTCAATATACATATCAATAAAATCTTTCATCAATTTTGTTTTCTTTTTCGCGATTTTTCTTGCGGTTTTTGTATTCATAGATTCTCCCAATCGCAAAAGTTTGTTGTTTATATGGTGAATTGATGACTCATCTTCTTTCCATTCTTCAAATTGGTTCTGATAAAGTGGAACACTTGGCTCGTAATCTATAACATTGTGAGCAAAACCATACTTAAAACATCTTATAATCCCCATTGCTCCAATGGCATCAAGATTGTCCGCGTCTTGAAGAATCTTACTTTCAATATCGGTGACTTTCACTCCGCCACCAAATGAATATTCCTCGTGATGTTCAATTGCATACAAAATGTGTTGTTTTTGCTCTAAAGTGATGTCGAGTTCGACCAAAAATTGTTCAACTACTGGCAAACTCTCCTTTGGCGAGACATACCTATTTTGTTCGGCGCCCATAATTCTGTGTATGTCGTGAATAAAAGCGGAAATTCCAACAACGACAACATCTCCGCCCTCTTTCGATTGAAGATATAGGGCATAATTTAGAGTCCGTTCAAGGTGGTCAATGCTGTGACCACTCGCATCTTTCTTGAAATAGTTGTCGATTTTGTCTCTCAGTTTGTCAATATAAACTCGAACATCAACATTCTTCTTTTCATATTCATTTTTCGTGCTCACATTACCTCCACAACCACTCAGAAAAATTATTTCCAAGACTGAAAATTAACAAAAATCATAAAAGATGAAATCACTCAATAAACATCGCGTCGCCGAAACTGAAGAAGCGATACTTTTCTTCGACGGCGGTTTTATAGAGATCAAGAGTCTTGTCAATGTCACCAATAAACGCCGAGACAAGCATAATCAATGTGCTTTCTGGCAAATGAAAGTTTGTTATGAGTGCGTCAACCATTTTAAATTTGTATGGCGGATAAATGAAAATCTGCGTTTCTCTTTTTTGAGGCACAAGTTTCCCATTTTCATCAACTCCGCTCTCCAAGACACGCACTGAGGTTGTGCCGACAGCGACCACACGCCTACCCTCAGACTTTGCCTTGTTGATTTTGTCCGCAACCTCTTTCGTGATTTCAAAGTATTCTGAGTGCATTTCGTGATTTAAAATGTTGTCCTCTTTGACAGGTCGGAAAGTTCCAAGTCCAACGTGAAGCAGAACTTCCAAAACCTCAACTCCCTTGTCTTTGAGTTTTTGCATCAAATCTGGCGTGAAATGAAGCCCAGCGGTTGGTGCAGCACTCGAGCCATCGACCTTGGCATACACGGTTTGGTATCTTGATTGGTCCTTGAGTTTTTGCTTGATATAAGGCGGAAGTGGCATTGTGCCAATTTCCAAAAGATGCTCCTCAAAACTCTTGCTATCCTTGTAATCAAATCTAACCTTGCACGCACCATAGTCGCCTTTTTCTGTGACCACACACTTGATGTTTTCATTGAAAACAATCTCCGTGCCGACCGAAAGTCTTTTAGCAGGCTTGGTTATCACTTCCCAATTTTTCAAATCAATTCTTTTTTGAAGCAAAATCTCTATTTTCGCCCCAGTCTCGCTCTTGTATCCATAGAGTCTTGCTGGCAAAACTTTGGTGTTGTTTATCACCAAAACATCTCCGCTCTTCAAAAAATCAACAATATCATAGAAATGTTTGTGTGAGATTTCGCCGTTTTTTCGATTGTAACACAAAAGCCTTGAATGGTCTCTAGGCTCGATTGGTGTCTGAGCAATGAGTTCCTCTGGCAAATCATAGTAATATGTTTTTCTCAATAATTCTCTCTGCATTTTTTCCTTCTTTCTTAACGAATTTTCAAAAAATATTTGCAAGACCGCTTAAAATTTGGTGCGTTTTGCTGTCCACAAATTACGAATGTTCTGGATAAGAGATGCCCAAGTGATTGTAAGCATTTTCAAGTGCAACCCTTCCTCTTGGAGTCCTTGCAATGAAACCCAACTGGAGAAGATATGGCTCGTAAACATCTTCAATCGTGCTTGCGTCCTCTGAAATCGTTGCGGACAAGGTGTCAAGTCCGACAGGCCCACCGCCAAATTTGTAGATTATGCTTTCCAAAATCTTTCTATCGATAAAATCAAGCCCCAAATCATCAATTTCCATTTTTGCGAGTGCTTGGTCCGCGATTTCTTTCGTTATCTTGCCCGTTCCCAAAACATCCGCATAATCTCTCACTCTCTTGAGGAGTCTGTTTGCAATACGAGGAGTTCCTCTAGAGCGTTTGGCAATGTCCAAACTTGCTTGCTCCTCAATCTCAATCTTAAGAATTTTTGCAGAGCGCTTGATAATCTCTTGAAGTTCAAAATCATTGTAAAGTTCAAGTCTGCAAATAACTCCAAATCTGTCGCGAAGAGGACTTGTAAGCATACCAGCCCTAGTGGTCGCACCAATAAGAGTGAAAGGTTGGATTTTCAACCTCATATTTTTTGCTGATGGACCTTTTCCGACAATAAAATCAAGTGCAAAATCTTCCATTGCTGGATACAAAATTTCCTCGACACTCTTGTTCAGTCTGTGAATTTCATCGATAAAAAGGACATCATTTTTTCCCAAATTTGTCAAGATTGCTGCCAAATCTGCTGCGTGCTCAATCGCTGGTCCAGATGTGACCTTAAACTGCGAGCCCAATTCGTTTGCAATGATGTGTGCAAGGGTCGTTTTTCCAAGTCCTGGAGGTCCATAAAGCAAAACGTGGTCCAAAGAATCCTTTCTTGTCTTTGCCGCTTTGATATAGACTTCCAAACTCTCCTTAACTTTGGTTTGTCCGACATACTCATTTAGGCTCATAGGTCTGAGAGAGTTTTCAATCTCTGCGTCAGTCCAGTTCTTCGTGCTTGTTATAAATCTATCTTCCATAAACATCTCCCTACATTTTGTGTGTTATGCAATGTATTATGCAAACATACCACACAAGATATTGTGTTATCTTCCAAGTTCTCTCAAAACCTTCAAGATGATTTCTTCGGCTGTTATTTCTGGCGTTACCTTGCTTCTTGCAAGTCTGTATGCTTCATTTTTGTTTACGCCAAGATTTATGAGAGTCTCAACCGCATCATTGAGAGCGGTCTCGTTGTATTGTTCTCCCGCCATAACTGATGCCATATCGTCAAGACTGAGTGATGTGGTGGAAACCTTGTCTTTGAGTTCCAAACAAATTCTTTCTGCACCCTTTTTGCCAAGCCCCTTTATCTTTGAGAGCGAATTTGCATCCTCATTCAAAATCGTCACCACCAAATCTGACAACTTCATCCCAGAAAGGATTGTTATTGCCATTTTTGGACCAATTCCTGTGACAGTGATAAGTTTTAAAAACATTGCCTTCTCTTCCTCAGTTCCAAAACCATAAAGGGCAATTCCGTCCTCTTTCACCTGCAAGTATGTCAAAACTTTCACCGTCTCTCCTTCCATAGGCAAAGTTATATAGGTGTTGTTTGAGATGGCAAGTTCATATCCGACGCCATTGACATCCAAAATAAGTGTGTTTTCATATTTATGTTCAATAATTCCGACCAAAAAAGCAATCATTTTCTTCTCCTATTCTTATGTCATATCATCAAAAAATTCGGTTGTCATTCAGATTTGGGTTTATCTGACTGTGACACAACGCAACCGCCAAGGCGTCCGCTGCATCGTCTGGTTTTGGCACTTTTTCAAGCCCAAGCACGCTTTTGACCATAAATTGCATCTGTTTTTTGTCTGCTCTACCATTTCCAGTCAACGCTTGCTTAATTTGCATTGGAGTGTATTCAAAAAGCCTGTCGCAATATTTTTGAGCAGTCAAAATTATCACACCCCTTGCCTCTGCAACAGGGATGACAGTTGTCTGGTTGTGGAAATAAAAAAGTTCCTCAATGGCGACCTCGTCTGGCTTGCAAGTCTCAAAAAGCACTCTAAGCGACTCTTCAATCTGTTGAAGCCTGACAGGAAAAGTCTCTTCCTTTGGCGTTTCAATAACTCCATAATCGACAACATAATTGTCCCTGTGAGTGTCAATTATTCCAAACCCAACAATTCCGTACCCTGGGTCAATTCCTAAAATTCTCATACGATAATTGTAATAAAACTGCCACATTTTGTCAAATAAAAACCCTACAAATACTTTTCAAAACAAAAAACACTCCAAAATATATTTGGAATGTTTTTATTTCTTATAAAATTTATTTTTCTCTTTGCAAACCTTAATATTACTCTTCCTCAGGCAAGTTTACATTGTGATAAACTTCTTGGACATCGTCAAGGTCTTCAAGTGCGTCAATCATTCTTTGGAATTTTGGAAGTTGCTCCTCGTTCAAATCAACATACAAATCTGGCACAAGTTCCGTGTCCGCAGAGACAACATTGTATCCTTTTGCTGTCAATGCGTCTCTCATTTCGTTGTGCTTGTTTGGCTCTGTGATAATCTCCACACTGTCCTCATCTTCCGAAACATCAACTGCTCCAGCCTCAATCGCGTCAAGCATAAGCGTCTCAACATCGCTTGCGTCAACCACCACAACAACTCCCTTGCGTTTGAAAAGATAAGAAACGCAACCGAGTGAACCCAACGCTCCGCCGTGCTTGTCGAAGGCGTGGCGAACATCTCCAGCGGTTCTGTTTTTGTTGTCTGTCAAACATTCAACAATCACCGCCGAACCACCAACGCCATATCCTTCATAAGTTTGAGCCTCATAGTTTACTCCGCCAAGTTCCCCAGATGCCTTTTTGATTGACCTTTCAATGTTGTCGTTTGGCATATTGTTGTCTTTTGCTTTTTGGATAATATCTCTAAGTTTGCTGTTTGTGTTTGGGTCTGCTCCGCCAGCCTTCACGCAGACTGCAATTTCCCTTCCAATTTTTGTGAAAATTTTTCCTCTTGCGGCATCAGTTTTGCCTTTTTTTGCCTGAATGTTGTGCCATTTTGAGTGTCCTGACATCTTGATTTCTCCTTATAAAATTCTATTCAGTAAATGATACAACAATCTCCACCCTTTTGTCAATTGAATGAGAGAACAAATGAAAAATTGCATCTTGACAGTCCATAATTTCTGTGATAAAATTCTATAGAAGATTGAAAATGAGGAATCGGAGGAAATTATGGCAGAAGAAGTTAAGCAAAGGAATGAACTCGAAAGCATAATCAAAAAAGCAAATGAAATTTATTTGCAAAACGGAGCATCATCAAGTGACTTAAGCAAAATTGACGACTATGTGATTGAAAATTTTGACCTTTGTGACTTGTGTTCATATGGCAAAAAAGTCCAATTTTGCAACAAGACAAAGTTGGCACAAGCGATCTGTGAGAAATTTTTGGATTTTTTTAAAGATTTGTCTTTTTCCAATGTTGAATCAAAAGAGAAAAATGTCTATATGACTGCTTACTTCTGCAACAACATCTTGAGTTTTGCAGAAAATCTTGACGCTCATAATTTCAGCATTATCCAATCACTGCTTGTAAACACCGAAATCCCAATTTTTTATGATAAACACAACAACAAAGTCCGCACTCTTGCTAGGCTCGCAGACTGCAAAAATGCAAATTTCAAAACCATTTTGAAATCATTATGTTCAATGGACGAAAGCCCGATTGTGATTGAAACCTTGAAGAATATGATGTCAAGAAACATAAGCGATTCTGACAAAGAAAGGATTTTGACATATTTGGTTCAATCGAAAAGAGCGGATGATTTTGTTTACGAATATCAGAAAGAAAATTCAAATATGACAGAAAAAGTTCTGCTTAAAAATGCAAGCATTGGGCAGTTGTGCAAATTTTCAGAACTTTACACAGGCACAAAAACGCTTCAAAAATTTGAAACAATAATTCTCTTCACAAACGGCGGATGTGCAAGTGATATTGTTTACTTTTTGAAGTATTTTGGCAAAAATTATCACGAACTACAGAAAAGGCTTGCAATCGCCTCACTTGGCACTGGCGAATATAAGCACGACAATGCGATTGACGCAGGCTTTGAGGCAATAAAAAGTCTTGCAATGCTCAAAAATGTGAAAAATCAAGAACGTGACAAAAACAAAATCCTCACCAATTTGGCAAAATACATAGATTTGGAGACCTTGGACGATGTGATTGCAAACTCGGGATATTTTGATTTGATTGCACGATATCTCAAGGATGTTGAGCGAGCAAACTTTCAGAAGTTGCAAAAGGCGTTTCTCGAAAGCACAAAAGGTTTCGCAGACGAAAGCAAAACGCAATATATTGTCGATATGATGAAACACAAAAGGTCCGACAAAAACGCACTCTTAGGACAATTTTTGAGATCGGTTGGAAGCACCCAAGGCAAATACTTGGTCAAAGTCGGACAACTATATCCAGAAAGCGTGCCAGAACTTGAAAAACATTTGTTGAACCACAAGTGGTTTGCAATTGACAGAAATGACCTCAAAAATGTTTCTGAAATCACTCCAACCATATGGTTTAATTTTGCAAACAAAATAAACTCTTGCAACTGCCAAAAGATATATTCTGAAATTCAAAGAAGATATCCAAAAAGCACTGAAGCAAAAAGAATAAGGCAAGCAGAAAAAGGCAAACAAGACGGAACTAACAAAGAAACAAAAGCAGATTAAAAACTTTCTAAATAAAATAAGGAGCAATTTTAGTTAAGCAATTTCAAACAAATAAAAAAATAGTGGTAAAAGTTATTTCCACTATTTTTTTGCTAGTTTCAAAGGCTAGAAGCCTTCACACTTCCTTTTTATTTTCTCCGATTTTATTTTGTGTCAATCGCACTATTTTAAAAAGGGTTTGTTTTTGTTGATTTCATACATAACAATTGAACCAGAAACCCCAGCGTTTAGACTTTCAATTCCCTTCGCCATTGGGATGCGGACAGTCTTGAAGCAAAGTTTTTCAATCTCTTCACTCACTCCGTTTCCCTCATTTCCAACGACAACACCAATCGTCTCGTCGGTCTGAAAATCAAAAATATTTTCGCCTTCCATATCTGTCATAATCAGTTTCAAATTGTTTTTCTTTGCAAAATCAACAAATTCCTCTTTCTGCATCTGATAAACCTTGCTGTCAAAGACCGCACCGACGGAACTTCTTATGAGTTTTTCATTCGTTTTTCTCACGGAGTCCACCAAAAACACATACTCAAAACCACACGCTTTGGCTGTGCGAATAAGTGTTCCGACATTTCCTGGGTCTTGCAAGCCGTCCAACACCAAAAAGTTTGTTTTTGGCACTTCCACAACATATTGTGTGAGGTATGCAATGCATAATACTTTCTGTGGTGTGACAGTGTTTGCAAGTTGCTTGATTGTTCGCTCATCTGTGTGAAAAACTTTTGACTCTTCAAACTCAAAAGGCAGATTTTCAAGGCTTGTCAAAATACACTGAACCTCAATTGCCCTGTTTAAGATTGCGTCCTTGATAATTTTGACATTATCTAAAAAAAGCAAAGACTTGTTTTCGTGTTTTTGCTTTTTTATGTTTGCTATGAAATTTTTGCTCGCCGTAAGCAACTTACGCCTTCTTTGCAACTTCAACAAGGTTTGCAAAAGCGTCTGGCTCTCTAACTGCCATATCTGCAAGCACCTTTCTGTTGAGTGTTACGTTTGCTTTTTTGAGTCCGCTGATAAATCTGCTGTAAGAAATATCATTCAATCTGCAAGCAGCATTGATTCTTGTGATCCAAAGAGCACGGAAATCTCTCTTCTTTTGCTTTCTTCCAACATAAGCGTATTGCCCGCTCTTCATAACCTGCTCTCTTGCAGTTCTGTAAAGTTTACTCTTTGCTCCAAAGTAACCTTTTGCTTGTTTCAAAATCTTTCTACGCTTTTTTGCTGCGTTTACACCTCTTTTAATTCTCATCGCTAAACCTCCCTATTACTTGCAGAGCAAAGTCTTGATATTGTCTGCGTTCTTCCCAGCAATATAAGACCCTTTTCTGAGTTTTCTTTTTCTTCCTTGTGATTTGCTTGTCAAGAAGTGACCTTTGTTTGGTCTTGCATACTTAACTTTTCCAGATGCGGTAAGATGAAATCTTTTCTTTGCACCGCTGTGTGTCTTCATTTTAGGCATTTTTCTTTTCTCCTTTTACTTTGATTTCTTTGGGTTGATTACGACAGAGACGTTTCTTCCCATAATAACAGGTTCTTTCTCAATAAAACCATACTCAGACAGGTCGCTCACAAACTTCTTCACAATCTCAACGGCATTTTGTGAATATGCTTGTTCTCTTCCTCTCATTCTGAGTGAGACCTTGACCTTGTCCCCTTCCTGCAAGATTTTTTGAGCATTTTTAAGTTTGAAACTAATGTGATAATCATCAATTCTCATAGAGAGTTGAATTTCCTTGATTTCACTGATTTTTTGGTTTTTTCTCAGTTCCTTTTCTTTCTTCACGGCGTCAAACTTGTATTTGCCATAGTCCATAAGTTTGCAAACAGGAGGATTTCCGTTTGGGTTCATCAAAACCAAATCAACTCCATTTTTGTCCGCAATCGCTTGCGCCTCATCGGTCGAAAGAACACCAAGTTGTTCTCCATTTTCTCCAATAAGTCTTACTTCTTTTGCAGAAATTTGATTGTTTGTCAACAGTTCCTTAAAAATTGTCGTAATCTCCTTTTAAATAAAAATTGGTAGGACGCAAAAATCCTACCAAAACAAAAATCAAGAATAATTTATTCAAAATTTTTGACCATATCAAAACGAAATTCGATAGGTGAGAAGGAGGACTTCTGCTTTCTTACCTGCCTATAATACCACAACAAACTCGCTTTGTCAACTATTTTTTTGAATTTTTCAAAATTTTCAAAGAAAATCGATTCGTTTCAAAAAAAATTTTCGGTTTTCACCAAGGCAGACTATTTTCAATCTTTCTTTGTTTTGGTCTTTTGCTCCTTGTTTTGCCTTGCCTTCAGTTTCGTTTTCAACCAATTCATTGGCGAGACGCTCATAATTGAGGCGATTTTGAGTACAACTTTTTCTGCGTTCTTCACCGCATATGTCTTCATAATTGCCTTGCAGAAAATTGTGAGTCCTGCAATTAGAGAACTTACAAGACAAGTGATTATGAAATCGACATTCGGGTCGGTTATGCCCATATTTATCACCAAACTCACACCACCTGCTCCGCTTAAGATACTGCAAATATCTCCCACAACATCTCCACAAAATGAGGCAATTTTTTCTGTGTTTTCGACAAGTCTGAGTGCTGTTTTATATTCTTTTTCGTTTTGATAATTTGCGAGATTTTGTGTGTTTGCAGAGGTCACAGCAACAGCAACCATATCAAAAACCGTGCTTACAAACACAAAAAACGCAATCACAAAAAGCGACACAAAAACAGATAGCCGTGGGAAAAGGCTTTGTGAGATTACGCTGAACACAATGGAAAGCGAGATGGACAAAATGAAAATCTTAAATGCCCACCTGAAACTGCTTGATTTCATAATCTAATATATTTTCTTTGGATAAATTTTAGGACAAAAAAAAGGCTTTTTGTCATTCATTCTTTAAACTAATACAAAAAAATAGTGGTAAAATTATTCCCACTATTTTTTTTTGCTAGTTTCAAAGACTATGAGTCTTGAATCCCTTTTGCTTGACTTATTTGTATTTTGCTTGGACTGTTGGCTTAAGTGGTGCCATTGATTTGAGATCATCGTCCGTGTAATGCATTTCGTTGTTTCTTGAATTTGTGATGACGCTCACTTCTTTTGCCAAGTCCTCAGGAAGTGGCTTAATCCCAACATTTTCAAATTTCGCCTTGTCCATGTTTGGTTCGTCAAAGAAAATCGCAACTGATTTATCCTTCTCTTTGCAATAAACGCAGATTCCCGAATGAGTGGTGTAAAAACCGTCATAATAATCGGCTTCATACGCAAATTTCCCAACTCCTCTTCTGCACATATCAATGAATTTCTTCCCTTCATCAGAGAGCATTCTTCTCAAGGCAAAGTTGTTTGCTTTCATCGCCAAGGAAACTATATCATCTCCCCCGATGTTTTCAAATCCAAGTGGACGATGATTCATAGGATTTAGCACTGAGTAACCCACATATTTTTGGCTTGCACTTCTTCTGAGTTTGATATTGTAATTGCTTGTTGGGTCAATTTCATTTATTGGTGACATAATTGGGTCAATCAAATCACAAATTTTGTCAACCGCCAATTCTCTGAACTTCAAACAATAATACATATCTTTCACAGCAATTTTTTCAAAGAGGAAGTTGTCATAAGCATCTGAGAATTTTTTATTTTCTAATTCATAACCGATTATTTTGTCCGCATTCTCAGCCAAGAAGTTTGCATATTCAACAAACAAAACCGAAAATGAGAACAACTTGATTATACCATTTTTATCCAAAGACCTGTCAAAACAGAATTTTTCAAATCTATTGCTTGGAATTTTTAAATCTTTGACGATTTTTTCACCCTTGTAAAGCACTTCGACAAGAAGTTTTTTCATAATCTTGTCCGCCTCAAAAGCACTGTCAAAAAACTCATTTCCAATTTTTGTTGTTTCGGTTATTGTCGAAAAATAATAATTTGGCGTGCAACCTTTGATATTTTTTGCTTTTCGCTCGCAATCGCATAACTTTTCCAAATATTTGAAGAATGATTCCGCATAAGGTTCTGCCCCTTTGCAAAGTTCAAGATACTTGGAGTAGAGGGCTTTCATCTCGCTGATTTTGAAGGTTTTGTCCGCGTAACCTTTGCCCTTTTTCGCATCAATAGTCATCTCTGTTCTTGACAAAATTTCGTCAAAAGCGGAAGTGCACTTGCTGGCATCAAAATCATCTTGAAGTCTGTCGAAAATTTCTTGCCAATAATCTTTTTCTTCTTGCTCCTCTTCTGAAAGTTGCTCAACGCCGTCAACAATCTTTCTTGTTGTCCTTGCTTTGAGTCGGCTCTTTGCGTTTTCAAACAAATTCTCAACTTTCGCTTTTTCTGAACTTGTCAAATATGCATTGCTCTTCGCATCGGTCGGCATACTTGAAACATCAACCTCTTTTGGCTTTCGTGGGGCTCTTTTGGATGGTTGGAAAGATGTTGAAGTGATTGGCTGGTCACTTTGCAAGATGTTTAAAGCACTTGCTGGATGCTTTATGAAAAATGTTCTCATTTTGAAAGAGTTGTTTTCCTTGTCAAACTGCACAAACTTCTCAAGCAATGCGTCCAAAACCTGTGGGTCAGTCGAAAGCACATTGAAATCTGTGAAAGTCTCAAAAGCATTCTTCGGTCCAAGATATTTTACGAGAATATCTTTCACCTTTGAGAATTGCTTCAAGTTGTCCTTGTTTAAGCCATTGATTGAGGATAGTTTTTCGATGTTGAAAGTGGACTCGCGAGCGTATTTTCTGGCGAACTCCTTAAATTCTTTTCCTTGTGGGAAAAGTGCTGGATTGGTTGCCCTAAGGTCAGTCAAATTCTCGAAAATACAATCTTCAAACTTGTTTATCTTCTCCTTGTCAATGGTCAAAATTGATGGAGATTTGCTGATTCGGCAGACAAGTTCGGCATTGCTCATCGGTGGAATAAAGTGCAATCTCAAAAACTCGATGTTTTCTTTCAGTCTCTCTGGTGGGAATGTCAAAAGCGAACCACACCTCTTCATCATATCTTTTGCGTCATTTTTGCTTACATAATAGGTTTTGTTTTCCTTGTCATAGCCGAAAATGGAAAGAATCGAATAAACCTCTCCAACAACATTTTCATTGACTTTGCATATAGCAGACGCACAATTTTCAATCAATTCCTTAAATTCTGCATCATTGTAAAGTGTGAACATTTGCCCAGTGATTGGGTCCTCGTATTGCACCTTTGTGAGAGCGTTGTAGGTGTTTTCGTAAATGCTTCTTGTCAGTTTTCTCAAGTTTTCCATTGTGGCAACTTGAACTGGGTCGATCCCCTGCTTTTGAGCAAAATCCATAGCGACAAAAAAGTTGTCTTGGATTCTCTCCTTGTTTGTGTAATACATCTTTATCGCCCTGTTCACAACTTCCTTGCTCGCCTTGGAGCGTTCCAAACTGTAAACTCCGTCTATGTTGTATTTCTTGAATTTAAGGAAAAAATCGGTGAGAGCCCAAACAGCCTCCTCATCTTTTTCGTCAAGAATTTTTGTTATGTATTTTTTGATATCTTCGCTTCTAAGTTTAAATGTGTCAGCAAGCACTGACTGAAGTTCGTCTGCAAGCATTTGTCTTGTTTCGCTATCCATAAAACCTCCGAAAATTTACTTATAAATTATAGAATAAAACGCACTTGTTGTCAATACCTAATTTGTGCAAAAACGACAAAAAAAGTCCCTCGCATTTGAAGGACTTTTGAAGGTTTTTACATTATTATTTTCTTACAAATCTTTCTCAATCTCGTTTATCTCGTCCTCAATCATAATCTTGAGTTCTGAGATGAGGTCATTGATTGGAATAAACAATTTCTCGCCAGTTTCTCTGATTGTGACCTCCGCCTCGGTGTTTGCCATTGTCTTTGGGCTTATGACAACGCGAATTGGCACGCCCATAAGTTCGCTGTCAGTGAGTTTCACTCCCGCTGAGATTGCCCTGTCGTCAAAAAGCACGTCGATTCCTGCTTTCTCCATTCTCTTATACAACTCTTCCGAAATGGCGGAGATGTTGTCATCGTCGATTCTGATTGGGCAGAAGTAGACCTGCCAAGGAGCAATCGTCATTGGCCAAACAAGTCCTTTGTCGTCCGCCTTTTCCTCGATTATACTCTCAAGTGCCCTGCCGACACCAATTCCATAGCACCCCATAATTGGCTCTTTTGTTGTGCCGTCTGGCATATTGATTTTCATCCCCATTGCCTTGGTGTAACGAGTGCCAAGTTGGAAAATGTTTCCGATTTCAATTCCTCTCGTCAAGGTCAAAGTGTGTCCGCAGTGAACGCACTTTTCTCCCTCTTTAACAAGCGAAATATCGACAAAGGTTGCGTCTTTCATATCTCTGGACATTGAAACATTTTTGATGTGGAAGTCTTTTTTGTTCGCTCCAGTCACAAAATTTTCAAGTCCTTTCAACGTTTGGTCATAGAAAACATAGGCATCATCTGGCACATTAAGCCCGACAAGGCCAATATTTCCAGCGCAAAGTCCATACTCCTCAACATCGACATATTCAAGTTCGCTCTTGACGAGTTTTGAGAGTTTGCTTTCGTTTATCTCATAGTCGCCTCTTAAAAATGCAATCACAAGTCTTCCGCCGTCGGTTGTCTTGTAGCAAACCGCCTTTGCAGTGTGTTTTTCGTCAGTTTCCAAAAATGCACAAACCTCTTCGATTGTGTGAGCGTTTCCAGTGAAAACCTCTTGCATTCCTCCCACAACTGTGTGGTCATTTTCTTCCTTGACGGAAACCGCAACTTCTCTGTTGCTGCTGTAATGACATTCTGGGCAAATCACGAGGTAGTCCTCTCCGACATCTGTCACAGCCATAAACTCGTGTGAGATTTTCCCGCCCATAATTCCATTGTCGCCCTCGACAACAACAAATTTCCTGAAGCCAATTCTCTTGTAAATCCTGATGTAGGCGTCCAAAACCTTTTTGTAATAATTATCCAAATCTTCTTGTGTGGTGTGGAAAGAATAGGCGTCTTTCATTGTAAATTCTCTCGCCCTGATAAGTCCACCTCTTGGTCTTGCTTCGTCACGGAATTTGGTTTGAATTTGATAAATCATACAAGGCAAATCTTCGTGGCTGGTCGCAGTGTTCATCATCATATGCACTGCCGCCTCTTCGTGCGTCATTCCAAGAAGCATATCGTGGTTGTTTCGGTCTTTAAACCTTATCATTTCGCTCTTGATTGAGGAATATCTTCCGCTCAAATCCCAAAGTTCTCTTGGCATAACGACAGGGAAAAGGACCTCTTGACCGCCGATTGCGTTCATCTCCTCTCTGATTATGTTTTGAATTTTCAAATTCACTTTTTGTGCTGGTGGAAGAAGTGAAAAAATACCTGCCCCCACTTGTTTGATAAATCCTGCCCTCAAAAGCAAAATATGGCTCTTAAGCGTCGCACCACTTGGATTTTCTTTGACACGCTTGCCGACAAGTTTGCTTATCTTCATACTTCCTCCTCCGTAATTTCGTCGAGTTCTTTCTTTATTTGGTAAAGTTTTCCAGTTGTCTTTTCAAGTTCCTCTTGGGCAAACTTTGAAAGTTCCCTTGCACGCTCGAAAAGTTCCTGTGCGGTCTTCAACGGCAACTGTTCTCCCTCAAGTCTTGTGATGATATTTTCAAGTTCCTTTATTGCTTCTTCGTAACTCATTTATTCTCTCCTTTTGCAAGAATTTTGCCGTCTATGAAGTTCACCTCAAAACTCTCGTCCTTGTTCAATTGCGAAAGTTTCCCGATGCTCTTTCCGCTTTGCTCTATTTTAGCATACCCAAGTGCCAAGATGTCAAGTGGATTAAGTTTGTTTAGGTGTGCAAATTTGAGTTTCAATGCATAATCTCTTTCAACAATCATATTGTCGAGTTTGTTTGAAATTTTCGAGACCAATTTTTGAAAATAATTTTTTCTGTCTGACACATACTTCTCAGAAATCGCAAGAAAACTTGCCTTATCGTTTGAAAACTGCATAGTCTTGTCCGCAACATACAAATCAAGGATTCGGCTTATGCGAGATATGTCCTTTTTCAAGTTGACTGCCGAGAGTTTTGTGTCTTTTGTGAGAAGTTCTGCCGCCGCACTTGGAGTCGGTGCACGCAAATCAGCGACAAAATCGCAAATTGTGAAGTCAGTCTCGTGTCCAACCGCAGAGACGATTGGTTTTTCGCAAAGATAAATCGCCCTTGCGACCGTTTCGGTGTTGTAAGCCGCCAAGTCCTCCATACTTCCGCCACCTCTTGCGACAATGACGACATCGACCGCGTCATAATTTGAGAAAAAGTTGATTCCCTCTGCAATTTCCTTTTCTGCACCGTTGCCCTGCACTTTTGTGTTGTAAAGCACAATATCAACAGCCCGATTTCGTCTCCAAGTTATATTTTTTATATCTTGAATCACCGCTCCGTCTTTTGAGGTCACAACCCCAATTCGCTTGATATTTTCTGGAATAGGTTTTTTGTGAGATTGGTCAAAAAGCCCCTCTTTTTCAAGTTTCTCTTTCATTTCTTGGAATTTTTGGAAAAGCAGACCAAGCCCGAAAAGCTCAACCTTTGAGACGACAAAGTTGAATCTTCCACTCTTCGTGTAAAAGTTTGCAGTGCCAGTGACAATCACCATATCGCCCTCTTTGACACCGTTCATAATTCCAGAATAAAAACAAACGCAAGGCAAACTGCTGTCCTCATCTTTGAGAGAGAAATAAACGGCGGTTTTTGACAGAGAAACGCCAAAAACTTCTCCAACAATTTTGATGTTATGGAGAAGTTCTTCACTATTAAAGATATCTTTAATAATATTATTAAATTTTGAAACTGTCAAAGTGTATGCTTGTGTCATTTGTCACTTAATTATGGCCGAAATGAGCCCGTTTATAAATTTTGAAGATTTTTCAGTGCTGTATTTTTTTGAAAATTCAATTGCTTCATTGATTGCGACGGCCTTTGGAGTCCCGCAAAACTTAATCTCCGTCAGTGCAAGGTAAATCAAGGCAAGGTCAACTTTGAAAACTCTTGAATAATCAAAATTTTTCAAGTGTTTCTCAATTTCAACTTTGAGTTCTTCTTTGTGCAAATTGAAATTTTTGATAATATCCTCAAAAAACTGCTTGTCCTCTTCTTTCTTAAGTTCGGTCAAGTTTTCCTTGGAAAGAGTTTCGTCAACTTCGTGGAAGAGACTTTCAAAAATCAATTTGAAGGCATTTTCTCTTGCGTCGTTACGCATCTTCCACCTCTTTGTCGCACTCAACATTGATGACGTGGATGTTTATTTTGAGAGGTTTTAAAGCGACCATCGTAGCCAAAGAATTTCTGATGTTTTCTTGGACGCGGTATGCAATATCGGGAACACTGCAACCGATGTAAACATTTATATAGACGTCAATCGTCAAAGCACCATTTTTCTCAAAAACAATCTTCACTCCGTCGTCATAACGATTGAAAAGTTTTTTATACCAAGGACGAGCAGAGTTTGTCACGCTTTCCACACCATTTATTTCTTTTGCAGCAAGATTTATTATTGAGACAAGAATTTTTCTGTCGAGAGTGATTTTCCCTTTGCTTGTATCCTGCGTTTTTGTAGCCATAAAAAAGTCTCCTATTTATTATTTAAGGATATTTTATCATAGGTGGCACGCATTTTGCAAATTATTCTGCTGGAATTATCACAATATTTTTAAGTTCTGTGCCAAGTTGCTCCATAACAATCGTGGAAATTTGTGCAACTTCATTCTCTGTGAGCGTTTTGCATTGCACAACAACATTGATTTTTGAGCCAGAAATTGAGATTACGCAATCAGAAAAGCCTTGTGCTTTGATAAGTCCCTCAATTGCAAGTTCTTTCTCCATTGTTGCGATGAGGTCGAGTTTTGCCTCTTGTGCCGCCTCAATTGCAGCCTCAGTGGATGACGCACTGTCGATGATTGCATCATAATACAAAATTTCTTGGTCACGAGTGCTTTCGCGGTCATTGCGATAACTGGTGAAATAACTTGTTGTCGTCACGGTGGTGCTTGTCTGTTTTGCAGAATTGTTTAATGCGATGTTGAGGTAGCCCGTCACACCGAGCAAAACTATCATAAGTGAAAGAATGATGATTTTTGTTCTTTTTTTCATATCAAACTCCTTTTTGGGAAATTCCCTATATTTGCTTTCTCTTGAAATTCTCCTCTTTCGTTCCTCAAGACAATATTGTTACATTGTCTCTGTCCACTTCCAAAACAGTTTCAACTGCAGAAATTATATTGAGTTTCACAGACACATCTTTTGCCCCATCTGCAACAACGACCACCCCCTTTATTTCTGGATAAATCTCTCTGACCACCACAGGTTCGTTTGAAACCAAAATCACAGTTTCGCTCGTCACAGTTGTCTCTGTTCCGCCCGAGACAATCGTCTCTGTTTCTGTGTCGGTGGCGTATTCATATGAAAATCCATTTTCAAGCGTTATAATCACATCAACTTGTCCAACGCCTGAAATTTTGGACAATACATTACTTAACTTATTCTCAAGGTAGTCGACATATTCCACTGTGCTTGAGTAACTTTCTGTCGAAATTTCCTCAGATTTGTCAGAACTCTTTCCGCCAAAACTGCAAAAGTAAATCAGACACACAATCACACCCACAAGCACCGCAATGTAAATATGGATACGTTTGATTGATTTCAACTTCTCCCAGATTTCTTTCACTTTACTCATTAAATCTCACCTCCACGCCTTTCAACTGGACAAATTCTCCAATTATCTCAAGTATCTTCGCCTTTGCATTCGTTATATCTTTAGTTGGGAAATTTTCGCCATATGCTATATCTTTCAAATCAACAAAAATATTATAAATTTCGAGTTCTTTCCCAAAAATACTTGCGTTTATCGAAACGACAACATTTTTGAGCCCACTTTCCTCAATCAGTTTGTTTACGCTTTGGGAGATTTCAGTTAGCTTGTCGAGGTTCACCTGCTCCAAATAATCATCTTGCAAAATCTCCTCGCTCTCGCCAAAATACTTGGAGATGTCAAACTCTTTGCCGAAAATTTTTGGCAAGGGCAAGATTATGACAAGAAGCGTAACAAAGGAAAAAATGACTTTTGTGTATTTGTTCATCTGCCCTTCTGGCAAGACAAACTCCGCCAAAACGCCCAAAACCACCACCCCAGCAATGCTTAGAAGCCAAGTTGATATCGACGCCATAACCTCCTCCTTAAACCAAATTTGCACTGCACATAACAAGCCCCGTCATCACCACATACATAAACGAAACCGCAACAAGAAGTGCCACAAGAAGCGACATACTCTTCGACATATCACTCAAAAATCCCGAGATTTTTTTGTCGCCTATTGGCTCGATTATTCCTGCCATAAACTTAAGTGCAAGCATAAAGATTGCAATGCTCAAAATTGGCGAGATGACGGTCGCGAGGAGGACAAAAAGCCCAACTCCGCCGACTGCGTTTTTGATGAGACTGCTGCTTGCCATAATGATTGCAAGTCCATCAGAAACATACCCGCCGACGATTGGAATGTAACTCTTGATGGCATATTTGGCAGTCCTTATTGAAAGCCCATCGACGGCACCCGCCATAATTCCTTGGATGCTCACAAAGCCCAGGAAAATGGTGAAGCACAGTCCGATTGTCCACTTGAAAAGCGACTGCAAAAAGGAGACAAATTTGTCAAGTCGTGTGTTTTGTGAAAGGTTCCCGACGATTGAAAAGACGATTGAAAAGATGAAAAGTGGCAAAAGAAAATAGGTGATAAGCGAGACAAAAAGATTTCCAAGCAGTGCAATGGCTGGCTGATAAATCCCCACCGACACGCTTCCGCCAAGTGCTGTCAGAAGAGTCAAGAGAATTGGAAAGATTCCGTCAAATAAACCTTTTATGCTCGTCAGCGTGGTTTGAGTCAGCGTCACAATTTGCGTGATTGTCGTGCCAAGAAAAACCAAAATGACGCCATATGTGACAAAGTGGACGACATTCCCTATTGACTTCCCACCCGTCACCGGCCGAAGTGCCGAGACCATTCCGCCAAGTATCGCAACAGAGATTATTGTCGCAATAATCGGCAGATAGTTTTTCAGGTCTTTCCAAAAAATTGATGTGACCGCCGAGAAAAAACTTTCAGAACTTTCCGCATATTCTCCAGAGATGACGTAATTCACTTTGTCAAGAAAACTCTCCGAGGAAAAGAGTGTTCTCGCTTCCAAAGTCAAAGAGTCCAAAACGCTTTCCACATCTGAAAAATCAAGATTTGACAGTTGGGAAGAAATCTCCTCTTCAAGTCCTTTCTCAATCTCCTCTTCCTCAGAAGACTCCGCGTAGGCAACATTCACTTTGAAACCGCTCGCAATATCAAACCTTCCATAAAAACAACTGAAAAAAATCAACGCCACGATGACATAAACAAACTTTCTTTTCTTCTTTTTCATCTGGGCAACATCTCCATAACTATATCCAAAATGCTTGTCACGATTGGAATTGCCATAACAAGAATGACCACCTTTCCGCCAAGCAGAACCTTGTCCGCCAGACTTGAGTTTCCAGTGTCGTTGCAGATGCCAGCGGTGAATTCCGTGAGGTATCCAATTCCGATTATTTTGAGGATGATTGAGTAAATTGAAGCGTTTATGCCAGAGATGTTGAAAATTTCGGTAAAGACATCAAAAATTTGAGAAAGATATGAGACGGTGTAAAACAAAACGATTATGCCACCCACAATGGAAATCAAAATGGCAAAATCACTTCTTATCGGTTTGACAATAAGGCAGGCAATGCAAGTTATGACCGCAATGCTAATAATTTTGTATAAAGAGTCCATACACACCTCAAAAAAACCTTAGAGAAACGGCAAAATCACCCCAAAGTTGAACATAGTCTTGAGCGACGAAAACAAATCGGAAATCATCCCCACCACCATAAACAGCACAATAATCACCCCAGCAAGTGTTGCGAGAGTTGAGATGTCGTCCTTTCCACTGTTTTTGAGGATTTGTCCCACGACCGCGGTCAATATGCCAATCCCTGCAATCTTGAATATGATTTCAACTTCCATAATCTCTCCCGCAATTTAAAACATAATCACAGCACAAAACAGCCCAGCAACAACTCCAAGTTTAAGTGACAAACTTCCATACTTTTTCTGTTCTTCTTCGCAAGTGGCTTTCATCTGCGAAAACTTTGAGACGAAGGTGTTTATTTCTTTTGTCTGGTTTTCAACATCACTGCGACCGAGCGTCTTGAAGAAAAGAAGAATGGCGTCCTTTTCGTCAGTTTTGAGCACCTCCGCCTTTTTGAACATAACCTCGCTTGAAAGTTCTGATTTCTTCTCCAGAAAGTCCAAAAATGCGACATCAACTCCAAGCAAATCTTTCCTTTGTTTTTCGTCAAAGTTTTCCACCAGGACTTTGAGCCTCTCTCTTGAAAAATTTATCTCAAGAGAGAGTTTGTCCGCAAAAGAGATGAGAGCAGAGAAAAACTTCTTTCTTTTTGTGTATTTGACGGAAAACAAATATCCCACATAGGTGCAAATGCAAAAGACGACCACAATCAAAACATATTTCATAACCCCTCCTTATCTTGAAAAATAAATGCGTGAAAAGTTTTCGTCGTAAACTCCCTCGAAAGTCCCTGGTCCATTCCTCTTTGAGAGCAATACATATCTTTTGAAGATTTTTTCCTTAATCAACCTTTCAAAAAGCGGTTTTTTCATAAAACTCTCAATGCTCTCCGAGTGAGTTGAGGCAAGAATTTTGACTCCGCACCTGCTTGCATATTCCACTGCGGCAACATCGTCATTTTGTCCAAGTTCGTCCGTGACAATAATATCTGGGCTGAGCGAGCGAATACCATTTTCAAACCCCATAATCTTGCTTGAAAAACAAATCTTGTCGGTGTAATTGGAAGAGATTCCGCAATCAAGTTCCCCACGCTCATCGACAAGCAAAACACTGAGTGGAAGATTTCGCTCGGAGAGTTGTCCGACAAAATCTCGAAGAAAAGTCGTCTTTCCGCACCCTGGTGGAGAAATCACAAGCGTGTTTTCCACCGTCTCACCTTTCAAAATGTATGGAAGTGCGGTCAGAGAGCAGTTTTTGATTGCGTGCGGTATTCTTATGTTGCAACTTGAAAAGTTTGACATTGTCTTGACTTGTCCATTTTCCACAATCAAATTCCCGCCAATTCCAAGCCTCACACCCTCATCGGTGACGATAAAACCCTTTTTGATTTGTTCGTTGACGGAATAAATCGAGCACTCACTCGCACGAAAGATGACATCTTCAATGATGATTTTGCTGGCGTAGAGAGCGATTTTTGCATTGTTTGTGACTCCGCTTTCCGACAAGAAAAACATCTTCCCGCCGATGTTTAAAACCACAGGCTTGTCGGCACGCAACCGAATCTCGTTTACGGCTTTGAAGTTTATTTTTTCACTTATGATTTTGAAAAATTTTTCTGGTAAGATTTTCTCCAGCATACTCCCTTCCTTAACGCATTGTATGATTTCAAAGCACGCGTGTATGGGAAATATAATGCCACAATCTGTCATATTTTGTAACTTTGACATAATGAAAAAATTGGCAAATTCTTTTTCGCCAACAAAATGCTTGACAAATTGCTTTGAAATTCATATAATATTCACACTGGGCTAGACGGGGAGTTAGCAGTGCCCTGTGACCTGCAATCTGCTACAGCAGGGTCGAACGCTTGCTTAGGTGCAATCTGGTTGAAAATGTGTGCAGTTTTCAGACGATGAAATTAAGGTCTTATGCAATCGGCTCCTCCGAACCGTGTCAGGTCCTGACGGAAGCATCACTAAGGAGATCAGTCGATGTGCCATAAGGAAACTTTGGTGGAGTTTGGACGCTGTAAGGCAAGCAGTTAGGTTGTGACGAAGCATTCGCCCAGTAATGAAAAAAACAAGGTTTCAAGCCTTGTTTTTTTGATTTGTATTTTCAATTGTAATACTTCTTTTTATTCCACCATTTTGACTTTGTCCGTCTTTTCTTTCCCTCAATCTCTTCACGCACTCATCTCTGTAAAGAAAATATTCTTTTAAGTTTGTGTCGCCATTGGCTTTCAACAACGCCCAATCTTCCTTGATTTTAGATTGAGGAACTTCTGTCAAAATTTCAAACCCCAACAATTCTTTGTAGAACCCTTCAACAAGAACCGCATTCATTGTTGTGTCAATAATTCTTGGAAACTCTCCGACCTGCATTTTCACCACCGAATGCAAGTATTTTGACTGATTTGTGAGTCCATAACTAAACCCGGTCAAAACGGAGCAGTCCACATTCACATTTTCCGCAAAAGTTAGGCAGATGCCGTGGCACTCTCCCTGACGCCTGTAAAAATCCACAAGAAAATCGGTGTTTAAAAAGACATTGTTGATTGGATACGCACTGCTTTTCTTTCCTCTTAGTTCCAGTCTCAAAACGTCGTTTTCAATCTTTGCTTTTGAAAGTCCGTATTTCTTCAAAGATTTCAAGACCCTCAAATTTCCTTTTTTATTTCGTAAATCTGAGTTGAATGTGCCAATGACATTCATTATTTCCCATTCTGGAAAGCGAAGAATAAGATTATTCTCTTTCAAAAAAGCGGTTAGTTCTGACTTTTGCCCATTTTCTATCATAGACAAAACCTTTTTATCTAATTCGCTAGATTTCTTGTCACTCTCAATAAAAAATCTATCTTCCGTGTTCTCCATTTTGAAATATCCCCTTCTTTCAAGAAGATTTTATCACAAGAAAGCCTCTCTGTCAATAGGGCATTTAGGAAGAACCATTTTGCATAAACCCACAAAGGCTTTGTTATATACTAATTCCGTCTCCATTTCGTATTTTTTTCATATTTTTGCAGTTTCCCAATTTTATTCCGCGATTATTTTTACATAAAAAACAAGCAAATTATGCTTGTTTTGCTTGTGATTTAGTAGGTTTTTTCTGGGATTTGACGGTCTCTTTCATATTTTCAACTTCTTTCTTCACGGCTTGTTCGCCTTTGTTGACAAGTTTTTTAGCCTCTTGAGAATGTTTGTATAAAAGTGCCCCCGTCACAAGTCCAGCACCAAAACCAACAACCATCCAAATTTCTTTCATTTGCTTCCTCCTATCTCTAGGATTTGCAAAATGTCGAAAAATATACAAAAACCGAATATTTTAATACTTAAATCTGTCCAGCATATTGATTAACTTCCCAAAATCAACCTGAGCATTGCTTCGGACTATCAAAGGTTCGTCAAAGAGTGACTTGGAAGGGTCACAAATGGACTTGAAAGACCTCGGGTCTTTGATTCTGATGTAATTTGAAATATTCAAAAAAGTCTTGTATACATCATTTTCGTCAAAAAGTGAGTTTGGACAACCAAAAAGCAGGCTCTCAATAAGAATCTGATTTGGAATTCTGTCATATGCTTTTGAGTAGAGTGCGTTGAAAACTCTCGCGATGTCCACAAAAATTTCTCCGCACTGCTCTCTTTTCTCGTCAAGATTCTCAAAACGCTGACCGAAGTTGACCTCAATGAAGTGGTTTTTGTTCTCTTTGTAAAGTTTGAAAGTGCCAGTTTTTGAGTCAAAGATTGTCACAAAGATGTTTATTCTCACGCCCGTTCCAAAATCATCACTTCCCACAATGCTCAACTTTTGCGGATATTCATAAACCATTGATGTCGCTGTGATTTGGTCTGCAATCTTAAACATCAAATCGTGTCGCAAATCAGACAACTTGTATCTCTCGACTGTGACAGAAGTTTTTGTCTCTTCAACCGCGTTCTTTTTCTTCTTATACTTTTTCTTTCTGCCAATACGCCAAGAGGCTTTAAATTCCCGCCAGACATATTTCCACCAGCTCTTTTTGACCTTGGAATTAAACTCAATTTGCGTGTTTTCGACTCCCAAGAAGTAGTCATATTCAGAAAGTTGGCAAAAAGCACCAAGATAAATCTCGTTCACAGGGATAAGGTTGCACTTTTCCAACTTGATAAATGGAGATTTTATGGAAATCTCTTCCATCGCCTGAGAGACAAGCGAATAAACAATTTCATTCACATTTTCCGCAAAAATTTTGTTTGTGCTTTCGCTTAACCCCTCAATAACCGCCCTGTTTAACTGACTTTTCATTCGATTTCCTTTTACTTTTGATATTTCATAATGTGGACACAAAGGTCGACAAGTTTCTCTGAATAACCATATTCATTGTCATACCAAGCGCAGAGTTTGACAAATGTCGGACTGAGCATAATACCCGCGTTGACATCAAAAATGCAAGTCCTTGGGTCGCCAATAAAATCGGAAGACACGACAGGCTCTTCTGTGACGCCAATGATGCCCGCCATTTCGTTTTTGCTCGCTTTCTTTATCGCCTGAACAATCTTTTCATAAGTTGTTGGCTTTTTGAGTCTGCAAGTGAGGTCAACCACCGAAACATCAAGCGTTGGCACTCTGTAACTCATCCCTGTGATTTTCCCTTTGAGTTCTGGAATAACCTCACCAACCGCCTTTGCTGCACCTGTTGAAGAAGGGATGATGTTGTAACTTGCAGCCCTTCCGCCACGCCAATCTTTCTTGCTTGGGCCATCGACTGTGAGTTGGGAAGCGGTTGTGGAGTGGATGGTGCTCATAAGAGCCTCTTCAATTCCAAAAACGTCATTGACAACCTTCACAAGTGGAGCAAGACAGTTTGTTGTGCAAGATGCATTTGAAACAATCTTCATATCTGGTGTGTAAGTCTCGTGGTTTACACCCATAACAAACATAGGCATATTTTTGCCAGGTGCGGAAACAACAACTTTCTTTGCCCCTGCATCAAGGTGCAATTTCGCTCCGTCATAAGAAGTAAATTTTCCAGTGCACTCAACGACCACATCCACCATATCTTCTTTCCAAGGCACAAGATTTGGTTCTTTTTCCTGATAGAAAGAAATCTTGTGTCTGCCGACAATCAGTTTGCCGTCCTTTTCTTTTGCTGGAATGTCAAAATGACCGTGAATTGTGTCATTGTTTGTCAAATATGCGGCATAATCTGGCGACAAAAATGGGTCGTTTATTGCCACAACTTCCACATCATCTCTAAATTCCGCAATACGAAGCACAAGTCTTCCAATTCTTCCATAACCATTGATACCAAGCCTAACTTTTTTCATAAACTACTCCTTTTTCGTTTTATTTTGTTTTGAATTTTGCTTTGTAGAACTAGTTTTGCCAGATTTGTTCAAATTCTTACCTGTCTGAGCCGATTTGGTTTTTGTTGCAGATGATTTTGCCACGCTCTTTGCAGAAGAACTCTTTGTTCCGCTCTTTGCCTTTTCTTTGGTTTGAGCCGTTGACTTTTTTGTGCCACTTGATTTCGCCGTTTTCACAGTTTGCGATTTTGAACCGCTTTTTGCAGTCGTCTTTCTCTTTGTCTCTGGCTTTTCTGTGCTTGTGGAAACCAAAACCTCTTCTCCCGTCAAGTTTTTCTCGGCATTGTTTTTCTTTCGCGGTGTGCGAGGCTTTCTTGGCTTGTCCTCTTCAAGACTTTTCTCTTCCTCAATTGAAACTGGCTTGATGAGTTCAATCTCATTGCCAGAATTATATTCCAAAGTTCCGACAGAAAGCGTCCTCAAGAAGTTGACCAGAGAAATTGCAAACAAAATGAAAGTGACAAAGAGCATCGCAATCACCAAAACGACATAAATCGCTCTTATATTTTTCACAAAGACGAAAATGCAAGCTGTTGCGGCAATGCTTGCCAAAAACAAAAAGATTCCTCCAGCAAGCACAAGTGAGGTTTTGAGTTTGTTGAAATCTTTTTTTGCTGGTTTCAAACTCGTCTCAATCTCCGCAATTTCAATGCCAACATATTTGTCAATTCGACTTGCCATTGACAAATTTGGGCAGGACGAGATGAGTTCGTGCAAATATTCGCTGAAATAAACCGCTGAAATATCGTCAAAATAACTGAAAGCAAAAACTTTCCTTATGATGCTTTTTGTGACCTTTTTCATCCAAGAGACAAACTTGTTTTGAAGAGGTTTCAAGGTCGCAATGTCGGCAGTTGTGTTTGTCAAAGATTGAAATTCATCCTCGCTGATCGGACGACGAATCACCAAAAGTGCACCTTTCTCCCTCTCGCATTTTTGCAGACTGTTTATCATTTCCTCTTTTTTTGTTTTGTCGTCAAAAACGTGAATCTCAATGTTTTTGTTTGAAACAACAAACTTGTCCTTTAATGACGCTCGAATCCCCACAAAAATATGGGTGGTGTTTTCGGTATGCTTTGAAACGAACTCCGAAAACCTCTCAACATCCTCAACAATAGGCACAAAAATATTTATCATTTGCTCTCTCCTGAAATTTTTTTGATTCTTCTTGCGTGTCTTCCGCCCTCAAAAGGAGTGGTCAAAAAGACTTTGACAATTTTGATTGCTTTTCGTTTTTTTATGAAGTTCGCCCCGAGGCACAACACATTTGCGTCGTTGTCTTTTCTTGCAAGCATCGCCATTTTTTCGCTGAGACATAGTGCCGCCCGAATTTTTGGATTTCTGTTTGCAGCCATACACATTCCGTTTCCAGCCCCGCAAATAAATATTCCAACATTGTTTTTATCTTCAAGAATTTTTGCGATTCCAAGTTTCGCAAAATCAGGATAATCCACAGGCTCTTTGCTGTAAGTGCCGACATCAATTGTGATGATGTTTTCCTGGTTGAAGAAGGTCTTGAGTTCCTCCTTCAAAGGATAACCTCTGTGGTCGCTTGCCATAATAATCATAACTCACCTCTCAAATTTCCGATTTTCTCAAACAACAAAAGGATGTTTTTCTCTATCAACTTCGCCGCTTTTGTGTAAGTTTCCAAATCTTGTCCATAAGGGTCAATAACTTTTCCTGCCAAGTCTTCAAAACTTATGACTTTTTTTGAGTTTACGAATTTTTTGTGGTCGTTTGTCACCGCAACATACAAGCAATTTGGTTTGATTTTTTTCAGTTTAACACTCTTTCTTGCTCTTCCGTCATAGCCAAGCGATTTGAGTGCAAACCTTGCATTTTCAGTGATGTTTTCGCCTGTTGCCTTAACTCCCGCCGAAGAAAATTTGACCTCTTTCAGCCCTTTTTCCTTTGCAATTTTTTTTGCAATTCGCTCCGCCATAACCGAACGGCAAGTGTTTCCAGTGCAAACAAAACAAATTTCAATCATATGTTCACCTGAGATGATTATACCCCAAAGAAGAAAAAAAACAAAGCAAAAACACTTTGTTTTTTGAATTTTTCATTAAATGGAAATTTTCTTTGGCTTGTAAAGTTTGTCGAGATTATATTTTTCTCTCACCTTAACCAAAAAGATGTGAAGTGTAAGCCCGACAAAATCAAAAACAATCCACTCGCCTTTGTTATAACCCTCAATTTTGCCGTTATAGTGATACTTTTGTGCAATCAAGTCTGCAACTTTCTTGCTGTCTGCAACCTTGTTTGAAGTGCAAAGAATGACAAACTTCTCTTCCGTTTGTGAAGAGAGGTCATAAACCGAGATGTTTTTAATTTTATTCTCTTGCAGAAGGTCCACAAGTTCCTTAAATTCCAACATATATAAATTTTACCAATCCTTTGCAAATTTGTCAACCAAAATCGCATTCAAAGATTAAATTTTGGCATTTTGTCAAGAATTATTGTATGAAAAAAGTCAGTCTAATCTTCCAAGAACTTCTCAAAATCTTTTTGATTTACCTTATTTTGTTTGTTTGGATAAGGTTCTTTGTGCGAAAATTGTGGCTTGCAAGCCTCATTTCGCTTCTCTCAACACTTGGACTCTACGCCTTGATTTTCTTGTTGAGCAAGAAAAAAAGACTTAAATTTGGTTTGAAACTGAAAGAAAAAGAGGATGCAGAAAATATGTTTTTGTCCTTAAGTTTTTCAGCAAACCCAATGGACTTCTTCAATAAACTGGCATCGTCAAAGCATCACGATGTGACAAAGCACAAAAATTATCTCGCAATTGAATACAAGTTGGAAAAAGTCAAAACACTTCTCTATTTTGACGGCTCATTTGCAGGGCTCACCATTCCGAGACTATGCGAAATTTATGCGAAGTTAAAAAAAGAAAAAGCCAGCAAAATTGTCATCGCTTGCTACGAAATAACCGACAAAAACCTGCTCGGCTTTCTCCATAATTTTGAAGAAAAATTCGTGATTTTGGACAGATTTCAAACATACGAAAAACTTTACAAGTTGTATGGAATTTATCCCGAAATAACAAAAAAATACTCAAACAAAAAAAGTTTGGCATTCAAAGATTTATTTGCCTATTCTCTCAACAAAAAGAGGACAAAGGGCTATTTGCTTTCGGCATTGATTTTGATACTCTGCGGACTCTTTGTGAGAGCGTCACTCTATTATTGCCTTATGGCGTCACTTCTAATAATTCTTGCACTAATCTCCCAATTCAACACCCATTTCAACCTCAAAAACGACGAAGAGATAATTTGAAAATGCGGTTTTTGCGAAGTTTTAAAGTAAAAATATTTTAATTAATATGGTTCAAGTAAATTTGGAAGGTTTTCAAGAGTTTTATGGGAGTTGGATGTGTTTGAAGTTTTTTCTTGTTGATTTTTTGTAAAGAATAAAGACATTTCCAATGCACTGCACAACATCCGCTTTCAAAATCTTTGCAAGGTCGTTTGCAAGCGTTTTTGCGTCAACATCACAGTTGTTCAAGACCTTAAACTTGACAAGTTCTCGTGCCTCAAGAAGAAGGTTTACGCTGGTTATCACATTCTCAGTCATTCCCTCTTTTCCAATCTGCATAACAGGTTCAAGTGCATTTCCAAGCCCTCTCAAAAATGCTCTTTGCTTTGTCGTAATCATAATTCACTTCCTTTTATATAAATCAATATATTGTGTGTTATGCAAGTGGTATGCAATGCGTAATACACAACATATGGTATTATTCAACATATTCAAATGCAATATCTTTTATGATGACAGTGTCGCCATTTTTCATCCCTCTTTCAAGAAGCATATCAATGACGCCCATTTCTTTAAGTTTTGTTTGGAGATAAGCAAACGAATATTGGTCTGACATAATTATTCCTCTTGCCAAATTTTCTATTCTCCCGCCTGAGACCACAAAACTTCCGTCATCATCTCTCGTAATCTCAATACTTGAATAATCTTTCTTGTCAAAATCAAACTCCTCAACAGACAAGGCAGGTTTCTTTGGAATTTTCTTAAGATTTTCCAAAATCTTTTTCTTAAGTTCCTCAACCCCCTCTCTTGTGTATGAAGAAATGCAAACAAAGTCATCTATTTTCAAAGTATTGACAAAATTTGAGATTCTTTTTTCAAGTTCGTCTTTATCAAGTAGGTCACATTTTGAAAACGCAACAATCTGCTTTGTGTTTGCAAGAGATTTGTTGTATTTTTCAAGTTCGCTGTTTATTATTTTGTAGTCCTCAACAGCATCTCTTCCCTCACTTTCTGAAATATCCACCAAGTGCACAATAAGCCTCACTCTTTCAATATGTTTCAAAAAGTAATGTCCAAGACCTGCTCCGTCGCTTGCCCCTTCAATCAACCCTGGAATATCCGCAACAACAAAAGTCTCACCCAAAACCTCACAAACACCAAGATTTGGATAAATGGTTGTGAAGTGATAATTTGCAATTTTTGGGTTTGCGTTTGAAATAACGGACAGAAGGGTCGATTTCCCAACATTTGGAAACCCAACAAGCCCAACATCAGCAATCGTTTTCAGTTCAAGAATAACCTCTTTGCTCTCAACAACTTCGCCTGCCTGTGAAAAACTTGGCGCTTGTTTGACTGAGGACTTAAAATAAGCGTTTCCGTGACCTCCACGACCACCACTCAACGCCAAAAATGTTTGTCCATCCTCATTTAAATCAGCAATGATTTTGTTTGTCTTTGGATTGATAAGCACCGTTCCTGTCGGCACAAGAATTATCTCATCTTTCCCGTTTCTTCCTGTCTGATTTTTCTGGTGTCCGTCCTCGCCATTTTCAGCGACGAATTTTTTCTTAAATCTGAATGAGTAAAGCGTGTTGAGGTCGTTTGTTGCTTTAAAGATGATGTGACCACCTCTTCCGCCGTCTCCACCGTCTGGACCTCCGTTTGCCACCAATTTTGTGCGAAGAAAAGAAGTGGAACCTTTTCCACCATTGCCTGCTTTTATAGTTATTTTAACTCTATCTAAAAACATTCTTTTCTCCTATTGTTACTTTGCACATTTAAACAATTTTGATTAGTCCTAAAATTCTCTTACAAAAATTTTTTCGTTCTTACAAACTCATAAATCTAAAGCGGACACAAAACCCAAACCAATCACAGTCTTGCATTTTTACACTTTTCTTTAAAGACGCAATTGTGACAATCTGGTTTTATCGCCTTGCAAGTGTATCTTCCAAACAAGACCATTTGATAATGAAGTTTCGACCAACTCTTTTTCGGGAAAAACTTTTTAAGTTCCGCCTCGCACACATTTGGATTGTCTGTTTTGACAAGACCGAGTCTGTTTGAAGTCCTCAAAACGTGCGTGTCAACTGCAAACGCATTACCACCAAACGCTTCGGAAATCATAACATTCGCCGTCTTTCTCCCTACGCCTGCAAGGGAAGTCAAATCGTTAAAATCCTTTGGAACTTCACCGCCAAATCGGTCAATAATATCTTGACTCGCAGACTTTATTGACCTTGCCTTATTGTGATAAAAACCGCACGAATGTATTCTTTGTTCAAGTTCTTCCAAAGGCATATTAACAAAATCTTCAGGCATTTTTGCAACCTCAAAAAGTTCGTCGGTCACCTGATTGACCCGCTTGTCCGTGCACTGAGCGGAAAGTATAACCGCCACAAGAAGTTGAAAAGGCGACTCATACTGAAGTTCGCAATGCGGATTTTCATACATCTTGTCAAGCCCTTGCATAATTTCTTTTGAATTCATAATTCCCCTACTCTTCTGTTTTTGTGGATAGCTTTTTTCTCTTTCCAAATGGAATTACAAGTATCACTATTCCGACAATTATCTCAACATAAAATGGAATTGGTGTAACTTTATTTGGTTTTAATTTATTGCTAAAAATACCTAATGTATTAAAAGCGTCTATATCAGATTGAGTTGCATTCAAAAGATAAGCATCATCATTCGTAACAATATACACTCGATACTTAAAATCTCCCGATGGGATTGTCTTTGAGTAATATTCCACACGCGTGATTCCTGTCAATGTTGTTAAAACCTCTAAAATACTTTTATCCTCAAAACTTTGCTTACTGAATCCTTTATTAAAACTCACAATTCTATAATTAAAAAGTGCAAAGAATATGACACATACAAGCAAAACTAATTTGATAAAAATTTTCATTTGCAACTCCAGTTTAGTTTATTTCATCAATGGGAAAAGGACAACATCTCTAATATTTGGGCAGTCAAAGATGAATTGCATAAATCTGTCAATTCCAAAACCAAGTCCAGAGATTGGTGGCATACCGTGCTCCATTGCGAGAAGGAAGTCTTCGTCAACATCCATTGTCTCCTCATCACCTGCAGCCTTTTCTTTGAGTTGGTCTTCAAAATTTTTCCTCTGCCTCATTGGGTCAACCAACTCACTGTAAGCCTTGACAATTTCTGCTCCGCCTGCAACAACTTGGAACGCATCAATAATCCTGTCGTCTTTGTCGTTTATTCTTGCGAGAGGCATCAAAACAGCTGGATAATTGAAGATTATGGTTGGGTTTACGATGTCCGCTCTGATTTTTCTCTTGTAGACATAATCAATAAGCGTCCTTACAGATTTGCACTCTTCAAGTTCCGCATAGCCAAAAAGTCCACGCTCAACAATAACCTTTTTCATTTCATCAACATCATCAATCGCAAGGAAGTCACATCCCAAAAGTTCTTTCATCGTCTCCACATAATCAACTCTCTTCCAATCGCCTGAGAAGTCGATTTCTTGTCCTTGATAATTCACCTTGGTCGTACCGATGCAATTTTGAAGAAGTTCAACAATCATCTTTTTGAAGAATTTGATATTATCCTCAAAGTTCCAATAAGAAGCATACCACTCAACCTGAGTAAATTCTTGAAGGTGTGATGGATCCATTCCCTCGTTTCTGAAGTCTTTTCCGAGTTCAAACACGCGGTCAATCCCAGCACCAATACATTGCTTCAAATAACATTCTTTTGCAATTCTCAAATTACACTCCATATCAAGTGCGTTGTGGTGAGTGAAGAAAGGTCTTGCACTTGCACCAGAAACCGCAGTTTGAAGAATTGGAGTCTCAACCTCAATGAAGCCATTTTCCTCCAAATATCTTCTAAGGAAAGAAACCACCTTGCTTCTTGTGAGGAAAATTTTTCTTGAATCTTCGTTTGAAATAAGGTCAAGGTATCTTTGTCTATACTTGATTTCTTGGTCAACAACACCGTGAAATTTTTCAGGAAGCGGTCTGAGAGTCTTTGAAAGAAGTTCTATTTTTTCCGCTTTAACAGTCACTTCTCCCGTCTGAGTCTGGTAAACCTCACCCTCAACACCAATAAAGTCGCCAATGTCAATCATTTTCTTATAGAAATTGTAATCTTCTTCCGAGAACTCATTTCTTCCAACAGAAACCTGAATTTTGTCATAAATATCTCTGATTTGACAAAAACCAAATTTTCCCATAATTCGACGCGCAACAATACGCCCAGCAATTTTAACTTTCTTGCCAAGTGCCTCTCTTGCCTCAGTGATTGTGTGGGTGCGTTCATACTTTTCCTTGTAAGGAATTTCGCCCATTTTCTTAAGTTCTTCAATCTTTTGTCTTCTTATATCAACTTCGTTTGACAAATTCTCTTCCATAATACCTCCGAATTTTTTTCAACTAATTCCTTTAAATATATCATATAAATAAACATAAGTCAACAAATTGACAATTTTTGAGGCTTATAAATTTCATTTAAAAGGTTAAAATGATTTGGAAAATAAATGGTAATATGATAAAATAATCGCGAATTGGATTTTTCTATTATTGAAATTTTCTCTTTTGGAGGTTTTATGATAAAAATCATTGCAGACAGCACTGCTTATGTGACAAAAGAATATGCCGAAAAGAATGACATAACAATTATTCCTCTGAGATATCTTGTCAATGAAAAAGAATACGAAGAAGGTTGGCCTGGCACATACGGCGAGTTTTTTGACGACTTCTTGAAAAACAAAGTCTTCCCAAAAACAAGCCAACCATCTCCCGCACTCTTTATCCAAGAATACAACAAAGCAATCGCAAAAGGTGATGATGTTTTGGTGTTTACTATTGGCTCAACTTTCTCTGGCACTTTCAATGTCGCAACTCTTGCAAAAAATCAATGCGACGCGCCAGAAAAAGTGACTGTGTTTGACAGCCAAGGTCTTGCTGAGACTATATTTGGTTATATTATGGAAGCGGTAAATTGGAGAAATGAGGGCAAAAGCGTCTCCGAGATTGTTGAGCACTTAAACAAAGACTGCCTTGACAAAAGTTCAATTATCTTTGTTCCTGAAACAATGGAATATCTTGAAAAAGGTGGAAGAATTGGAAAAGTCACCGCGACAATCGGCTCAATCCTCCAAATCAAACCAATCATAATCTGCAATAAAAACGAACTGACAAACAAAAAATCATTTGGACTTCAAAAAGCAATCAAGGATATGTTTGCAATGATTCCTGAAAAAATCAATCGACTTTTCATCCTCTATCTCGCAAGAGCGGAAACATTTGGGAAATTTAAGGAAATGATTTACAAATTGCTTGGGTCTCGCAAAGATAAGGATAAAATCGAAATATACGAAGGAGAAGTAGGTCCTGTTGTTGGAACTTATGCAGGACCAGCCATTGGTCTTGCTTGGACAGCACAAGGATAAATCTCGCCCCACAAAAAATGTGGGGTTTTATTTATTGAAAATGTTTAAAACATCCAAAACTTTAAACCCCATTGATGTAAATTTACCATTTCATTCACGCAAAAAATTTTAAAAATTTAGATTTTGAACAATAAATACGTAAAAAACTTGAAAAACAAGCGTTCTTCTGTGACAAAAATGCAAATTTTGCGAATTTTTAGACAAAAAAACAAATTTTCATTTGAAATTTGGTGAAATTGTTTGCTTGTTGAACTAAAATTCGTTATCCTAATTCATAAAGGACTCAAAAAGATTTAAAGGAGAAATATTCAAATGATAAGAAAAACCGCGATAATCATCGGCGCTTCAAGCGAAATTGGACTGGAGACTGCAAAAGGGTTTGCAAGTGCTGGATACAACCTCGCCCTCACTTACAATTCGCACGAAATAGACACAAGCGAATTTGCTGGCGATGTGGAGATAAAGACTTATAAAATGGACCTAAACAATGCAGATGTGAAAGATTTCTTTTCCAAAGTTCAGAAAGATTTCAAGTCCGTCGATTGTCTTATTTATTGTGCAGGTGTCGCCCAAAAAAGAGCGATAATCTTTGATGTCACAGATGAGGAAATTGACAAACTTTTTGAAGTTAACATCAAGTCTGCAATAAAATGCATCAGAGAGTTCACGAAATTGACCATAAACAAAAACCCTGCAAACATCGTGCTTGTGGGCTCGTTTGTGGACAAGAATGGTTGCTCCTGCGAAAGTGTTTATGCTTCGACAAAAAGTGCTATGTCTGGACTTTGCAAATCGCTCTCAACCGAACTTGGCAATATGGACATAAGAATAAATCTTGTCTGCCCAGGGTTTATAAATACAAAAATGAACAATAATCTTGATGAAGAGGAAAAAGAAGAAATTGCCTCAATGACCCCACTCAAAAGAATGGGCACAACCAAAGATGTCTCAAACGCAATACTCTTCCTGTCCAGTGCTGGAGCGTCGTTTATAACAGGTCAAACGCTTTATGTTGACGGAGGTTTAGTGCTTGAGTGATTGCATAATACACCATATGTTGTGTGGTATGCAACAAAATTTGTGCAATAATGGACAAATTAAAAATATTTGAAAAATTGTTGTTAAAAATGTCGAATTATGATATAATATGACAAGAGTTGACATTTAAAATGAAAAATTAAAGTTATTGAAGTGAGGAGAATTTATGTCGAGAAAATCAGAATACGAATACAAAGACCTAACAAAAAGCCAACGAGAATGTCTGTCAATAGTTGAGGGATTGGGTATTTACGAACTTCGTGCTCTAGCAAGAATCTTTGGAGACAATTCACCAACAACACTCAAAAGAGATGAACATATCAAGATTATTATGGACAAAATCATCTCTGGCGAAGACTTGAGACCTATTCCTCTTAGACAAGGCAGACCATATAAAGAACTTTCAAACATCAATGGTATTTTGGATGAACTTTCTTCAATTACTGGAAAAGATTACAGTTTGCAAAAGACCAAGTTTGCCCCTGCCCCTGTAAAGAAAGACATTACATTTAAACAAGTGGAAGAAGATATTGTTGCAAGGCAACTTTTCCCAATTCAAGCGAAGGGGATTTTGTGCAAAAATTCAAATGGAGATTTCTTCTTCTACAACCAATACAATTTCAAATTCGTTTTGGTGAAAAGAGAAATGTGTGCAAAACTTTCCCCTTATGATTTTGTGGAAGGCACGGCAATTTTGATGAACAACAACAATGAATACTTGCTCCAGACGATTGAGAGAATCAACTTTGAAAGCGTGGACTCTTATCAAGCCAATGCATCTTCACGCAAAAATGGTATTCAGGCTCAAAGCGTGGAATTTGAAAACACCACTTTGAAACTTGGAACTCGCTATAGAATTGACAATTTGACCAAGTTTGTCGACAAAAAGCAGAAGTTTGCTTCGATTGTCAAGGCTTTGAAGAAACAAGGTGTCATCACAATGGCAATCATTCCAAATGTCCCTGATGAAGACTTGCTGGATGTTCAATCTTTGGGTTTTGACAGCCTTATTCTCTTTAAATACAATGAGAAAAACGACAACACCTACCAATCTGTCCTTTCTGCGATCGAATTTGTGAAACACCAACAAGAACTTGGAAAAAGTTTGGCGGTGTTTGTTCAGGACTGTGTCACCTTGATGAATATGATTGATTATTGTGTGAACGGCCAACCGAAAGTTTTGATGGGGCACACGGAACAAACCGCTGACACAATCAAAGAATTTGGTGGCTTGGTTACGGCTGGAGAAAACGGGAACAACACAACCTGCTTTGTCTCCTGCGACAACTCTGACCTGTTTGACCCGCTTTATGTCTCCCTCATTTACAAGGTTTACAAACCAATCGAATTTTAAAACAAAGAAGTATCACAATGCTGATACTTTTTTATTTGACATAAACAATCATTTTTTATATACTTATACTCATAGATTAAAAAGGGAAAAATATGTTTAGTCAAATGTTGTCTATTCCAAGCGGGTTCACCCTGTTTGGTCTTGAAATAAAATTTTACGGCATAACAAGTGCACTCGCATATATATTGGGGGTTCTTATCACCTGCCTGCTCGCAAAAAGGCGTGGGTTTAAGGCTGACGACATCCTCACCCTTGCCCTTTATGTCATTCCGCTTGCAATCATCGGCGCAAGAGTCTATTATGTCCTTTTCAGCCTCGACAAATACACAAACTTTGTCGAGGTTTTCAAAATCTGGGAAGGCGGTTTGGCTTTTTATGGTGGACTAATCGGCGGAGCAATCGGCGTCGGACTCTATTGCATAATTCACAAGAAGAATATCTTCGCCCTGTTCGACCTTATCGCAGTTGCTATGGTTTTTGCACAAGGTGTCGGACGATGGGGAAATTTCTTCAACCAAGAAGCCTTTGGATATGAGGTCACAAATCCTGATTGGCAATGGTTTCCGTTTGCGGTCTACATTGAAAATCTTGGAGAATGGCATCTTGCAACATTTTTCTACGAAAGCCTTTGGGATTTCGCGACCTTTGCCGTGCTTTTGACAATGCTCCTCAAGGTGAATTTCAAAGGACCTGGTGTGGTCGGTGCAAGTTATTTCGTTTTGTATGGCATCGGCCGTGCGTGGATTGAAGGGTTGAGAACGGACAGTTTATATTGGGGTTCGTTGAGAGTATCCCAAGTCTTGAGCATAATCTTCATCATCTTCGGGCTTGCTTTAATCATTTGGTATATGATAAAACACCGTCTAAAAAAAGATGTCACGGACAAAATTATCGAAATCATAAAAAGCGACTTGTAAGGATTGGGAAACCAGTCCTTTTTTTGACTAAATAAATTCTTTTTTGGAATAATAATCGTATGAATGGAAGATTTTTGGGTGTAAAAAAAACTTGGCTTTTGCGTGGCATTGCGGTGATAAATTTGCTTATTTTCGCTGGATTGGTTTGCCTCTGCGTTTTGTATCTGAAAATTCCAAGTCTCTGGTTTTATTCTTTTTGTTTGTGCGTTGGAGCATATGAACTTGCAAAGGGACTGATGTTTAAATTTGACAGCGCATTTTATTTTGGCGTTTTGCTCATCAATATCGGCATATCTGGCTTCGACTTTTTCCTGTTGGATTTGAGAAGTTATGCAATATTTTTCATCGCCGTCGCATTTATTTTGGCGTCAGTTTCAACTTTTCTTGTCTATCACCAAAAATTCCACTTGATTCTCGCTTATTCCCTAACTTTCCTGACTTTATATGGATTTTTGCTAAGAAAAAATTTGATTACCACCCCGATTTTTATTGCATTTGTGGTGTATTTTTTGGTACAATTAGGTATATCAATTATTTTAAATATAAAAAAAGGATTATGAAGATGTTTCAACAAGAAATCAATGGTTACAATCGTAATGAAGTTGATGCCTATATCCAGCGTCTGAAGGCAAGTTATGAAGCGAAACTTATGTCGGAAAAACTCAAGGCGTTGGAGTCAGAGAAGAAGTTGTTAGACGCGAAAAATGAGCGAATTGAGATTGAGAACAAGGAGAAAAACATCCTCAACGCACTCAATGTGATTGAAAAACAACAACAATTTCAGGAAGAGGGCTCAAAGAAGATATACAGTCTTGTTATGGACAAGCTGGAACTTCTGCTAAACGAACTCAACATAAAATTTCCCCAACTGCGACGAGACCCAAAATTTCTCGACATCTTAAACGAATTTTCAAGCATTATCAAGTCTGCAAAAACAAACATCCCGAAAGACAACGTTCTCTCCCACCCAATCAACTCAGGAAATGACAGTATGAGAATTTTGCTGAACAAAATGCAGGAATACAAGAAGGGTCAGGAAGCCCCAAAGGAAGTCAAAATAACCACCACAAAGCAAGAACCTCAAAAAGAGGATGAGCGTTTCAGTTTTGAGGAAGCCCTAAACCCAACGGATGATTTGGAAGAAATTATGAAAGCATTTGATTTTTATAATCAAGAAAATTGACAAAGGAGAAAAATATGATTGAATATAAATTTGACACCCAACTTTTGATTGAAGGAAAAGACCTCTCTGACGAACAAATCAGAGATTATATCACGGAAAACATTGAAGGAGATTGTCTTTTGGTGGTCGGCGATGACGAACTTATCAAACTCCACTTCCACACAAACACCCCTTGGAAAGTCTTGGAATATTGCGACAGTCTCGGTGACATCCAAGATATTGTCGTTGAAAATATGGAGCGTCAGGCAAACGGCTTGAATGGTTAGTCTGAAGCCTCCAAAATTGGAGTTTTAAAGATAAACCAATCTGTCACCCGAATTGTTGCATAGAGCGAAAAAACAATAAAAGCACCCCGAAATGAGTGCTTTTTATTTTTTTATGTTTTTATTTTTAGTGTTTTCAGTTCCCACCCCACGCTTTGTTCTGCTTTAGAAGAATATCGTGAGGAACAAACCAGACAAAACACCGATGACAAATTGCCCAATCAAAATCAACAAATTTTGAATAGGTTTTTTCCTGTTCTTTGTCCACAAAATAACCATTCCCACCCCTGCACACGCAGTCAGTCCCGCAATAAGTGCAGGGAAGCCAAGCGAGTTTGCCGTGAACAGTTCGACAAGCAGAACAGATGCCGCACAATTTGGAATCAAGCCGATGAGACTTGCAACCAAGATTTGAATGTAGATATTATCTGTCAAAATTTTTGTGACAATATCAACTCCCGCAAAGTCAGCATAAGAAATCAGGAAGTTCAAAATAAATGTTGCGACAAAGATGTATATTGTTATCTCAAAAGTGTGGTAGTAAGCGTCGAGAAAGATGTTGTCCGCACAGCACGACTTTTCGTGCCCACAATGCTCGTCGCACTCGTCGGTGTGAATATGTCCGCAGGTGTGGTGATGTTTGTGAGAATGTTCCAAATGCTTCTGCTCCGTGTGAGATTCAGCAATTTCACCACTTTGCACCTCTTCTGATTGCGAGTGTTCGTGAGCCGTCTCCGCCAAGGTCTCCTTGGAGGCAGTCTTTTTTGTTTTTATTTTTTTGATAAGGTCAACGACTGCATCAATTGAATATCCCCAAAACAACGCCAAAACAACTTTTATCCCAATCATCAACAGCATATACAAAATGGAGTCGCTGTTTGTGAGCATAAGCGGAATTGCTTCGTCAGAGGTCGCAATAAACACGGCAAAAAGTGTCCCCAAAGAGACTTTGGTCTGAGAATATAGGTCGGCAATCACCGATGAGAAACCGCACTGAGGTATACAACCCAAAAATGACGCATAAAGCACGCTTGTCTTTTTGTTTTTGGAGAGAAACCTGCTGAATTTGCGGCTGTGGTCGTGAGAGAGATATGCCACCAAAAGATAGGCAAGAAAAAGAATTGGAATGACTTTTAAGCAATCCAACACCGCATCATATAGACTGTCAACAAAAATCTCTGCCATAACCCCTCAATTTCTTCGTATTATAACACAAAACTTCTCAAAAGCAAACACATTTTAATCGCACAAAGGTGCATTGTCAACAATTTTTTCAAAATATCACAATAAAATTTATCATCCGCCCATTATAATATAGATATTGAAAAAAGTTGACTAAATTTCCTTCTTATGATATATTAAAGTTGACTTATCAACATAAAAGGACCAAAAAAAACACCAAAATGAAAACAGAAAAATTTGATTTTTCAAAATTCATAAGTTTGAAAAAGAACTACGACGCTTATATGTCGAAAGCACTCCAAGACAAAAACATCAGTGTGGGACATCTTGTGTTTCTCAAAGCACTTTCCACAAAAGACTTCAACTCCCAGCAAGAGTTGTCGGAGTTTATAAGTTGCAACAAGGCTCACACAAGCAGAATCGTCACAAAATTGCAAGAAAATGGCTTGATTCAAGTGGACAATTCAAAGAGTTCGCACATTGCAATAAATTTGACCGAAAAAGGCAAAAAATATGCTCAAATGGCAGACAAATTGGCGAAAGTTTACATAAGTAAAATTGTTGAAAACATAAATCCAAATGACCTTGAAACTTTTACGAAAGTTTTCCACCAAATCTATGAAAATTCGGAATCTCTAATAAATTAACGAGGAGAAAAAATGGCAAAAAAACTTGAACTTGTTGCCGTAAACAAGAAATACAAACTTGACAACAAACAAACCTTTCAAGCACTATATGACATAAGTGTGGAGTTTGACAGCGGAGAACTTATTTCCATCGTCGGCGAAAGCGGAAGTGGAAAATCGACACTTATGAATCTTATCGGAGGCTTGGACTCGGATTTCACTGGACAGATTATTGCGGACGGCGAAAACCTGAGCAAACTAACTGAAAAAGAACTTGATAAATACCGAAAAAACAAAGTCGGTTTTGTTTTTCAGTCCTTCAATCTCATCTCGCACCTCTCAATTCTCGACAATGTCACCCTCGCCCTCACTCTCTCCAATGTAAGCGAAAAAGAGAAGGTGCAAAGAGCGACGGAAATGCTCAGAAAGGTTGGGCTTGAAAAGCAACTCAAGAAAAAACCAACCCAACTCTCTGGTGGGCAAAAACAAAGAGTTGCCATTGCAAGAGCGCTCATAAACGACCCAGAAATCATCATTGCGGATGAACCAACTGGTGCTCTTGACAGTGCCACATCAATGCAAATTCTTGAGATTCTTAAAGAGATTGCTGACAGCGGAAAACTTGTCATTATGGTCACCCACTCTGAAAAGGTGGCTTCAATTTCATCAAGAGTTGTGGAAATTTCCGACGGAAGAATTGTCTCCGACACAATCAATGAAAATTACGTCAAAATGCAAGTCAAAAATGAATTTGAAGAGCCGAAAGAAGAGAAAAAATCTGAAAAAACTGGCACCGATTCAAAAAAAGTTGACACGAAATCAAAGCAGATTTCTTTGAAAAAGGATAAACAAAATCTCTCGCTCATCTCTGCAATAAAACTCTCCACGCACAATATGTGGGCAAGCAGAGTCAAAAATTTCTTGATGGCGTTTGGTGTCGCCATTGGAATTGGAAGTTTGATTTTGATGATGAGTTTTAGTTCTGGAATCATAGACTACATAAACAACACAATGAAATCTTATTCCGACCCTGAAATCGTGACCGTAACCAAAAAATCTGAGTCCATTTCCGATGTGTTAAACTTTGAAAAAAACAAATTCACCGATGAAGAAATTCAAACTCTTTATTCCGATGTAAACGCTTATTTGGAAGAAAAAAATATTGATTTTGTCGTGGACGAAAACTCCACGAGTTTCGGTTTCAGCCTTATGACGATGACTTTGCCAGAAGCGTCAGTTGCGGACACTTTCGACCTTGAGAACAAAAAACAAGTTTATTATCTATACTCAATTCCGCCATATTACAGCGACAAAAATGTCATTGAAGGCTCGCTTAGCACCCCGCCTGAATTAAATTCTTCAGGCGAAATCGTCAAAAAAGGCGGATTTATGTTCACAAAATCAATTTACAGCCTTTTCCTAGACGAATCTCCAATCGGAAAGGAAGTGACAATCACCATTGAACTGCCAGACGAAACAAAATTCACTTTCACAGACACCATTTGCGGAATTATGGACAGTTCGGTTATGTCTGGATATTTGATTGCATACATCGACTATGACTATCTTAGGGCGTTGTTTGAAAACACTCCAGGTGCTCAAGGGCTGTTTGCCCCAACCACCGTTTATATCAACACAGGCTCTGAGGAAATCACAAACGAAATAAACTCCTTTCTCTCCTCGCCTGATTCAAAATATTCTGGCTCGATTGAGGACCAACTTGCTGGGATGTTCTCAAGTATGTCAAGCACAATCGGAACTTCTTTGACAATTATCTCTTGCATCTCACTGCTTGTGTCTGCAATGATGATATTGGTTGTGCTTTATATGAGCGTCTCCGAGCGAACTAAAGAAATCGGCGTTCTCAAATCAATCGGTGCAAGAAGAAAAGATATCAAACGAATTTTCACTTCCGAAAGTTTCCTTGTAGGAGTTTTGAGCGGAGTTTTTGGAATCATATTCAATCTAATTTTGACTTTTATCGTATGGATTGTGCTTAAGACAACATTAGGAATCGTTCCAATTTCATATAGGTGGTGGTATTTCTTCGTTGCAATGGGAGTTTCAATCGTGATAAGTATGCTTTCTGGACTCTATCCTGCAAGCAAAGCGGCAAAACTTGACCCTGTTGAGTCGCTCCGAAGAGAGTAAATTCCCATTTCCCCCTCGTTTCAAGTGAAAAATGATAAAAACAAAATAATAAGAGGTTTTGATGATTAACATTAAGAAATTTATCAAAGAAAACAGCGATATTTCATATGCCGAGTTCAGTAGAAAATTCATAACCACCAAATATCAAATTGCTGGAGTTAGGACTCCCACCTTGCGAAAATTTGCAAAAATGATTGAGCCTGAATACGTCGAAATGGAGGAAAATCCAACTCACGAGGAAATTTTGTTGTATGCTTTTTCCGCTGGAATGATAAAAAGTGAAGACAAACAACTTGAATACCTGGAAAATGTGCTTCCATACATCGACAATTGGGCAACCAGTGATGGTGTTTCGACCTCACTCAAACGCCTGACTGGAGAAAAATCATATCAATTTTTGACGGAACTTCTCAAAGACGACCGAGAGTTTTATGTCAGAGTGGCAGTCGTGCTTTTGATGCGGAATTTTATGAAAACGGAGAAACTTGACGAGATTCTCACCCAAATCAAAGACATAAGGCAAAATGATTATTATGTCAAAATGGCGGTTGCTTGGTTTTATGCCGAACTCTGCACCCACGATTTTGCTCGTGCAAAGAAACAAATTGAAGAGTCCACTGACAAATTCACTCGAAACAAGGCAATCTCCAAAGCAATCGAAAGTTTTCGAGTTGACAAGCCAAAAAAAGAAGAACTTGCAAAACTCAGGCTGCCATAAATCGCAACCCTTTTCGAGTTTTGTCCGCCCAAATTTATTCCCACCAAACTGAATTTTGCTTCTTCCAAAGAGGTTGAAACTTTCAAAAATCTCCCCGCCCACCTTTTGCTTGTTCCCCTCTTTTTAGCAACAAAAAAATAAGCACAAGATTTGTGCTTATTTTTTCTCATATATTAGTTTTGCTTTTTGTCTCTTGCAAGAACTACTGCTGCAGTTGCACCAAGTCCGCAAACCAAGTTCAACACAAGTCCAGCCCAGCCAGCAGTGAACTTAGTGTCCATACCAACTTGGTCTGAAATGTATGTTGGGCAAGCAATCATATTAAGGATTGCAAAGATTGTAACTAAAACTGCTGAAACAAGCAGAGTCAAGTTTACAACCTTCTTGAAAGTTTCGTTCTTGATAAGATTGAAATCATTCAAAAGAGCCAAGATTGCAGAAAGCACAACTACGCAAGCGGCAATTACAAGAAGCAATGTTGAAACTGCACTAAATACTGGCGAATCGCTTGTTACATTGCTGAAATCCAAGAGGTCATAGCCAGTTTGAGATGGAACAGAACCAAGACCTTGAATTTCTTTTCCAGCAAAGTATGGCAATGCCAAGAACCCAAGAACAAGAACGCCAAGCACCAATGTAACGCCGTGAAGTATTGTCTTTTTCATACTTTCAGGTTTCATTTTCTCCTCCTTTTGTTAAACTATGCGTATTTTAACACATTTTTTGTTGTCGCGTCAACAAATTTTTATATATAATTTAAAATTTTGTCTAAAAACTTTCAAATAGTTGTGCGACATTAGATTTTGAAGGCGTTTCGAGATTTTCTTGTGTCAAAAATAAACTTGATGAGCGATGGATAATAATTTATAAACTTCCCACTCGCAATCAACTCCAAAATTTCCTCTTCGCTTGCCCACGAAACATTTTGAACTTCTCCGTCAACAAATTTGACATCTTTCAAATCGACATCTTTTTCGATTGCGAAATAATCATCAAAACCCGTTTGAAAGTTGAAGGTTAAAAGCGGTCTTTCGTTTGAAAAGTCGTGCAAAATGCCAAGTTCTTCCAGAAGTTCTCGCTTGCAAGCATCTCTTGGTGTCTCGCCAGACTGCACACCACCTCCCAGGCTCAAATCCCAAACCTCAGGGAAATTTTTCTTGCTTTTGTGTCGTTGCTGTATGAGCATTTTGCCCTCTGAGTTGAATAGGCAGATATGCACAACCGCGTTAAACAGCCCATTTTCAAACTTTTCACCTCTCGGAAAATGTTCAATTTTCACATTTCTGTCGGCATCGTATAAATCGATAAATTCCATTCAAAACCTCGCTTCACAAAAAAACAAAGGAAGCAAAATATTCTATGCTTCCCAAAAACAATTTATTTATTGTCTGCAGATTTAACTTTTGCAGCCTTGCCAGTAAGGTCTCTAACATAATAGAGTTTTGCTCTTCTTGGTTTTCCTTTTCTAACCACTTCAATTGAAGCAATTTTTGGTGAATGAACAGGGAAAGTTTTCTCAACTCCAACGCCATAAGAAATTTTTCTTACAGTGAAAGTTTCTCTAATTCCACCATTTTTTCTGGCAATAACCACACCCTCAAAAGCCTGCAATCTTTCCTTATCGCCTTCAGCAATCTTAACAACAACCTTAACAGTGTCACCGACGCTAAATTCAGGGACATTATCTTTCATTGCTTCTTTTTCAAGTTGATCAATAATATTAGCCATTGACTTATCTCCTTTTTTCAGATTTTCGACAAAGTGTTCATAAAGTCCTCACAAGAAACTTCAGCGGAGCACCCGAAGTCTTTTTGATTATAGCATACAAATTAAACAAAAAACAAGTATTTTCGCAAAATTTTTTGCTAATTTGTTAAATAATTTTAAGTAAACTTTGAAAGTTTCGACATAAAACCGCCCAAATTTTCAAAATTCTCGCAAAATCTTCACTTCGCACTTCCAATCACAAGTTTAGAGCCGAGGCTCAAAAGGCGTTTTCAATCTGATTTATCTCATCTCCTAAAATTTCAACGACATCAAATCGAACATCCACCCAATTTTTCCGCTTTGACATCAAATAAACTTCTGCGGTTCGCCTGATTTTGTTCTGTTTTCGCTCGTCCACCGCCTCAACAGGTCTGCCAAAAGTGAGCGTCTCCCGCTCTTTAACTTCCACAAAGACAATCACGCCATTCTTCTCAGCAATAATATCGATTTCTCCGATTTTGTTTGAATAATTCCTTTCCAAAATCTTATATTTATTTTTCTTCAGAAAATTTGAAGCAAGTTCCTCACCCAAATTTCCCTTGATTTTGTTTAATCTCTTGCTATGTTCAAAAACAGGCATCTTCCTTTCTCCATAATCTTTTCAAAATTTTTCTTTCACCAGAGTGAATCAAATGTGAATTAAAAATGCTCATCCGTCTTAAAAAAATTTCAAACTTTCTGCCACACAAAACATTTTGACACGGCAATCAAGTTCTGAAAACTCGGCTGAAAGCGAAAATTTGTTATTGTAATGAGAATATAACTTAATCAAGTGTAATTTTTCCGATTCTTCCTTTTCTGAAGTCGTCGACAATCATCCTTGCCGTTCGCTCCAAGTCAACCTCGCCACCACTCGTGACATATTTTCTCGAAATTGCGATTTCTTCTATAGATTTGCAACTTCCAAAACGTTTCTCAATTAAATTCGGATATTTTTCTTGCAATGTCTTAAGAAGTTCACCTGCCAACTCAAAAAAATCAAGCACTTCATCTCTTACACTGCCGACATAAGCAAGTTTTTTCGCAACTTCTTGGTCGGAAATGTTTGGATAAAGTGTCCCTGGCGTGTCATAAACCTCAATGCAATCTCCAATAGGAAGCCAAAGTCCTTTCTTCGTCACACCCGCCTTGTTTCCAGTGATTGCACGTGCCTTTTTGCTTAAATTGTTCACCAAAGTGCTTTTTCCACAATTTGGAATGCCAACAATCATCGTCCTTATGGTCGCCTTAATGCCTTTTGCCTTGTATTTTTCAATTTTTTTTGAGGCAAGTTTTTTGATTTTGTTCACAATCAAATCAGATTTTCCAGAAAGCGTGCTGTTAAAAAGGATACAATCAGAATTTTCGCTTTTGAACTTGGGCAACAACTCTTTTATGCGTACCTCGTCCGCCATATCAATCTTGTTTAAGACATAAAGCACAGGTTTGTTTCCGATAAGCGAATTTAAACTTGGGTTGATTGAAGAGATTGGTATGCGTGCATCGAGAATATAAGTGACAACATCGACCTTTTTGAGATGTTCACTTATATCTTTGAGTGCTTTATTCATATGTCCTGGAAACCAGTTAATTTTCATATTTTACCCCACATATTGTGTATTATGCATTACATACCACCATTTATATTGTGTATTATTCAATCTTCAAGCAAATCACTTCTGAGTTCTTTTGTCCTTTTCAGACTCTGCTCTTTTCTCCATTTCTCAACTTCTTGATGATTTCCAGAGACAAGCACTTCAGGCACAGATAGACCTTGAAATGTTTGCGGTCTTGTGTATTGCGGATATTCCAAAAGTCCGTTTGAAAAACTCTCACTCTCCAAACTCTCCTTTGAAATCACTCCATCAACAAACCTTGCGAGGCTGTCGATTATCACCATCGAAGGAAGTTCACCACCCGTCAAAACATAATCTCCGATTGAGATTTGCTCGATGTCGAAAAGTTCAAAAATTCGCTCGTCGACTCCCTCATAATGCCCACAAACAAAAATTAGATGGTCATATTTTGAGAGCTCTTCCGACTTTTTTGCGGTGAAAGTCTTTCCAATTGGTGAAGGAAAGATAATTTTTGCATCTTTGTTATACACAGAATTTATTGCGTCAAAAAGTGGCTGGACAGTCATAAGCATACCTGCCCCACCACCAAAAGGATAATCGTCGCACTTTTTGTGTTTATCCTTTGAAAAATCTCGAATGTTGATTAGGTTTATTTCAAGAAGTCCACTCTCCTCTGCTCTAGCCAAAATGCTGATCTTTAGTGGAGCGAAAGCCTCTGGAAACAACGTCAAAATGTCAATTTTCATCATTCTTGACCCACTTTTGCGCCTTCATATTCTTTTCTCAAAACCGTCAGAGTGCCGTTTGTGTTTTTGAAAATCTCTTTTCGGAACGGCACTTCATAGAGCCTCCCCTCTTCTTTGATTATCAAAATGTCGTCGAAACCATAGTCGGTCACGCCCATAATCTGCCCCACAAGTCCGCCATTTTCGTCATAGATCACAGTTCCGATTAGGTCTTCAATCAAAAAGTCGTCGGTCGTGATATTTGCAAACTCTTCCTTTGTGATGTAGACAAATTTATTTCGATATTTCTCGGCGACATTTCGATCTGTTATCTCGTCAAACTTGACATAAGCATACCCAAGTCTGAAAGTCGCAGTTGTGTAAGGACTTGGTCTTTTCTCGATGTAAAGAGGATGCTTTCCATTAAAAATCGCAGGGATATCAATTGAAGGAAAAATTTTAACCTCCCCTTTTATGCCCTGCGGTTTTATGATTTTGCCTACGCAAACAAACTCCATACTAATCCTCAAATTTCACAAAAACTTTCTTGTGAGTTTTTGCACCGATTGATTTCATAACTGTTCTGATACTTGTTGCGGTCTTTCCGTTTTTGCCGATCACTTTTCCAAGGTCAGAAGAAGCAACTTTCACTTTGTAAGTGATTGATTTTTCATCCTCATCCTTGCTTACTGCAACCTCATCCTCTTTCTCAACAAGCGCCTTAACAAGAAACGCCAACAATTCGTCCATAGTTTTTCTCCTTATTTGTTTTCTGTGTTGATTGCGCCACTCTTAACCAAAATTGATTTTGCGGTTTCTGTTGGAGTTGCACCATTTTTGAGCCATTTTTGTGCTTTTTCAACATCAATTTTGATTTCTGCTGGGTCTGTCAAAGGATTGTAAGTGCCGAGCAAGTCGATGTATTTTCCGTCTCTTGGGCTCTTTGAATCAGCAACAACAACTCTGTAGAAAGGTGATTTCTTATCTCCCATTCTTGTAAGTCTAATTTTTACAGCCATTTTCTTCTCCTTTATTAAATTTACTTCACAACTATGTAAAGTATTTTCGCTTTACATTATAGCATACAAAACAAAGCTTGTAAAGTATTTCGCAAATATTTTTTGTAGATTCATTAAATTTCACACAATTTTCCCCGCCAAAAAGGCCTTTTAGAAAAAAACAACCTAGATTCGATAAAATCCCATAAAAAATTTTGCCAAACAACAAAAAATAAAAACCCCTTGACTTTAAGAGGTTTTATTTTGCATTTTCATAATTTTTAAAACATTCTTCCGAAGCCTTTCTTGCCCTTGAGTTGCTTCATCATCTCCTTGGACTGCTCAAACTGACGCAAAAGCATATTGACTTGTTGAATTGTCGTTCCGCTCCCTTCGGCGATTCGCTTTCTTCGGCTCGCCTTGATAATATCTGGATTGAGACGCTCCTCTCTCGTCATACTTTGAATAATCGCCTTGTTGACTTCGAGTTGCTTTTCGTCAATGGCAACACCTTTCATTTTTGACGCCATTCCTGGAATCATTCCGATTATGTCGTTGAGGCTTCCCATTTTTTTGAGACTTTCCATTTGAGTGAGATAATCTTCAAAAGTGAACGAATTTTCTCTCAATTTCTCAGTCATCTTTCGTGCTTCTTCTTCGGTCACCGCCTCTTGTGCCTTTTCAATAAGCGAAAGAACATCGCCCATACCCAAAATTCGACTTGCGATTCTGTCTGGATGGAAAGGTTCCAAATCTCCAATTTTTTCGCCAACGCCAGAAAATTTGATTGGTTTGCCAGTGATTGCCTTGATAGAAAGTGCCGCACCGCCTCTTGTGTCGCCGTCAAGTTTTGTCAAAGCAACACCCGTGATGTCGAGGTCGCGATTGAAACTTTCGCTGATTGTGACGGCGTCTTGTCCAGTCATTGCGTCGACAACAAGCAAAATCTCGGCCGGCTTCACTTCTTTTTTAATTTCTTTAAGTTCTTCCATCAACTCCTCATTGATGTGGAGTCTGCCTGCGGTGTCGATTATCACAACATCAAAGCCTTGTTTTTTCGCGTGCTCAATGGCTTGTTTTGCGGTTTTGACAGGGTTTTGAGTCCCTCTTTCAAACACCTCTGCATTCGCGGTTTTACCGACCACTTGCAATTGATTTATTGCTGCTGGTCTGTAAATATCGCACGCAACCAAAAGCGGTTTCTTTCCGCTCTTTTTGAGATAATATGCGAGTTTTCCGCACATTGTTGTTTTTCCAGCACCTTGAAGACCGCACATCATAATGATTGTCGGTGGGTTTGGTGCGATTTGAAGTTTTTGATTGTCGGAAGATATGAGCGCGGTAAGTTCGTCCTTGACGATTTTTATGACCATTTGCCCTGGCGTGAGGCTCTTCATAACCTCTTCGCCCATAGCCTTTGCACTTACATCTGCGACAAACTTTTTTGCGACCAAATAGTTTACATCCGCCTCAAGAAGTGCGACTCTGACCTCACGCATTGCCTCTTTGATTTCAAGTTCGGTCAACTTTCCTCTCTTGGTCAGTTTTGAAAAAATATGATTTAATTTTTCTGATAATGATGAAAATAATGCCATTACAATTCCCTCAAAATTTCCTCGACTTTTGATTTTATCTCTTTTGTGCAACCCTCGTCGTCACAAATCTCCCTCAACCTCTCTTCAAGAATTTGATTTTTTTCCACGACCTTCAAAACGCTTTCGTATTCTTCAAGTTTGTGGCAAGATTTGTCGACAGCATCAAGCACTGCCTGACGAGAGATATTTTTCTCGTTTGCAATTTCAGCGAGAGTCATATTGAAGTCAAAATACAAACTCATAATCTTCTGCCTGTCTTCGCTCAAAAGTTTTCCATAAACCTCAAACAGTTTTCCGTATTTCACAAAATCTTGAAGTTCTATTTTCGCCACAATGTTCTCTCCTGCCAAGCAAAACAAATTTTGCTCTTAAGATTGTAACACAGAAAGCGGTCTTTTGCAAGCAATTTGAAAGTTTTATGGCAGAAGGTTTGCGATAATCGTGTTGCTGATGTGATAAAAAGTCGGGTTCAGCGTGACAACATTTCCGTTTCGCTTGATAATTCCCTGCCTAAGATAGTCCGCAAAATACTCGTTTTTTGTCAAATCATAACCCAAATTTTTGATTTTTTCCAAATCTACACCAAGTTTGCACCTAAGCCCAAGCATAACCTCTTCTTCAATTATTTCCTTAGATGTCAAATTTTCTTCATAAACCTTGCTCTCGTAATACTCGCTAAACTTGTCCGAATTGCGATATCTGCGGTTATTTTCAAAAGAATGAGCACCAAGTCCAAAGCCCAAATAGTCTCCTCTTGCCCAATAATTTAGGTTGTGCTGGCTTTCAAACCCCAAAAATGCAAAGTTTGAGATTTCGTAACGCTCCATTCCCTTGTCGACGAGGAAATTTGAGAGTTTGTTGAACGCCTCGATTGTCTTGTCGTCATCAAGTGGGAGATACTTTTTGCTCTGCACCAAATCATAGAGTTTTGTCCCCTCATAGACCTCAAGCAGATAGCAAGAGATGTGTTTGATTCCCAAAGAAAGAAGTTCCAATGCGTATTTCGACAAATCTTTTCCGCTCTCTCCCTCAAGCCCGACCAGCAAATCTGCCGAAACATTTGAAAAATAACGTCTTGCAAGTTTGATTTTTTCGATTGCCATTTTTCTGTCGTGCAAGCGATTTATTTTCTTCAGACTCTTGTCACTCAGCGACTGCACGCCGATGCTGACTCTGTTTACACGCAACTTTTTCCATTTCAAGAGTTTTTCTTCTGTTGTTGAGTTTGGGTTTGCCTCAATGGCGAACTCTGCGTCTTCATAGACATCAAAATTCTTGTAAACCGCTTTGACAACTTTTTCAATTTGTTCTTCGCTTAAAACACTTGGAGTCCCTCCGCCGATGTAAATGGTTTTGACTGGTCTTGAAGATTTCCGCTTTTCAATCTCCTTGCAAAGAAATTCAATATACTTTTCCTTTTCACTTTCGCTCACGCAAAAAGAGGCAAAAGCACAATAATTGCACTTCTGCTCACAGAAAGGTATGTGAATGTAAATTGAAATATCCTTTTCCACCGCTTCTCTCACTTGTCGTCATCGAGTTTCAAAATGCTCATAAATGCCTCAGACGGAATCTCCACCGAACCAATTTTTCTCATTCGTTTTTTCCCTTCTTTTTGCTTTTCAAGGAGTTTTCTTTTACGAGTGACATCCCCGCCATAACACTTCGCCAAAACATCTTTTCTCATTGCCGAAATGGTCTCTCTAGCGATAACCTTGTTTCCAATGCACGCCTGAATTGGCACTTCAAAGAGTTGTCTAGGGATGATTTTTTTGAGTTTCTCTGCGAGTTCTCTGCCCCTATTGTATGCGTTGTCCTTGTGAACAATAAGCGACAAAGCATCACACTTTTCGCCGTTTAACATCAAATCAACTTTGACAAGGTCCGCCTTCTCAAATCCCGCCATTTCATAGTCAAAACTTGCATACCCTTTCGTCCTTGATTTGAGGCTGTCAAAAAAGTTGTAGATGATTTCGCCAAGAGGCAAAGTGTAAACAAGTTCCACTCTTTTCTTGTCAAGATACTGCATATCTTTGTAGACGCCTCTTTTGTTTTGGCAAAGTTCCATAATCGCACCAACATATTCAGGTGGCGTGAAGATGTTGACCTTGACGATTGGCTCTTCAATTCGGTCAATCTCAACTGTTGGTGGCAGGCTTGACGGATTTGAAACTACAATCATATCTCCATTTGTTTTGTAAACATTGTAGGACACACTTGGAGCGGTGGTGATGATGTCGAGATTGAACTCTCTCTCAAGCCTCTCCGTGATAATTTCCAAGTGCAAGAGTCCCAAAAATCCACACCTAAATCCATATCCAAGAGCAGAGGAAACCTCTGGTGTGAATTGCAAACTTGCGTCATTGAGTTTAAGTTTTTCGAGGCTGTCCTTAAGTTCGCCATATTTCGCCCCGTCAACTGGAAAAATTCCGCAAAAGACGACTGGCTGAACAGACTTATAGCCGTCAAGCGGTTTTTCAATCGGGTCTTCAGCAGATGTCACCGTGTCACCAACCTTGACATCAGAAATAGTCTTGATTGAAGCGGAAATATATCCAACATCACCCGCGGAAAGAGAGTTTGTGGACTTTGTGCTTGGCACAAAAATTCCAACTTCCGTAACCTCAAATATCTTTCCAGTCTGCATCATCAAAATTTTGTCGCCCGCCTTGACAGTGCCGTCAAACACCCTCACAAGACAAATCGCACCTTTGAAATTGTCGTAGTGGCTGTCAAAGATGAGGCATTTGAGTTTCCCATTTACATCGCCTTTCGGAGCGGGAATTTTGGTGATTATCGCTTTCAGGACTTGGTCAATGTTTGTTCCTTCTTTTGCGGAAATGCACGGACAATCTTCTGCATCAAGCCCAATAACTTCCTCAATCTCCTCTTTGACTTCCTCAACGCGTGCAGAAGGCAAGTCGATTTTGTTTATGACTGGAACGGTTTCCAAGTTGTTGTCGAAGGCAAGATATGTGTTTGCCAAGGTCTGTGCCTCAACCCCCTGAGACGCGTCAACAAGAAGAAGTGCTCCCTCGCAAGCGGCAAGAGAACGAGACACTTCATAAGTGAAATCGACGTGCCCTGGTGTGTCAATGAGGTTCAGCGTATATTCCTTCCCCTCAAACTCATAAATAAGCCTTGTCGGAGCGAGTTTAATCGTGATGCCCTTTTCGCGTTCAAGTTCCATACTGTCAAGAATTTGGTCTTGCATATCCCTCTTTGAGACAGTTCCTGTCATTTCAATAAGTCTGTCGGCAAGCGTGCTCTTTCCGTGGTCAATGTGTGCAATAATACAAAAATTTCTTATCAAACTTAAGTCTTTCATATCAAGTATTTTATCATTTCCAACACCATTTCTCCAAATAAAAACACATCAAAAAAGACATATCGCTTGGATATGCCTTTAAATTTTTTACTTAACTTTCTCCATATATGAGCCGTCTCTTGTGTCAACACGAATAACATCACCAATATTTACAAAAAGTGGAACTCTGATGACATAGCCTGTGCTCAAGGTTGCTGGCTTTTGAGATGCCTTTGAAGTGTCGCCTTGAATCCCTGGCTCCGTGTCCACAACTTCAAGTTCAACAAAAGTTGGAGGATAAACCGCAAATGGAACTCCCTTGTAGATATACATAGTTGTTGGCATATTTTCTGTGACGAAGTTCAAAGCATCAGCAACCGACTCCTTGTTGAGTGGCATTTGCTCGTAAGTTTCGTTGTCCATAAAATAATAGAGTTCGCCGTCGTTGTAGAGGTAAATCATTTCCTTCTTTTCAATGACAGCCTCTTGGAATTTGTCAGAAGGGTTGAAAGTGTCCTCTCTGACCTGCCCAGTCATAACGTTCTTAATTTTTGCCCTAACAAAAGGAGAGCCCTTGCCTGGCTTAACGTGCAAAAATTCAATAACGTTGTAAACGTTTCCGTCCATTTCAAAAGTTGTGCCTTTTCTAAAATCTCCTGCTGTAACCATAAATATCTCCTAATAATCAATAATTTCTACTTTTTTAGTTTAACATATTCTCTCGCATTTGGCAAGTTATTTCGCCAAATTATTGAGGCAATCTAAGCAAATCGGCGTTCGATTCATTGGAAGACGATTCTCCTTGAGAGAATTTTTTCCATTCTTTCCTTTCATCTTCCCATTTCTTTGCAAATTCCACTTCTTTTTTACCGTAAACTTTTTCAGTCAACTTTGTTTGATATTCTTCATTTGCTTCGCTCATCTCAAGCATTCTTTCTTTGTTTTCTTCAAACCTTTTCAAAAGTTTTTCTGCTCTTCTGTGCAAGAAAGTTTCGCCTCTTACGCCAAGTTCTTTTCCAAAACTATAATCTATGTCAAAATCTTCAATAAAATCTTTCAATTCAAGAAAGTCAGCAATCACAACATCTTTCTCACCTTTTTCAAATTTACTGAACATCTGCTCTGCGTTTTTAAATATGGAATTGTATGCAATATGTTTGAAAAGTGCCGATTTGTTTCCGATTGATGAACATAAACTTATTGCAAAACGAATTTTGTTTTCCTTTAAAAATCCCCCTATAAGTTTGAGCGATTGCTCGGTTCTCAACAAATTCCCAAAAGACAAAATCGTCTCAACTGTCAACTCTTCTGTGGAGAAGATTTCTTCAATCTTATCTGACACCAAATCTTCGCCATTCTTTTTGGTGCCAAATTTTTCGTTTAACAACCACTTCGTTGCAAGTCCAAGTTGGACATATTGATTTTTGACCGAATTGCAAAGAAACTCGACAAGTTCCTCTCTTGACTTTCCCTCCAAATATATGGAAACCAGTTTTCTGTAAGCATCCATTGCTGAAAGTTGCAATTTTGGCCTATTCAAATTTGAGCAATCGGAATTTAAATAGTTTATTACTCGCAGTTTATTTTCTATATTACTGCCAATCTCGGCGATTCTTTTGACAGGGATTTTTGAGAGATATTCTTGAAAATCTCTATATAAAACATAACTTTCTCTCGTTTCTTTTTCTTCTTGGATGCGTTCTTCAAATACTGTCAATTGTCCCACAAGCCACTTTCTCAAATGTCTATCACACATCTCATCCCGAACAACAGATTCAACAAACTGCTTTGCAAAGGCAATTCCACCAGCTCGAGCATCTTCTTCTGCCTTTGACTGAGCATACTGCGAGTAAACAACCATTCGTTTGAATTGCAATTTCTCGTTCTCAGCCAACTCACTGTATTCTTTGATAAATTCGCCATTCAGATCCGACCAAAGCAGTCCGATGATGTTTCCAATTTCCGTCCATTGAAACTCCTCTTTGTCAAGGTCTGCAAAAATTTGCTTCTCGCGATCATCAACTTTTGAAAGTTTTTTCTCAGAAAATTTTTTCATTTTCAATTTCCCAAGGTATTGAAAATAATGCTTGCGTTCGTGACCAAGAGAAATGATTAAGTCAAGAAAGTTTCTTTCTCCTCCCAAAACTTCCAAAATTCTTCTGGAAGAAATCTCAACACATCCTTTTCCTGTGTCAGCAAGAGGGACAAATTGTGCAAAAGTGTTTTGGTTGAAGGCAAATGTCCGCCCCTGCACAAACACTCTTGGATTTCCTTTTGGAATGCTCTCCTGCAAGATAAAATCTACAAAAGAAATCATCCCTTTATAAGAGATTTTTCCATCTTTGACATCGGTCAACTTATCAAAAAAATATGTCCTCTTTTGCAAGTCATCAAATTGCTTAAATGTCCTTCTTGGACTTTCGTTTGCAAAGGTGAAATTTATTCTTTTCATCTCTTTCTTTGCCGAACTTCTAGCCTTCAGCATAGAGACCTTCTTTGAAAGAAATTTTTTGGCTTTTAACCACATCAAATCAAACTGCATCTTGACCTTCCTATGCCGTTATTATACCACAACACCAGTGATTGTCAAGATGCAAAATTGAGGCACTTCATTGTCATTATGAGCAAATTTTCAATGCTGTCACTAAATGTCATTTTTGCAAAGATTGCAGATAAATTTGTTTCATTGCCACACTGTCCTCTGCTTGCGTCTCACTTGACTCGCAGATTATGTGGCAACTCATATCATTCTTGACCAAGACCTCACACAGATGCTCAAAATTTGGACCATAAACAGTGTCAGCGAAAGTCAAATGTCTGATTTCACCTTTTGCACCATACTCAATTTTTGAAAAGTGAACTTGTGCATTTTTTGTCCTAAACTCTCCCAATTTTTCAAAAGAGTAGTCAAAAATTCTCTGGAAGTCATCTGGCGTTTTAAGTGAACCTTGCGTAAGAGCATTTATATGTCCGAAATCGAAGGTCGGAAGAAGTTTGTCTGAGATTGTGCACAGGTCGATTATCTCCTTGAAAGTTCCGATTTGCATTGATTTTCCCATTGTCTCTGGGCAAATAAACATTTCCGCACCCAACTCCGCCTCAATCTCTGGCATAAACTCCACAAATCTCTCCCGCAAAAGCCCAACAGCCTCACTTCTCTCCATTTTTCCGCAAGAGCCAGGATGAAAAACCATTCTTTTTGCACCAAAAGCGTTCATAAATTTTATGCCTGTTCGGATGTAACCGAGTGATTTTTCATACATAACTGGGTCGGGATTTGCGAAATTGATAAAATAAGGTGCGTGAATTGACATTTCAATTCCAAATTCCTTGAACTTATCACCGATTTCTTTCGCTTTCTCACTCGTCATACGGAATCCTTGCCCAAAACTATACTCAAAGAGGTCAAGCCCACCTTCAAACAAGCCTTTCCCTTGCTTTTTAAGCCACATTGGCGTCTCAAGTGTGCTTTTTAACCCCTCTTCATAAAAGGACAAACTGTTTCCAGCGGGTCCAAACAAAACCTTTCCCATTTTTTTCTCCCAAAATTTAAAATTTCAAATCTAAATGAAATAAAGTAAACAAAACAATCTTGCCAAAAAATTTACCTGATACAACCCCAATATCAAGGTCGAACAGAGATGATAGTTTGACTTAAAAATAAAACCAACAAAAAATTAAAACAGCCTCAACTCAAATTTCAAAAGCCCGTCATCCACTTTCCCAGTCCCGACAAACTTCCCTGCATTGTAGAGTTTGAAATTTCCGCCAGAAAGTTTCACTCTCAATTTTTGCCCATTACACAACTTCTCAAAATCGTCGCTATCAAGGTCAAATCTTGGATAATCAAAAACACTTTCAGATGAAATCATCTCAAATTCACCCTTTTGAATTTGCTCAAGCGAATATGCGTCTTTAAGCATAAATCCACCACATCTTGTGCGTATTATGCATTGCATACTACCATATGTGCCAAGTTTTTCAGCCAAATCACGACAAACACTTCTTATGTATGTTCCGCTTGAACAAGAAATTGAAAACTTGTATGTATTCTTTTCGACTTTTCCCAAGCACTTAAAATCAAAAATTTCCACCTCTTTTGGTTTAAGTTCGACAAACTCTCCCATTCTGGCACTTTTGTATGCCGTCTTGCCGTTTACCTTTTTGGCAGAATATTGCGGAGGCATTTGGTCATACTTTCCAATCATCGCCTTTATTGCAGCCCTCACCTCATCTTCTGAGATGTCGCACTCTTTCTCTTTCAAAATTTGCCCTGAGGTGTCCAAGGTGTCCGTTTCAAATCCAAACACAAAAACCGTCTCATATGTCTTGTCCTTGTTCAAAAAGAAATCAAAGAGTTTGGTTGCGTTGTTGACCGTGACAGGCAAAAGCCCCTGTCCCTCCAAATCCAGTGTTCCAAGATGCCCGCACTTCTTCGCTCCGAGTGCGTATTTGACGATGTTTACCACCTTGTTTGAGGAAACTCCAACTGGCTTGTTCACCAAAACAATTCCGCTGTCAGTCGTTTTTATTTGCATTAAAGACCCCATTTGTCCATTTCTCAATCGACTTTTTGATTTTAGATTTTTTCATTCTTTTTGTGAAAGCAGCAGCGTTTTTGTGCCCGCCACCCTTCATTTTGCTTGCAAGTGGCACAAGGTCAATGTTTTCTGCACTTCGCATACTGAATCTGAAATGAAATTTTGAAACCTGATAAACAAGGAACGACCACTCAACTCCCTCGATTTGAATAAGCGTGTTTGAGAAAAGTTGGATATCCTCAAAAGTGGTGTCAAGTTTCTTGTAATCTTTTTCAGTGAAGATGATATACAAAACTTTTCCACCCTGCAAATATTTCAAATGCCCATACAGATATTTCGTCAATCTCATTTCTTTTTTTGAAATGGACCTATACATTTTGTCGTAAATCTTCTGAACATCTGCTCCACATTCAAGAAGATAAGTTGCATCCTCAAAGACTTCTTTGCTCAGGTTTGAGTTTAAAAACCTGTTTGTGTCACCCACAAGACCCGCATAAAGATAATTCGCCACTTGTTTTGAGGGCTTCTGCCCAATCTCTCTGTATAAATCAAGCACCAATTGGCTCGCGGAAGCCTTCGGAATTATTCTTGCACAATCTGACGCGACAACCTCATTCCCCGAAATAATGTGGTGGTCGACAATTATGACATTTTGACATTTTTTAAATTCTTCTTGATAACACTCATCCAATCTTTTCGCCGTATGCATATCACAAAAAGCAACCAAATCATAATTTTTGGCTGAAAAGTTGCTTTTAAACTCCTTAACATCAAAGTTGTTTTTGATGTAATCGGAATATTTGAAACAAAACGCCTCTGCATTTTTGCCCAAAATTCGACACAAATCACGAAATGCAAGCATTGAACCGCAAGCGTCAGAGTCTGGTCCGCGATGTGCAAAAACGGCAATATTTTTTGCTCCCTTAATCTTTTTGATTATCTGACTGCAACTTGTCATCACTCTTCTCCCTCATCAGCCTTTGGAATATCAAGCGTCCTCAAAATTTCTTCCACTCTGAGAGCACTTATCGCACTTTTATCAACCACGAAGTTGATTTTTGGCACTTGTGGCATATCAATCATTTTCGCAAGTTCTCTCTTGATAAACCCCTCGCTCTTTTGCAAAACTTTTGTGACATTTTCGACATCATTCAAATCAAGCACGCTGACTTTCGCCTTGCAAAACTTGAAATCTGGCGTGACACTCACGTCATTTATGCTGATTATTTTGTCAAGTCTAGGGTCATTCATTTTGTTTTTAATTATCTCAATCAGGCACTTTTGAATTTCGCTGTTTGCCCTTTCAATACGATTTGCCATAAAAACCTCCCCGAAAATTATGTTTTCTCCAAAAATCATTCCAAGTCAAAATTTTTCGATAAAAACATATAGACAATTATAAACTATTTTTCACAAATTTCAAAGAAAAAAGAGACTAAAACTAATCTCTTTTAACTTCTTGTTTGATGTAACACTCAATTATATCGCCTTCTTGGAAATTGATGTTGTCACGGAGTTTAATTCCGCACTCAAATCCTTTTGCAACTTCGCTCTTTTCATCTTTGACAATCTTCAAAGATTCAATCACTGTGTCGTCGAGCAGTTCATCTCCGCGCTTAACTTTTGCGATTGCATTTCTTTGAATCTTTCCGTCAAGTACATAACTTCCCGCAACTTTTCCAGCAGAAGAGAGTTTGAAAACCATTCTGATTTCTGCCTTACCGACATATTTTTCTTCATATTTAATTGCCATCATTCCCTTTGAGAGTCTTGTGATTTGGTCTACCACTTCATAAATAATCTTGGACTCAATCAGTTCCACCTTGAGACTGTCTGCCATTTGAAGCATTTTGCTTGGCGTCTTCAAGTTGAACACAACGACAACAGAGCCTGTTGTCTGAGCAAGCACCAAATCACTTTCAGTGATTCCACCTGCACCGCTGTGTATACAGACAACCTTAACTTCATCATTTCTGATTGCCTCAAGTGATGCTTTAAGTGCCTCAACCGAGCCTTGAGTGTCAGCCTTGATGATGACATTCAAATTCTTCAAATTGCCCTCGTGGATTCTGTTCATAAAGTCGTCTGCGCTCACACCAGAGGTATGTTTTGCCCTCTCTTGTTTGATTTTGTTTATTCTTTCATTGATGACTTGTTTTGACAAATTTTCATCAACAGCATAAACGGCATCACCAGAATTTGGAACATCGTTGAAGCCCATAACAGCAACAGGAGTTGATGGACCAGCCTTTTTAACCGATTTGCCATTTTCGTCAAACATCGCCTTGACTTTTCCGTAAGTGATTCCCGAGATAATTGAATCGCCAATCTTCAAAGTTCCGTTTTGCACCAAAACAGTCGCAACAGGTCCGCGAGCCTTGTCAAGTTCTGCCTCAATGATTGTTCCCGTAGCTTTCTTGTTTGGATTTGCTTTGAGATCCTCCATTTCAGCGACAAGCAAAATCATTTTCTTAAGTTCGTCAAGCCCCATTCCTGTCTTTGCCGAAATCGGAACACAAATTGCATCTCCACCCCACTCTTCAGGAAGGATTCCGTGCTCAGTGAGTTGTTGTTTAACTCTGTCTGGATTTGCCTCTGGTTTATCCATTTTGTTTATGGCAACAATCATCGGCACTTTTGCCGCCTTGATGTGATTTATCGCTTCAACTGTCTGAGGCATAATTCCGTCATCAGCCGCAACAACCAAAATTGCAATATCTGTGACCTCTGCTCCTCTTGCACGCATTGCAGTGAAGGCTGCGTGCCCAGGAGTGTCGATAAAGGTGATTTTTTCGCCATTGAAAGAAATCTGATAAGCACCAATCTTTTGCGTGATTCCGCCAGCCTCTCCAAGCACAACATTTGTCTTTCTGAATGCGTCAAGCAAGGATGTTTTCCCGTGGTCAACGTGCCCCATAACAGTGACAACAGGAGGACGCTTAACGAGGTTTTTCTCGTCGTCAACCTCAGTCGACTTGTCAATGAGTTGCTCTTCATAGGTCTTGTCAAGTTTGAGTTCCAGCGTGACGCCAAGTTCGCTTGCAACAAGTTCGCAAGTGTCGAAATCAATAGTGCTGTTTATCGTCGCCATAATTCCAAGAAGCATAAGTTTCTTGACAATCTCAGAGACTGGTTTCCCAATCTTCTCGCTCAATTCCTTGACAGTGATTTCTCTTGAATTGATGACAGCGTGAGTTATTTGCGGAGCAACCACCACGGCAGTCTCTTTCTTTTTCTTTATCAATTTTCTTGAGCCCATTGTGGTCTCTTCAATGCCGTTGTCATCCATAACAATGATGTTGTTGTTTTGTTTTGAAAAACTTGCTCTAGCCCTTGCAGAAACCTTTTTTGTCTCGTCAATATTTCTTCTTTGTTTGTTTTTGTTTCCAAAATTTCTTTCAGGTTGGGCAAGAACTGAACTGCTCTCCGTAGGTTGCGATGCAAACGACTTGAAACCGTTTGCCTTTGTGGAGACAAATGCGTTGTTTTTTTGTCTGTTTTGTCCGTTTTGGTTCTGCCCCGCCCTATTAAATTGACCATTTGGACGGTTTGCATTGAAATTCCCGCCATTTCTTTGTTGGAATTTGTTTCCGAAGGCTTGCCCTTGTCCGTTTTGTCTAAAAGGTCCTTGATTTGTTCTGTTTTGATTTCTGTTGTTTGAAGAGTGGTCATCAAATTTACGAAAATTGTTGTTTTGGTTTCCGCCTTGACCAAACACCTCTTTCTTAGGTGCTTCCGTCTTTTCTTCCTTAACAGACACAGTGGTCTCTTCCTTTTTCTCTGCAGGCTCAACCTTTGCTTCTTGCTTCTGTTTGGCAAGTTCCTTCTCAGCCTCTCTCGCCTTTGCTTGAAGTTTTGATTTTTGCTCTTGGACACTCTTCGAGAAGTTGTCGATGTCAACTTTCGATTGCTTTATAGACAATAATAAATCTTGCAAAGAGCCGTCTCTTTGTATGTTGTTGATTGTTTTAAGTGCGTTAAGTTGTTGTGTTGCCAAATTACTCTCCTTTTAGACATTTTTCAATATTTTCGCTCATTGCTTTATTTTTCAAGCCTATAACCTTGCAGTTTTCTATTCCAACCACCTCTGCCAAGTTCTCCACCTCAAGAATTGGAATGTTTCTGTTTTCAGAAATGAAGTTCACGTCTCTAAGAAGTGAATTTCCAGCGGTTTTGTCAAGCAAGACAAGATACAATTTTTTCCTGTAAGAAGCCAAATTGTCCTTGCCGATGATGACAAATCCCGCCTTTCTTGCTATTGAAATCAATCCCTTAAGTCTATTCAAATTCCTCTCCAATTTTTTGGTAAACTTCCATAGGAACATCACACTTGAAGGCTCTGTTCAACGCTTTCTGCCTGCAAAGTTTTTGGAAACACTCCTTTGTTTTGCAAACATATGCCCCTCTGCCGTTTGCCTTTCCTGTCTTGTCGACAAAGATTTCGCCGTCTTTGTTTTTCACAATTCGCAGGAGCGTCTTCTTGTCACTTTGACTGCGACAAACGATGCACATACGAATCTTTTCTTTCGGTTTATTTTGCATAAAACCCCTCATAAATTAAATTTCTGGAAACTCATCACCGTCAATAGGTTCAAGTTCCTCAAGGTCACTCATAGTGTCGAAAGAGTTGTCGTCAGAAAGTTCGGTAAGTTCATACTCAACATCCTCTGTCTCTTCAGATGACTTGGCAGGTTTGATGTAACTTTCTGGCTTAACATCAATCTTCCAACCAGTGAGTTTTGCAGCAAGTCGAACATTCTGTCCGCCCTTTCCAATCGCAAGTGACAACTTGTCGTCTGGAACAATGACCTGAGACATATTCAAACTGTCGTTCGTCTCAACTGACAACACTTTCGCTGGGCTCAATGCTCTTGCAATATATTCAAGTGGGTCGTCTGAGTATTCCACAAGGTCGATTTTTTCGCCGTTAAGTTCGTTCACGATAGTGTTTATTCTTGTTCCACGATTTCCGACGCAAGCCCCGATTGCATCGACATTTGGTCTGTCGGTGTAAACCGCAACTTTTGCTCTGTTTCCAGCGTCGCGGGCAATGTTTTTGATTTTAACATCTCCGCTTGCGATTTCTGGCACTTCAAGTTCAAAGAGTTTTCTAAGGAAACCAATGTTGCTTCTTGAAACTTGAATTTGTGGGCCTTTGAAGGAGTCCTTAATCTTCTTCACGTAAACCTTAACCCTGTCGCCGACATTAAACTTGTCGCCTGGAATTTGGTCGTTTTTCATCATAACGCCTTCAGTGTTTGTCCCTGGAATTTGAACGTAAACATTGTCGCCGTCAATACGCTTCACGATTGTGGTCAAAAGTTCGTCCTCTTTCTCTGAAAGTTCACTGATTGCGGTCTGTCTTTCCATTTCACGAAGTTTCTGCATAACAACTTGCTTTGCAGTTTGTGCAGCGATTCTTCCAAAGTCCTTTGTTGACTCCTCAACCGCAACAATATCTCCCACTTTGTAAGATTTTTTGATTGTCCTTGCTTCGTTTAAGTCAATCTCTTTGTCTGGGTCGGTCACTTCGTCAACCACAGTCTTGTAAGAATAAATTCTGATAGTGTTTTTCTCTGGATAGAGTTTCACCATAGCAGACTTAGCCTCGCCATACATCTTCTTGTAAGCAGAAGTGAGAGCGGTCTCAAGTGTTTGGATAAAAGTCTCCTTGTCGATTTTCTTTTCTGCTTCAAGGTCATCAAGTGCCTTGAAAAAATCTTTATTAACCATTTAATTTCTCCTTAATTTGTTTGTAATTGGATTCTTTAAGTCGGCAAACTCGCCAAATCTTTAGAAAACAATGACCAGTTTCATCATTGCAATCTTGTCTCGCTCAAAAGTGGTCTCGTTTTTGTCAATTTCAACAGTGACCGTCTTCTCGTCATACGATTTCAGCACGCCTTTGAAATTTTTCTTTCCGCTCAGTTTTGAAAAGAGCGTAATCTCAACCTCTTTGCCAAGCACTCTTTTAAGGTCTCGGTCAGTTTTGATTGGTCTGTCAAGTCCTGGAGAACTCACCACCAAAGTGTAAGGTTTGTCATCAGTTGGATTGATTTCGTCAAGCAATGGGTCAATTTTTTTGTTTACAATTTCGCAATCGTCAATTGTGACCCCGTCTTCCTTGTCGATTGTGAAAATCAAACTCATCCCGCCATTTTCTTTTTCATAACTCACATCAACGAGTTCATACCCCATTTCTTCAATCACAGGTTTGAGTTTTTCTTCACAGATTTGTTTTATTTTTGCCATAAACTCCTCCAAAATGTCCACTTAACACAAGGAGTGAGCAAAGATTTTTTGCTCACTCCTCGTCAAGATACAATTATTATAGACCAATAAGATTTAAAAATCAAGGCTTTTTCAATAATTTTATCGCAAAAACTCAATTTTTTAAAGAAAAAATCACGAAAACACACTCACACGGCACAAAATCAGGCTCGCCCGTCACTTTTCGCTGATTTTCAACAAGACCTGAGCGGTTGCATAAGCGTCGTTCCACGCTCTGTGAGCCCCTTCCAGAGTCAAACCGAGATACTTGACAATCGTGCCAAGTTTGTAGTTTGTCACCTTAAGCCCGCTCTTTCTCGCAAGCAGCAGAGTGTCAATGGTCTCATTATCAAAATTATAGCCATTTTCCTGCCCATACCTTTTGATAAATCTCCAGTCGAAGCCGATGACATTGTGTCCACATACGATGCACCCTCTCGTAAATTCATAGAAATCTCGTATGACATACTCAATCCCTGGAGCGTCCGCCACCATTTCATTTGTGATTCCTGTGACTTTTGTGACCTCTCGCGAGATTTCAATCGTAGGTTTGACAAGCGTGGAAAATTTCTCCTTAATCTCTCCGTCAACAATCTTCACAGCACCGATTTCTGTGATTTGGTCATTGTCGACATCAAGCCCAGTTGTTTCCAAATCGAACACCACGATTGACTTGTCTTTGATGTTGTCGTTGTATTCCACCTTGCTTCCAAACATATCATCTTGCGACAAAGTGGTAAGTTTTTCCACCTTAACCACGACGTCAGAGGAAATTGTTTTCTTTGGTTGTGATTCTTTCTCCACCTCAATAACCTTGCTTGCAAGTGCCATTTTGTCCACTTTTAAAGTCAATTTTCCAGAAAATTTGTTTTTCTCAACATCGCCGTGCAAAAGCATATACATAAAGTCCTCAAGAGCGTCCATTTCTTTGAGTTTTGACTTTGAGCAGAAGATTATGCAATCAATTTTTCCCTTTTCGTCCTCAACTTCAAAGGTGTAAAAAACGCCCTCTGTGCCAGCCTTTGTCCCCGTTTTTCTCACAAAGTCGTGCCTTGTGAGTTTGCTTATAAACCCAGCGACAATCACGCCAGTTTTTGGCGATTTGATGTTTGAGATGTATTCTGGTTTGGGCTGGATGCCACTGCCGATGCACTCTTTGACAATCTCCACCGAATATCTTTTAACAGGCTTGTATGTCGCCTTAATCTCAACATTTTCGATGTCAACTTCATCCACAATTTTTTCGCTTATCTCAAGCGTCACAACAAACTCTGCCAAAAAGTTTTCTTTGAGATACTTTGCAAGTTCCGCTGTGATTTTGTGCTCCAAAAAGAAATTTTCAAGTCTCGCACTCACAACAATTTTCACAAGCACATCAATTGGGCTAATTTCAATCACAAAACTCTCGTCGTGAAGATAAGCCGAAATGAGCTTGTATTTGTTGGCAAAAAATTCCACAATCGCTTTTCTTATCAATTTTTCTTCCACATACGCACGCCTAAATTTGACTTTCAGACTTAAATGTTCAAGAGCGAGTCTCTCCTTCAAAAACTCCACAATTTCTTGCTTTTGCTCATCACTCAACTCTTTCGCGGTGGAAGGCGACAAAAAAGTTATGGTGCAAACGCCATCACTCTTCTTCACCATAACACTTTGCAACTGAAGGTCTTTGCAAGTATCTCCAAACTGAGTCAAAAATTCTTCCTCAAAATTCATAAGACCATTCTATTAAATTTTGTCACATTTGTCAAGTTTTTATATGTCACTCAGCATCCCAAAAGACATATTTCCCTTTAAAAAATGACCCTTCCTCTTCTTCTTTCTGTTCTCTCAAAAAGCAAACATCTTTCCAAGTCGCCCCGCAGAGATTTGCAATTTGCTTCGCGGTCATCAAGAGTTTTTGGACAGAAAAAACCAAACCTTTCCCATTTTTGAGGTCTTTTACTGTCTTCTCAACCTCAATTTTTAAGTCTGAAACATTGAGATTTTCAAATTCATTTTTCACTTCTTGCTTCTCAAAACCATAAAAGTCGCAAAAGTCGAAATAGAGTTGTGCAAAATCGACAGAAACCCTCGTTCCAAGCAAATTTATTATTTGTTTTTCCGAAAGTCCATCCAAAGATTTTTTCGGTTTTTTGTCAGTCGTGTAATATTCAAGGCGTGCTTTTTTATCAAAAACGGCATCAATTCTGCCAAGTTTCTGCTCCACTTTCAAAATAAGTTCTTTCCCAAGTTCTTCTCTCGTCGGTTCAACAACTTTCCATTTCCCCGCACAATTTTCCGCGTTCTTTTCTCTCCAAAAGTAAACCATTTTCTCTCCCTATCACAAGACGAAATGCAGAATGTCGACTATGACGACAAAGCCCAGAAGCACGCATAGCCCCACAAAGTGAATCATATTTTCCACCTTTGGATTTATTGGCTTGCCCCTTATCCACTCGATAATCGTAAAGAAAATATGTGCCCCGTCCAGAGACGGAATTGGCAAAATATTGAAAATTGCAAGATTTGCCGCAATGAGTGGAATGAAGATAAGAAGATAGGAAAGTGACTGCGATGCCATTGTTGCAATCGTCGTGATTGTGCCAATCGTGCCAGTCATTTGAGTAATTGGAATTTGGAAAGTAATCAGCATCCAAAGGCTCTTAAGCACAACCCACGCCCAGCCAAACGCCATTTCAAAGGAACGACAAAAGCCCTCCCAAGCGTTGTAAACATATGCGACTGTGCAAGGTGTCTCATCTTCCGAACTCTCAAGTCCGACAAAGACATAGAGTTGTTGCTTCTGCGTCACAACTTCGCTCCCGTCCTCAGCCGTCTCTGTCACATCCTCAAATACGATGACAGGATAGACCTTGATTGTAAGGTCCACTTTTTGCCCCTCTTCCGCTTTTCTCTTGACGGTCATCTCAAAAGTGTAAAAATTTCCGTTTCCACTTTCTGTGGTCTCGTTTAGATATTTATTAAGTTCTTCTTGCGTTGGATACTCTTCGTTCAATTCATAATATTCGTCAATCCAACCCTGATACTTTTTCTGTGCATTTGCACGCTGTTCGTTCACCATTGTGACATAATTTCCACCGAATGCGAAATCAATCTTCTCGCCGTTTATGTGAGTTATGACATCCTCTTCCATATAAGGATTCAAGTACTCCTGACTGTATCTTTGAATTTGTGGCACATCATAACCAATCGTCGACAAAAGTATCCACGAAAAGATTATGGCTGTCAAAAAATTCATTGTAACGCCACCAAGCAAAACGATAATTCTCTTCCAAGGTTTTTGTTTGTTGAAAGCAGTTGGAGATTGGTCATTTTCACCGTCCTCGCCGTCAAAAGAACAATATCCACCCAATGGAAAAATACGGAGAGAAAACTTTTCCCCCGTCTTTTTGTTCGTTTTGGAGAAGATTGGAAAACCAAAACCGATTGAAAACTCGTTAATCTTAAACTTGAGTATTTTCCCCGCGATATAGTGTCCAAGTTCGTGCATCAAAATCATAAAGAGCAGAATGACAATCGCAAGCAAAATGTAGACTGCTATCATACAAAGTCCTTTTTAAAGTTTTATCGTTCTTTCGTTTAAGTGCAGAAAGGGTTTAAACCGCGAAAATCAAGAAAGCAAGCAAAATGTATGGTGCCATATAGATGTGAGAGTCCACTCTGTCCAAAAGTCCACCGTGTCCAGGCAAAAACTTTCCACTATCTTTAACTCCCGCTCTACGCTTCAACATTGACTCAAACAAATCTCCAGCCTGAGCCACAATTGAGCCTATAAACGCAATAATCAAATACGCCCAAATCGGAAAGATTTCCATAAAAGGTTCAAAAGAGCCAATGCACCCGAAAATAAGATATACGCAAGCACTAAAAAGCACGCACCAAAGCACGCCACCCACAGAGCCAGAGATGGTCTTTCCTGGGCTTATTCTTGGGCAGAGTTTCTTCCCGCCAATGACCGAGCCTGTGAGCATAGCAAAAGTGTCGGTGAAAATTGGAATAAGGAAAGTTGTGAGAAGCACAAACACTGACACATTTGAAGAAATTCCCTCCAATTTTGAAAGAGGAAGTTCGTTAAAGTGGTTTATAAGGATGAAGAACAGGAACAAAAATGCTGGATAAACAAAACAAATGCAAGTGTGCAAGGTCTTTTTGAAAGAGAATTTCAAAATTGACATACTTGGCACATCTCTGACAGTCATTTCGTGCAAAATCTTCTGTTTTCTTCTGCAATAAGTGAGCAAAAACACCAAAAGTCCGCCCAAAAGCATAAGTCCAATATCAATCAAAATGGTATACAAAATCCAATACAAATCGCCAGTTGTGCTTGCAAAGTGAACGCCAATCAAATTCCCAACCAAAAGGAATGCTGGCATTGCAACAGCAACCCACTGATTGTTGTAAAAGCCCATTTTGCTGAACAATTTCGACATTTCATAACATCCAAAGCACGCCAAAATTGCAAAAAAAGCATCAAAGAAATAGTCGCTCACAAAGATTTTAAGCACAAAAAGCAGTGCAAGTGTGATGACGATTACAATAGACGAGTAAACTCTTTTTTTCATTATTATTTTCCCCCAAATCTTCTGTTTCTTTTTGAAAACTCAACCAAAGCCTTGTCAAGTTCTCTTTTATCAAAATCTGGCCAATGCTTCTTTGTGAAATAAAATTCACTGTAAGCCATTTGATAAAGCATAAAATTCGACACCCTCATTTCTCCACTTGTCCTTATCAAAAGGTCGATGTCTGGAGCAGGTGCAGAATAGAGATTTTCTTTCAAATTCTCAACGGTTATTTTCTCACCACGCTCCGCAATGATGTTTGCCGAACGCACAATGTCGTCCCTTCCACCATAGTTCATTGCAAAATTGACCACAAGTCCAGTGTTATTTTTTGTCTCTTCGGCAGTTTTAATCAAAATATTTTGCAGTTTTTCAGGAAATTTTGTCACATCTCCCATAGAGACAAATTTGATATTCATATTCTCAAACTTTTCTTTGTATTCATCGACAAAATCATAGCACAATTCAAACAGATAATCAATCTCAGATTGTTCCCTGTTCCAATTCTCAGTGGAAAAAGCAAAGAATGATGCGTATCGGATGTCTGGATATTCCGCCAAGGTGCTTATCATATTTTTCATCGCAACAGCACCCTGCTTGTGCCCAAGCATTTTGTTCAACCCCCGCTCTGTCGCCCAACGCCTGTTTCCGTCCATAATAAAAGCGATGTGAGTCGGATAGGTCAAAATTTTGTTTTTCTTTTTAAACATCTAAAAATCCTTAACAGCAGTATCGTTCTTTTGTTATACTTTCATAACCTCTTCTTCTTTGTCTCCGCACTCTTTGTCAGCCAAAGCGGTGTATTTGTCGATTTGTTTTTGGACCTCTTTTTCGGCAGAAGTAAATTCATCCTCGGAAATAAGCGAATCTTTTTTCAAATCTTTGAGCATATCAAGTGCGTCACGCCTAACATTTCTCATTGCGATTTTTGTCTCTTCGCAAATCTTCTTGACGGACTTGACGATTTCCTTTCTTCGCTCTTCGGTCAGCATAGGAAAGACAAGTCGGATGATTTTTCCATCATCAGTTGGAGTGATGCCTATGTCAGAGGCAGAGATTGCCTTTTCAACATTCTTGATTTGAGAGACATCCCAAATGTTTATGTTCAAAATTCTCCCTTCGCTCACAGACACAGTGCCCATTTGATTTATCGGAGTTGGCACGCCGTAATACTCCACCATAACTTTATCCAAAATGTGAGGATTCGCTCTTCCAGCCCTTATAACAAGATATTCATTTTGTTGGTGCAAATATGCTTTTTCCAAATCTTGTTTAAGACTTTCAAAGATTTCTTCAATTTGTTCGTTCATAAATTCTCCTTTAACTTCAGTATAGTATAACTGAAATTTCAATATTTTGCAAACAAATTTTATACATACAAAACCAATATAAACAAAAAATTACACGAAATGTGCAATTTTTATTTCCCATCACGCGTTGCTCGCTCAATTTTTATCAGTCTTGCCTCATAATCTTGGATATAATTCTTTCCAATTGCCTCCTTCAAATCTTTAATCGGTTTGACCATATCTGACGCAACTGGCACAATAAGTTTCGGCTCACCAAAGATTGATTGTTGAACATCAGAGTGAGCCCCTTCCTGACTTTTCAACGCCTCTTCAAACGGAACAGCAATCTCCTCGTTAAACAGGTCGGAAATTGGTTCTTTATCGTCAAAACATTCGCTCTCCAAAAACATCATTGTGTAGTTATACAATTTGTCCACATCAGTGAAACGCTTATTGAGTTTGTCTCTCTTTTCACTGAAAGCCCTTTTGAGTCTTGCAACATTTTGCTTAATTTCTTCGGCGAACGCCTTTTCTCGCAGTTTAAGCACGCTCATATCGTCACAAAGCCTGTCTGTGTGTGACACTTTCTCGATTTCAAAGCGTTTGTCAGTAATCTCATTGACCTTTGATGCCATAGAGAGTGTGGCATCTTTATCCTTCAAAATCTTGTTCCAACCGCCCTCTTGCGAAACAAGAGTTCTGATGTTGTGACGCAACTGCTTGCTTCCTCGCTCGTCTCTTTCAAGTTTTTCTTGGTGCAATCTGTGAAGATTTTCCAAGATGTTTTTGTCATTATCACAGAAAAGTTCGACAAATTTTTCCACTCTTCCCCAGCCATTCATACTTGAAACATCAAGAATTTGAATATCATCCGTCTTGGTAAGTTTTTCAAAAACCAAGTCTTCATCAAAGTCAATGTTGTGCTTGTTTGCAAAAAGTGATTTGCCCAGTTTCAAAAACCTTGGGAAGAGTTGCTTTTGAGGATTTTTGGCATCGTGCAAAGAAATGCTTTGCAAAAGGTTTGAAAGTTTTGTGTTGTCCATCGCAAGCACATAATGATTCGATTTTATATAATTTCTGACAGTAAATGCAACTCCCTTTCGCCTTGTCTCATAATCTTTCCACTTCTCAGAATTGATTGTGCCGACATAAAACTCCAGCAATGAAATATTTTTCTCTGCATTTATTTGAAGTTTCCCAATAGGTATGGAGTTCATTGTGCTGATGCTGACTGGGTTGTCGAACAGGAAAGAAAAATCATATCTTCTTCTTGGTCGCAAATCATCAAAAACCTTCACATAACCATTCTCGTCTTTGACAAGCAACCTAAGCCCGAGATTGTTGATAAATCTCTCTTTGTCTCGCATTTTGTCAGCGTTGATTGTCAAAATCGAGAAATTGTCATTGACCCAACTTCTCAAAATCTTATACTTGCACCAAAATGGCGTCATCGTCTTGTTTCCGCTCTCGAGATACGCATTGTATTCTTTTTCAATTCTCTCTTTCGGAACTTTTTCGGAGATATAGTTGAAGGCACTCAAAACAGTTTCAGGCGAAGAAGCGAAAATTGTCGGACAGTTTATAAAACCATCCTCAATCATCTTTGATTTTGCTTGCATTCTTGGGACATCGCTTTCATCTGCCCTAAAGAAATAGATGTTCCTGTTTAAATCTGGGTTTACAAGTCTTATATCCATAAGCATAAGCCTATACATCGCTTTCACATTTGACGCCCCGACCTTTGCAATAATTGTGGCAGGACACTTCTCAATCAAAGCGTTTGTCTCCTGTGAAGATAGTCTCAGCGTGCTTTGAAGCGTGCTGTAAATGTTGTCAAAATCTCTGTCATCACCTCTGTTCGTCTCGAAACTGTCCGTTTTTAAGTTTGGCGTCGACCTGAAATTTCCGTCAGTGAGTGTGGACATATAAATGGTTTTGTAAATGTCAATTCCCTTTTCGCTTATTGCAGAAAAAAGAGATCTTATCCTAAGGAAAATATCGTTTGGCTGTTCTTCGTCGTGAAATTTAAGTTTGGACAAAATCGCCTCTCCCGACTTTCTCCTTTCAATCAAATTGTTTTTTTCAAGTTGAGAAACTTCTTCCGCCGTCGCTCCGTTTTTGCAAGAATACACAACTCCAGCAACCACCGCAACAAGTTTTTGTTTGTCAAATTGAGTGGGATAATTCTTTTCGACAAGCATTTCAATTTTTTCTTCCGAAAGTCCAAAGTATTTGTTTAACATCTCGTAAACTATTTTTTTGTTTCTATCCCACCCAAAATTATACATACGCCTCTCTCCTTTCCCTATGTAATTATGATACCAAAAACAACAAAAAAAGTCAATACGCAATTAAATTTTAGATAAAAGACAATTCTATGTCGAAAAATAGTTATATAAATCGAAGTCATCAAGTATCTTTTCCAATTCAAAAATAAATCTGACAAAAAAATGTGACAAAAATGAGCATAAAAACAAAAAACACCCGCAAAAAACGAGTGTTTTAATTTCTTAAACAAAATAGAAAATCGCAATTTGTTTTCAGATTATTTTCCAGCCATTTGCTTTGCAACTTCTTCAGCAAGGTTGTCGACTCTCTTCTCAAGTCCCTCGCCGAGTTCGTATCTAACAAATCTTCTGACTGAAATTTTTTCTCCAATTCTGAGTGTTGCCTCAGTCAAAACATCTTTGATTGTTTTGCTTGAATCTTTAACGAAAGGTTGATCCAAAAGGCAAACATCTTCATAGTATTTTTTAACTCTACCCTCAACCATCTTCTCGATGATTTTTTCTGGTTTTCCTTCGTTGAGTGCTTGAACTCTCAAGATTTCTTTTTCTTTCTCAAGTTCTGCAGGGTCAACCTCTTCTTCTCTCACATATTTTGGATTTGCAGCAGCGATTTGCATTGCAATATCTTTTACGAGATTCTGGAAATCTTCGCTCTTCGCAACGAAATCGGTTTCGCAGTTCACCTCGACCAAAACGCCGATTCTTCCGCCCATATGAATGTAAGAAGCAACAAGTCCCTCAGAAGCAATTCTACTCTGCTTTTTGTCAACCGCTTTGAGACCTCTTTCTCTCAAAAGGACAACTGCCTTCTCAAAATCTCCGTTTGCGTCAGTGAGTGCCTTTTTGCATTCCATCATTCCAACGCCTGTTTGTGCTCTAAGTTTGGCAACATCTTGTGCAGTAAAACTCATAATAATTCTCCTTTAATTTGATTTCTAAATTTTTCAAGTCTGAAGATAGATTATTCTTCGGTCTTTTCTTCTGCTTTAGCCTCTGTTTCAACAGCGGTTTCTTCTTTTGTTTCTTTGGTATCTTTTGTTTCTTTCTTGGCAGATGGTTTCTTTCTTGGCTTCTTTGCAACTTTCTTCTCTTCGCCTGCCTCAGCAACCTCAACACTTGGTTTTGCTTGTTCGAGCAAACTCTCAAGGTCAAGAGCCTCATCAGAAGCCTCTTCATCATTTTTCTTCATTGAAACGCCTTCTCTTGCTTCAATAACAGCATCAGCGATTGCACTTGCTATAAGTTTTACTGAACGAATTGCATCGTCGTTTCCTGGAATGACAACATCAACATTTGATGGGTCGCAGTTTGTGTCAACAAGGCTGACAACTGGGATGTTCAAGATGTTTGCTTCGTGAACGCAGATTTTCTCGTTTGATGGGTCAACCACAAAGAGCACGCCTGGAAGTTCTCTCATTTCCTTGATCCCGCCAAGGTTTTTCTCCAATTTGTCTCTTTCGAGTTTCAAAAGAGCAACCTCTTTCTTTGGAAGTAAATCAAATTCCCCCACTTTCTCCATATTGTTGAGTTTGTTGAGTCTTTCGATTCTGTTTCTGATGGTTTTGAAGTTTGTGAGTGTTCCACCAAGCCATCTGGTGTTCACATAAAACATTCCGCATCTTTCTGCTTCTTCTTTCACTGCCTCTTGTGCTTGTTTTTTTGTGCCTACGAAAAGAACACTCTTTCCGCTTGCAACAACATCACGAACAAATGTGTACGCTTTGTCCACTTGCTCTGATGTCATCTCCAAATTGATGATGTGAATATCATTTCTGGCAGTAAAAATGTATTCTTTCATCTTTGGGTTCCACTTTCTAGATTGGTGTCCAAAATGAACTCCAGCCTCCAAAAGTTGTTTCATTGAAATAACTGACATAATTTTTCCCTCCTGTTTTTGTCTCTTCCCCAAGTTTCATCTTTCAATGTGACCCAAGTTGTGACCAACTTTTGCGTCCAGACAGATTCAAAAAAAATACCAAAAATCGAAAGTCCGAAAGCGTTTAGGCAACAGTTTTTGAAATCCACTTTGGGTGTTTATTTGTCCAATGACGGAGTGAGTATAACACAAAGTAAAAAAAAATGCAAGCAATTTTGCACTTTAAATTTGTTATTTTTTTATACAATTTCTCACAGATAGTTTAATATCCCAAGAGTTCCGTTTGGCAAGTTCAAAAAAATTCGCCATTCAGCCCCAAAAACAACCTCAAAACCAATCCCAGAACCAGTCACAGACTGTTTAAAAACAACCGCGGTTGTCATTTGTGGTAAGTTTTGTTTTCAAGAATTGTAAACGCCCTATAAGTCTGCTCCAAAAGCATAATTCGGAACAGATTGTGAGGAAAGGTCATCGCGGAGAAAGAGATTCTCTCATTTGAGGCTTTTCGCACCTCTTCGCTCACCCCATAAGAGCCACCAATGACGAAAGTTATGGTGGAAGTTTGTTGCATAAGATTTTTGATTTTTTCTGCAAACTGCTCACTTGAAACGCTTTTCCCAGAGATGTCGCAAAGCACAACATATCCCTTCAACTTTTTCAAAATCTCCTGACCCTCTTTCTCAAGAATTGTCTGCGGGTTTTGCAAGTGGTTTTGTTCTTTCAGTTCAATGATATTCAAGTCGCAAAAAGACGACAAGCGTTTGCAATATTCCGCCTGTTCATCTTTTGAAAATTTCTCTTTCAGATTGCCCACACAAATGACATTTATCGAAATCACATCAACCCCCAAATGAAAGTCAAAATGGTGATGATTATGCCGAGTATAAACGACCCGCACAAGAAAATCTCTGACCTTGTGTCAATTTTGAAATCTTTTTCTTTCTCAAATTGCGAAGCGGACTTTTTGATTATCATTTCCAAATTTGCGTTCACAAATTCCAAAAACTCCCGCTCATCAATAATCTGCGTCTCAACAGCGGAGTTTCCAGCACCAACATTTGAGTTTTTCAAATTCTCGACTGACTGAAAATACGCCTCTCTTAGTGCAAGAGAGGTAAGTTCTTTTTGCTTGCCTTCAAAATTGTATCTGAAGGTCTCTCTGAGCAAAAATCTAACCATTTCAATTGCAAGATAGACCAAAAGGCAAAGAAGCAAAATGAAGAACAAAACACCGATAATTTTATTTCCAGTGACAAATACTGCAATGCTGTCAAAAATTTTGCCGACCGCCCAACCTTTTGCACTCGCAAAGGACAAAAGGACACTGAGGGCATTATTCATAAAATGCACAATTATGCACGGCCAAATGGAACTGCAACCCCAGCAAAGATAACCCAAAAACAGACCAATGATTGTGGCATAGAAAAATTGCTCGATGTTAAGGTGCAAAAGCCCAAACAAAACGCCAGAAATGAGAATGCTCTTTTTCACTCCAAGCATTGAATTGCCGTTTAGAAGCATCCCTCTGTGCAAAGTCTCCTCACAAATTGCAGGCAAGACCGCCGTGCAAATTAGGCTCAAAACAAGCCCAAGCCAACTTGCGTCCGCCGTGCCACCAGAAGAGGCGTGCTTATAGCCAAACAAAGAGATGATTGAGTTGAAAAAATTCGAGACATAGACGTTCAAGAAAAAGACAACCGCTCCAAGAAGAACACTCACAAGCACGACCTTGTATGAGACTTTTTTATAACAGCAAAATTTGACAACATCCTTTGTTTTTGATTTTGTGATAAACTTAAGAAGAAGCGTTGGCAAGAGCAAAATTATTCCAATTTGGGTGAAAATGCTCAAATAATACGAGTCGTATTCTCCCAAAAAAGAGAACAGTCCAAAATAAGAGCAAACTCTCATTGCCACCAGACAAATCATAACCAAGAAGTAGATTGCGTTCACATAAAAGTTTACCTTATTTTCCGTATTTTCCGTTTTAGCAACTTTCATTGTTTTCTCCGACATAGTATATCTTACTCCTGCTAAATTGCATTTATAACAATCATCACAACTGCAATCAAAATTCCCAACACAAGCGTAACAGGAAGTCTTCCAATGCTGATGTTGCTTGAAAGAGGTGCTTGTCCCACTTTCTCAACCTCATTTTTCGGCTGTTTGATAAGATAAAACTTGTAAATCACAAACAAAATCACGAATGTCACAATTGCAAGCACAACTCCGACTATATATGCCCACCACGGCATCCCGATGAACTCTATTTTGAGGACTCCAATGTTTTGCAAGAAACTAATGGTGATTGTTGTGATGTTGTTGAAAGCGTGGATAAGCATTGGATAGAGCAAGTTGTTTGTCTTGTCCATAACAACCGTAAGCACAAAACCCAAAATAAATGGATAAATGAATTGAGTTATGCTCTCGTGCATAAGTGCGAAAAGCAGTGCCGTCAAAAAGACGCTTGCAAGTGGTGAAAATTTTTCTTTAAGTCCCTGAAACATCATCCCTCTGAAAAGCAACTCCTCACAAATTGGCGGAATAATTCCCAAAAGCAAGAGGTTCAGAAAATACCAACCAACCGTGTCGTTTCGCAGTCCAATGCTTGACGACTCCACCCCAATGACCTCAAAGAGATTTCCAAAGACCCCTTCAATGAGCGTGACAAACCCAAACACGCAAAGTATCCCGACAAAAATGCAAACGAGGCAAGTCCAAACATTTGCTTTTTTGAAAGAGATGTTGCAAGCAGATTGCTTTATGCGGTTGAATTTGTTGTATGAAAAATAGATGCAAATGAAAACAACTTGCGTGATAAGCGTGTATGGAATGCTGAACCAGAGATAGTTGTCGAAGAGTTCGTTTATGATGTTTGTGCCATCGGCGAACTCAACCCCAACGCCTCTTGCAATCGCAACGGCAATATAACTGAAAAGAAGCCCCACAGCAAGTGGAAGCAGAAGTGCATACAAAAAAATCTTGCCAGTGTCTCTGGTGGTGTAAAAATTTCTCTTTTCAAAAACCTTCTTAAGTTCGTCAGTCTTTCCCATAGTTGAAATAATAACACAAATTTTCACAAAACACAAACGATTGCTGGACAAATAGAAAAATTTTGATTAAAATGCTTGTATGAATAGGTTTATGGAAGAAGCAATAAAAGAGTCAAAGAAGGCACTCCGAAGAAATGAAGTCCCGATTGGAGCGGTGATTGTCAAGGACGAAAAAATCATTGCTCGCGGTTTCAATAAGAGAGAAAAAACCAAAAACGCACTTGCCCACGCGGAGATTGTCGCAATAAACAAAGCCTGCAATAAACTCAAAGATTGGAGACTTGAAGATTGCACAATTTATGTAACTCTTGAGCCTTGCCCGATGTGTGCTGGAGCGATTTTAAACGCGAGGATAAAACGAATCGTCTATGGTGCAAAAGATAAGACTGCAAATGATGAACTGCTTGAAAAAATCTTGCAAAGCAATCGCCTAAATCACAAATGCGAACTTGTCCAAACAAGCGAATATGAAAAAGATTGTTCCGCTCTTTTGACAAATTTTTTCAAAGAAAAAAGAAATTCCTCAAAAAAATAAAAATTACAAAAATCCTCAAAAATTACACAAAAAATAAAAATAATTTAAAATACGACAAAATCGAAAGAAAAAATATTTTCAATTTATTTAAAATCATCATAAAAAAAGAAAAAGTCGAAAGAAAATTTTCGACTTTTTTGTTATCATTTCTGGAACAAATTTATAAAAGTTCAAAAAGTTTTTCTTTGTACTCTTCTTCGGTGATTGTGCCGTTGTCTCTAAGTCTTTTCAACTCCTCAATTTTTCTCTTCTTCTCCTCGTATTCTCGATTGTGAAGAATCTCCTCTTTTTCGTGTTCTTTTGCTTCACGCCTAAGGTCCGCCCTGTCATTCATAACAATAATATCTGGAATAAAAGCAGAAATGAAAAGAAGAACCCAAGCAATCCAACCGCCACAAAGCACAATGATGACAAACCCTGCCACATAAATTCCATATGACCTTCTGAAATACTTTCCTTTTTTCCTTATGGAATATAAAAGCAAAATGCTCCCAGCAAGTCCAACTGCGAAAGAAATGACAGCAAAGACGATGTTTGTCGAGTATCCCACGAAGTAATAGTATTCGGAATATTTTTCAAGAAAGTCCGCATCAGCAACCGCAATGATTGACATCACCAAACTTATGGTCACAGTGATTATGTTTAAGATTGCCGAAGCCATAATCAAGTTTCTTTTCGTCTTATTCATATACATAAAACACCTCACAAATGTCTTTATTTTCCAAAAAGTGATAGGAATATAATATCATTATGCAAAAACAATGTCAAATTATTTTGAAAATTTCGAGATTTATATTAAAATCTATAGAAAGGGGATTTTTTTATGAGGATTGAAAAAAGAACAATTGTTATCACAGGTGGCTCAAGCGGACTCGGGCTTGGACTTAAAAATATTTTCAAGGAAAAAGGCGACATCGTCATAGATATATCGCTCAGTGGAAGTGATTATTCCCTTGATGTGTCTGACCACGAGAAATTGAAAAGTGTGTTTGAAGAGATTTACAAAAATTATGGCGGAATTGATATTCTCATCACTTGTGCTGGATATGGAATCAGCGGAGCGATTGAACTTCTTGACGAGGAAGCAACAAAAAAGCAGTTTGACGTAAACTTTTTTGGCACGGCAAATGCGTGCAAATATGCAATTCCAATGATGAAAAAGGACGGAAAAATAGTGATTGTCTCCTCAGCGACTGCACTTTTTCCATTGCCATTTAAGGCATATTATTGTGCAAGTAAGTCTGCCGTTGACAGTTTTGCTCACAGTCTGAGAATGGAACTTTCACGCGTTCCAATTCAAGTCACCTCAATTTGCCCTGGAGATGTCAAAACAAATTTCTCAAAAAACCGTGTGAAAAACTATGACACAAACGAAAGATACGGAAATTCAATAAGGCTGTCGACCGAACCAACAGAAAAAACAGAAAACAGGCGTATGTCCCCTGAATATGCGGTGAAAAAGATTTACAAAGTGTGCGAAAAGAAGCACCTTAAGGCAAGATATATAATCGGCAAACAATACCACATTTTCAATGCATTCCGAAAAGTTGTCACTGACGAGACAATGACGAAAATCTTGACGAAAGTATTTTACAAAACTGACGATTGACGACAAATTGCCAAAACTTTTGACAAAAATCTCCAAATATGATAAAATAACGCCGTTCAAATTCAAGGAGATTTGAGATAAATTTATGAACGACATAGAAAAACTGTATTTTCTAAGTAGATATTGCATTTCGGAAGAAAAAGCACACAGTGCAAAATGTAAAATTCAAAATTTGGCAGATAAGTATCCAATAAACACTGTTGAACTTTGCGGATACCTGTCAGAGATAACAAGGACAATTTGGGGTTTTAAGAGTTTCAACTTTGACACGCAAAATGGTCGTAAATGTGGAATAATAATCGGGACAATTCTGGGCAAAAAACAATTCTGCCTCAACCTGCCAGAAGAAAAGGTTGCAAATGGAAAATTTGCAAGTTTCAATTGGAGCCGTTTTCTGCTCAAGGAAAAAGATTGTCCGCTGGTGCTCAAAAAGGCAATTATCTACGGAATGAATAAAAAATTGACTGCTGAAAAATCAAAAAAATTAGATAAAAAAAACGTCAAAAATGACGAAAATAAAAATATTAAAAAATAAATAAAAATAAATTAAAAAAATGGCTAAAAATACCAGATTATCGAATTTTCAGCCACTTTGATTTTTGTTTTTTTTAAGTTTTTTTATTGGATAACTTTGTTATCTGATTTTTTCTTATTTTATTTTTTTAAATAAATCAAAAATTCCATGTTTCCGTCTCCTCCTTTAATCGCAGAAGTGACGACGCCGAGGGCAATAAATCCGACATTTTCAAAGCAAGTTTTGATGTTCTCAACTATCCTCTTGTGAAGTTTTTCATCTTTGACAATTCCTTTGTGTTTTCTTGCATATTCAGGTCCACACTCAAATTGAGGCTTTATAAGTGCGACAATCTCGACTGAGTCAAAATCTGTCGAAAGTTTTTTCGCAAACCTCGTCAGACTTACAAAGGAAACATCAATAACAACAAAATTTGCGTCTGTAAAGTTGGATTTGTCGAAAGTGAGATAGTTTGTTTTTTCAAAATTTATCACTTTTGGATTTGTTTTGATTTTTTCTGAGAGTTGCCCCACCCCAGTGTCCACAGCATAGACTTTTTTTGCACCATTTTGCAAGCACACATCAGAAAAGCCACCAGTCGAAGCACCTATGTCAAGCACAACCTTACCACTTAAATCAATTCCAAAATCTTCAAGTGCCTTTTGCAATTTAAATCCACCGCGAGAAACAAACTCAAATGGAAGGGCCTCAATTGTGACATCTTCCTCGAAAATTTCCGACGGCTTTGTGCAAATTTTCCCATTAACTTTGACCCGAGAAAGCCCAATCGCCTGCTTCGCTTTCTCTCGAGACGGATAGGACCCTTTTTTCATCAAGATTATATCAAGTCGATTTTTCATACAATTATTTTATCATTTAAAGCCAAAAAAAACAAAGCAAAAACACATTTTTTCAAAACTCACATAGACTGAGAATGGAGGCAAAGAAAATGAATTACTCAACACATTACAGACCTGGTTGTTGTCAAGATTTGCGTCCGTGTGGAAACTGTCCACAGCCTATATTTTGCCCACCTAATCAACCCCCTAGATGTCAAGGTGGGATAGTTATAGACCAAAACAGCCTACTCTGTTTTGCAATAGGTTATCTGATAGCAAAAAATTGCAGATAGAAAAGCAAACACAAAAGACAAATTCCATAAAAATCAAAAACCTTTGGTGTTTATCACCAAAATAAGCGATAGGATTTCCCCGTCGCTTATTTTTTTTGTTGAATATTTATGTTTTATATTGCATATTTATACACATAAATTCATTTGCAAATAATTACATCAATTTTTTCCACTCGTCAATATAACCCTTGCAGACCGCAAATGCATCATCAAAAGTTTTTTCCTTTGTCAAGTCACAATCTGCGATTTTCAAAAGAGAAATTGGGTCTTTGGAACAGCCAGATGAAAGGAATTTAAGATATTTTTTCGCGAAATTCTCTTCACTCAACAGTTTGTTTGAGATGTTTATTGCACAAATCAATCCTGTTGCATATTTATACACATAAAAACTTCTGTAAAAATGCGGTATTCTCGCCCACTCATACTTCATTTCGTCAATCTGCTCAACTTTATCTCCAAAATAGAAATCATTGAGTTCTTTATATTTCTCGCACAAAAGTTCGGCAGAGAGTGGGTTCTCTTTTTCATATTCTTCGTGAGCAAACTGCTCAAATTCGGCAAACATCGTCTGTCTGAAGATTGAAGATTTCATTTGATTCAAGAAATAATCAAAATAATATATCTTTTCCTTTTTTGTCTTTGCCTTTCCAAGTAAATAGTGCAAAAGGAGCATCTCGTTTACATTGCTTGCGACTTCCGCAACAAAAATCACATAATCACTTTTTTGAATTGGTTGGTTTTCGTTTGAAAGATAGGTGTGCATTGCGTGACCGAGTTCGTGTGCGAGCGTGAAAACCCCATCCAAATTTCCCTCAAAATTCATAAGCACAACAGGCGTCGCACCAAAAGTTCCTGAGGAAAAAGCCCCGCTGTCCTTGTTTTTGTTTGGGAAAACGTCAATCCATCTCTCATTTTTCGCCCTGTCAATGAGTTTGACATAATCTTCTCCCAAAACAGAAACTGCCTGCTTGATAACCTCTATTGCCTCGTCATAAGAAAATTTTTTATCTATTCCACTCACGACTGGAGCAAAGTTGTCATAGACGGCAAACTTATCAAGCCCAAGCATCTGCCTTTTCAGTTCAAAATATTCATAAGCAAGAGCGACATTTTCTCTGACCTTTTTTATCAAAAGATTGTAAACCTCTTCGCTTGCCTCCTCGCAATAAATGGAAGCCGACAAAGCACTCTTATACTTTCTGATTTTCGCCAAAACGCAATTTTCTTTGACATTGTTTATATAATTGCTTGCAAGGAAATTTATAAATTCGCCATACTTTCCGTTTATTCCTTTGTAAGCGTTCTTTCTGAGAGTCCTATCCTTGCTTTCCCTGTAAATCGAGAAATTTGATTGGTTGAGTTCGTGCTCTTTCCCATTTTCGTCGAGAATTTTCCCAAAAGTCAAATCAACATCCGAAAATTTGTCAAAGTTTGAACTATCTCCGCCCATACATTCGGAAAGTTTGGACAAAAGCAACTCCTCACGCTTGCTCAAAGTGTGCTTTTTGTCTCTGATTATCCCTTCAAAATACCTTGAGTAATTTTTAAATTTCTTGTTGTTTTGCAAAGCCTTCAACTTTTCTTCACTGAACTTGCTTACCTCGACATCAATGAAAGAGGTCGTGTTTGAGAGTTTTGCAAGCACAAAGGAGAGTTTTTCATTCATCTCGTTTGAGTTCCTGTCTGCGTTATCCTCACAAAGTCTCAGATGTGCATAAATCGCAACAAGTGAGAGTTCCTTGACAAGTGCGGTCTCTTTTTCCAAACATTCAAAAAGAGTTTTCTCGTCGGAGAGTTTGCCCTCGTAAGATTTGAAGCCCTCAATTTGCCCCTCTGCCTTTTTCAATCGTTCATAAAAATTTTTGTCATCAGTGCAAAACTTTGTCAAATCCCACTTGTATTTTTCTTCAATTTCGCTTCTATTTTTCATAACCCCTCCTTCTTTTTGACCGCCAAATCAATTTTTAAAAATTTCGATTTTTTGTTTCTCACAGCCTCAACCCAAAAAAAAGAAAACTATCTTGACAGGTATTTTCCCATATTAAACTTGTTCCAAGGTGACACTGTCTCATCAGGACACGCAATAAAGACCATTTTGTCCTTTGTCGTTGGGTGCAAAAATGAGAGTTTCCCCGCCCAAAGTCCAAGATTGCTGGTTTTTCCTTTCTCTTTTCCATACTTAACATCCCCAACAAGAGAGTGTCCAGTATTCGCCATTTGAACACGAATTTGGTGGCTTCTTCCCGTCAAAATTCTCACCTCAAGAAGAGAATATTTGCCGTCATCTTCCAAAAAATTATAGACAAGTTCCGCTTTTTTAGCCCCATTTTCTGCCATTGGCACAATTTTCACAATGTTTTCTTTCTCGTCTTTTTTGAGATAATTGATTAAGTGTTCCGTTTTTGTCTTAACCACGCCATTTACGGCGGCATAATAAACTTTCTCAACGGTGTGGGTTTTAAATTGTTCGGTCAAACGCTTTGCGGACTTTGAATTTCTCGCAAAGACCATAATTCCGCCTGTCGGTCTGTCAAGTCTGTGAACAAGCCCAATGAAAGCCTCACCTTGCTTGTTGTATTTTTCTTTGACATAACTTTTCACCCTTGAAAGCATACTCTCATCTCCGCTCTCGTCAGGCATAGTCGGAACATTTTGTGGTTTCAAGACCACAATTATTTGGTTATCTTCATACAAAACAGTCAATTTTTCCATATTTTCACTCCTGTTGCACCACAAGGCAAAACAATCCCCTCTTCTGTCGGCAATCCAATCTCATCCGCCTGAACATCATCGCTTCCAAACACACACTTCAAGATGTTTGCAATAACGGTCGGTTGAAGTCCAGTTGTGTAAGAATTTATGAGCACAAAAAGCGGTTTGTCACTGAGCACTTTCTTTGTAAGTTCCACAAAGTCGGCAAGATTGTCCTCAAGTTTCCACATCTCGCCGTTTGGACCTCTGCCATAACTTGGCGGGTCCATTATGATTGCGTCATAAGAGTTTCCTCTTCGCACTTCCCTTTCAATAAACTTCTTGCAATCGTCGACGATAAATCTTATGTTTGAAATTCCGTTCAGCCTTGCATTTTCTTTCGCTCTTTCCACCATTCCTTTGCTTGCATCAACGTGAGTTACAATCGCTCCCGCATCCGAGCAAGCCACAGACGCACCACCAGTGTAAGCAAAAAGGTTCAGCACTTTGATTTGTCTGCCCGCTGACCCAATAAGTTTCGACATCAAGTCCCAATTCACTGCTTGTTCTGGAAAGATTCCTGTGTGCTTAAAGCCCATAGGTTTGACGATAAACTTCAGATTTCTCCATCCAATTTGCCACTGCTCTGGAATTTGTTTGTTGTAATGCCAATATCCTCCGCCGTCTTTCCTCTCATAATATGCATCAACGCCTTTTTTAAGATCTCTTCTTTTGTGCCAAATCACCTGTGGGTCTGGACGAAGCAGGGTGATTCCCGCCCAACTTTCAAGTTTCTCTCCGTCGCCCGTCGCAATAACTTTGTAATCTTTCCAACTGTCCGCAATTCTCAAAATCCACCTCTTTTTTTATTTTATCAAATAGATATTAAAAAAGCAAGTCAAATAACTTGCTTAACTTTATGTTTTATATTATTTTGGGAAGTAGAGCCCAAAGCATTGTTGTAAAGTCTTTGGTAGGTCTCATTTTTTGCAAAAAGTTTGTTGTGATTGCCTTATTCCAATTATGCTTTTTTAAATTTGACAATGATAAAACTGTCTCCTATTTCAATCGTTCTCTCAATGTCTGGCTTTTCAATTTGTTCAACAGCCCTGATAATCAGCACCTCTTGCTTGATTTTGCCCATATAGTTGTAAAGCATAGTTGCCAATTTTTCGTCAGCGGTTTCAAAATACGCATAAAGCCTGTCATCAATCGCAAAATCGGCGTCCTTTCTCATAACCTGCAAACTTCTCACAAACTCACGATAAAGTCCTTCCAAAATAAGTTCTTCGTCCAAATTTATGTCAAGCACAACGGTGTTCCCGTTTTCGTGAGCAATGACAAAGTCTTGTTTTGGCTTCTTTTCCAAGTTGAAAAGGTCCGCGTCCAAATCGAAAAATTCTCCGACCGTAACCTTTCCTTTCCTATACAACTCCACAACTTTTTTGTTTTCGTCATCGGAAATGTTTGAAAGTGCCACTTTAAGTTTTTGGACATCTCCCTTAAGCACCGCACCTGCTTTTTTGAAGTTCACCGACAAATATTCATCGTTGAAGAGGCTGTCATCAGAAACACACTCAAGTTCCTTGATGTTGAGTTCGTCTTTGATGATATCTCCCATTTCCTGCAAAACGGCTTGAATGTTTCCACCCGCTGAGACATACATTTTGCGAAGAGGTTGTTTAACTTTGATTTGGTTTTCGTTTCTGAGTCTTTGAGCGATTGACATAATGTTTCTCGCTGTCTCAACCGTCTCCAAAACTCCCTCAAATTCAAACTCAGTTTTTTTGCTTGGGAAACCTGAGAGCATAACAAATTCCACCTCATCCTTTTCAATTTCTCGCACAAGATTTTGCCAAATATATTCGCAAAGGAACGGCACAACTGGCGTCATAACCCTCACAATCTGTTTGATTGCTTGATAAAGTGTCCAATAAGCAGTCATCTGGTCACGCTTGTTTTCCGATTTCCAGAAACGCTTACGGTTGCTTCTGATGTAGAAATTTGAAATATCATCAACGAGTTTCTCAAAATCGTGCACAACCACATAGCATTTGTCGTCTGCATAATTTGCATCATTATCCGAAACAAATTTGTTTATAGATTTCAAAAGCCACTTATCTGCAAACTTGAAATCTTCCGCACTTGGTGTGAAGTGTGCAATGTCTGGGTTGTCGATGCAAGCATAGGTGTTGAAGAAAGTGTAGACATTCCAGAATGACAAGAGTTTTCGTCTTGCCTCATCTGTGAGCGAGAAACCAAATCTCATATCATTTGCAAGGCTTGAAGACGAAAAGAGATATCTAATCATATCTGCACCAACCTTGTCCGCAACCTCATCAGCCGCTAAAGAGTTTCCACCACTCTTGTGGAATTCGCCACCATTTTCATCCATAACAGATTGATATGTGACAACTTTTTTATAAGGTGCTTTTCCGGTTAGAACCACACTCATAACCAAAAGGGAATAGAACCACAATTTGATTTGTTCAATCATTTCGCAAACGTATTCGCTTGGGAAATTTTTCTTGAAAAATTCCTTGTCCTTAAAATACTTTTTCGTGCTGAACGGCGTAATCCCCGCGTCAAGCCAAACATCGCCAACTTCCGCAATTCTTGAAACTTCCTCACCGCAATCACACTTAATCTTCACTTCGTCAATCCAAGGTCTGTGGATATTTGGAAGGCTCTCGACTTTGCTCTTGTCGACCGCCCTCTCTCTCAACTCTTCCAGCGAGCCAATCACGTGCACCTTGCCACACTTCTCGCAGACATAAATAGGAAGAGGAAGTCCATAGAAACGACTTCTTGAGATATTCCAGTCTCCCATATTGTTCAGCCAATCGACCATTCTCTTCTTTGCATAAGCAGGTTTAAACTCGACATCTTCAATCGCCTTAAGCGCAAGTGGTCTGATGTCGTCCATTTTGATAAACCACGCAGAAATCAGCCTATACACAAGGTCGGTCTTGCAACGCCAGCAATATGGATATGAGTGTTTATATTTATGTGAATAAAGAAGTTTCCCGTCCGCTTTCAGTCTTTCCACAACATCTTCAACAACGTCAGTTGTTTTCTTTCCAGCAAGGAAGTTCGTACTTTCAAGCATCACACCTTGTTCGTTGATTGGGCAAATTTCTGGAAGCCCAAGAGTCTTGCCAAGTTCGAAGTCCTCAGCACCACAGCCCGGCGCAATATGCACAACGCAAGAACCCTCCACATTGTCAACCTCATCCCACGCAACAATTCTGTGAACAAAATTTTGTTCGGAAAGTTCCGGAAAACAAGTTTCATATTCCAATCCCACAAGGTCAGAACCTTTGAATGTCTCCAAAATTTTGACATCCTCTTTCAAAATTTTCAAGCGGTCCTTTCCAAGCACAATGTTTTCGCCATGGAAATCAACTTTAACATATTCAAAATCTGGATTAACAGCAAGTGCAACATTGGCGGTCAAAGTCCAAGGAGTTGTCGTCCAAGCAATCATTTTGAAATCTTTGTTTTTCACAGGCAACTTGATGAAAACTGCCGTATGCTCAACCTCATGATATGAACCTGTCATCTCGTGTTCAGAAAGACTTGTTCCACATCGAGGACACCAAGCCATTGGCCTGTTTTTTCTGACAATCCAACCATGCTTGTCACATTCTTTCAAAAAATACCAGATAGAAGTGATGTTTTCATCAGAATTGGTGAAGTAACTGTTGTCCCAATCCATCCACTGCCCCAATCTTATGCTTTGCTTTGTGATTTCGTTTGCAAAATAGTTCACCCTTTCCATACATTTGTTGGTGAATTTGTCAATTCCATACTTGACAATTTCAGGCTTTCCGTTCAGTCCAAGTTCCTTTTCAACATTAACCTCAACCCAAAGCCCTTGTCCGTCAAAACCATTTTGATATTGACAATCTTTGCCCTTGAGAGCATTATAACGAATTGTCAAATCTTTAAGAGTTCTTCCCCAAAGATGATGGATGCCAAGACGGTTGTTTGCAGTGATAGGCCCATCCAAAAATTTGAAACGCTCATGTCCTTCGTTTTTCTTTTTCAACTTATTGAAACAGTCATTCTCTTCCCAAAGTTTCAAAATTCCTTTTTCCATTTCCACAAAATTTGGGACGGTTTGTTCTTTTTTCATCTTCTTTTCTCCTTTAAACAAAAAATCCTTGAAAGTTACAAGAACCTCCAAGGCTTAAACCACTTGTAAACTTTCAGCGTGCCAACACACGCCTGCTTTAACTTACGGGAAGCCACCGTCTCCGCCTAACATTCTGAGCCACACAAAAGGCAACACAAAACGCTCAGGGAGCGACTCGAAAAGTGATAATTTCCCACGCTTCATATTGCCTTTCACCAAACGGCAACTCTCTACAAATCCACTATGAAAAACCGTGTCTTTTCTCAAACGTCTTTATTTATTTAACACGAATTTATTCTATCATCCCGAAAATCTCTTGTCAAGAAATATCCGAAATTTTTATAAGTTTTAATGAAACTACTCACAAAAGTTTTATTCAACTTCAAGCAGTCAAAACTAATAACTCTCCAAGATTTTGTTCATTTTGAGCACATCCGAGCCAGTCATAATACCCAAAGGTTTTTCTTTTGCCCCGCCATTTTCGGTCACAAGCAGCGCCAAAAGTCTTGAGTTTTGGTGGAAGAGCGACAATGCTTGCTCAACCGTTATATCCTTGTTTGCAAAGGCATAATAATTGCTGTTTTCAAGTTTCGAAAGCATGTCCTCAATCTTAACACTGTCCAAAAATGCTTTTTCTTTTCCGCCAGAGAGGAGGAATTTTCCAAAAGAGTCCAAAATTTTCTGTCCGTTTGCAATTCCGATAATCTCATTGTCGTCATTAAAAACAGGGATGTTGGAATAATTTGACGATGCAATAAGCAAAATCACTTCTCGCATTGACTTGGAGCAGTGAACAGTCAAAACATCTCGTCTTGCCACCGTCTCAAGAGCACGAGGAGGCGTTGTCAAAAGCCTCTCAATCTTCTCAATCTTCTCCACAACATCAATATGAGGTTCTGCAATGACAACATCGCTGTTGTCGTGGACAATGGCATTTCTAAGCCTGCCATAACTTATCAAATCGTCCTCATATTTCCTTATGGTAAAATTGAAAGCAACAGCCTTTCTGACCGCCTCAGAAAACCCCATACTTCGATTCATATTGTATCTGGTCTTGATTGCATAATCAATATTATTGAAAGCGGACAAAAACCTCATTGCATTAGATTTTGCGACACCGTCTTTTATTTTATCCAAATCATTTTTTTCAGCCATAACTATCATCAAATCCTTTTATGAAAGAATTATACAATATTTAAGCCGAAATATAAAAACAAAATGGTCTTTTTTTTGAAAAATTTTGGAAATGTGTAATTTTGATGGTTTTTAAAGCATTTTTTCAATCACTCGAAAATGCAAAAAATTTCAAACTATCCAAAGCAAATTTCATCAATTTGGAGAAAAATTCAGCGAGCCACCGCTTAAATAAACCTGTGGCACTTTCCCCACAATGACGCTCTCAGCGACCAACATTTCGGTCACACTGTCCACCCTTTCGGTGTATGCAGGCAAAATCAAACTGACACTCGCATAAAGTTTGACATAAAGCGAGTGGTTTGTTTGGTTTATTCCCGCACTGACAAATTCACTTTCAAAACTGGCGGTCATTGCACCTATTGAAACAAGTTTCAAATTTATTTTTGGCCCAAGCCCTGACAAAAAAGGAATCCCAGAAAAAGTCCCAAGTGAGACATCGACTCCCTCACTTCCCATCGCGTCGAGATAATCTTGCGAAACCTTGTAAAACTCCCTTGTGAGAAGATTCAGTTCCACCGTCTCCAAAGAAATCAAAGTTATATCTCCAGAATCGTTGTATTCAATATTGACAAGGTCCTCATAAGAGATGTTGTTTTTGACCAAGACGTCGTAGACAGCATTGCTGACTGCTGAAGTTGAAAGTGAATAAATCGTGTGAGATGTCGCCTCAATCACAACGGGATTTACCACACAATAAACATACACAAAAGACAAAACAACAAAAGAGAGAAAGACTGACAAAAACAAAACAGCCTTCCTTTTCTTTCTCTTTCGATATTTGTCTCTGTAATATTTCATTGGTATATATTTATGAAGAGAATTGAAATATCTTTACAAAAATATATGGTGTAGTATGCACACGAAAATCAATATATTGTGTAGTATGCAATGCATAATACCAAATAAGTGGCGTATTATGCTATTTCTTTGTGTGAGACTTGAAAATCAACGCAAATATGAAAGCAAAGAATATTGCCGCCGCAATTCCACCCGCAGTTGCTGTGAAACCTCCTGTGAAAATACCAAGTAAACCATTTGTTTCGACCGCCCCAATCACACCCCTTGCAAGAGATGCACCAAAGCCAATAATTGGGACATTTATGCCAGCACCTGCAAAATCTGAGATGTAATCAAAAACCCCTATTGCTTGCAAAAAGACGCCCGTCAATTCAAAAATAACCAAAATTCTTGCCGAGGTGATATTTGTTGTTATGATAAGAAGTTCGCCTATCATACACACCGCACCACCAATCAAAAACGCCCACAGATAATCTAAAAATATATCCATATACTCCTCCTATGCCTCAATTACGACCGCGTGACAAACCGCTGGGACAGTCTCCCCTTGTTGACTTGAAGTCGTGCTTAGCAGTGCTCCAGTCGGCATAAATAAAACTTTTTTGTATTGCCCTTCCTTGAGTTTTTTCATAATGTATGAGTTGAAAACTGTGGCACAACAACCCGCCCCTGAACCACCACATAAAGTCTTTTGCTCTCTGCGATAATACATTTGCCCACAATCTCCATAATTCACACCAAGTGTGATTCCCTCTTCATCCATCAAATCAATCAAAATCTCACTTCCAAGTTTGCCCAAATCACCAGTGATTATCAAATCATAGTCCTCTGGTTTTGTTTTGGTGTTTTTAAAGTGGTTCAACATTGTATCTCTCGCTGCAGGTGCCATTGCCGCACCCATATCATTCACATCGTTGACTCCCCAGTCCACAACTTTTCCAAAAGTCACACTTGTCACTCTTGGACCTTCGCCGTTCAGCGAAATGATACTGCTTCCCGCTCCAGTCACCGTCCACTGGGATGTTGGCGGTCTCTGATTTCCAAGTTCAAGCGGAAAGCGATATTGTCTCTCCGCCGTTGAGAAATGAGAACCAGTGCAACACACAACATTCTCACAATATCCGCCGTCGACAAGCACCGATGCCACAGCCATACTCTCCGCCATAGTCGAACACGCTCCGTAGACCCCAATAAACGGAAACTCAAACGCCCTCGCAGCGTATGAGGAACTTATGATTTGGTTGAGCAAATCTCCACCAATCATAATGTCAATGTCCTTTGGCGAAAGTTTCGCTTTTTGAATCACGCCAGTAAGTGCCGATTCCATCATTTTTCTTTCTGCCTTTTCAAATGTATCTTCTCCAAAGCAGTCATTTTTCATCACATAATCGAAATATGCGCCAAAATTTCCCTGCCCTTCTTTTGGACCAACAATGGAATAAGAACCAATTATTTTGGGCTGTCTTTTCAATATTATTGTCTGAACTCTCTTTTTCATATCACTCCTAAAACAAACTGATAATCCAATAAATAAACCCAACTGCAACACTTGAAACAATTCCGAACACAATCACAGGGCCCGCTATCGTAAACATTTTGACACAAATTCCATAGACAATTCCCTCACTTTTAAACTCAATCGAAGGGCTTGTGATGGAGTTTGAAAACCCAGTGATAGGCACAATTGAACCTCCGCCAGCAAACTTTCCAATTTGGTCGTAAACCCCAATTCCAGTCAGCAAAGAAGCAATGAAAATCAAGATAATCAGCGTATACGCCCAAGAAGATTGTTGAGAAATTTCGGGAAAAGCGAGCATAATCAAATCATCAATTCCTTGACCAATAAGGCATATCACTCCACCGACCAAAAAAGAGTTGAACAGCGACGGCCACCATTTTGTTTTTGGAATTTTTGCACTCACATATCTGTTGTATTGTTCGTTTCTTTTAGCGTCTTCCATAAAGTCTCCTTGCAAAACAATCATTCCCAAAAAATAAAGACTTAAACATCACGAATGCATAAAATCAGCCATTTTACAAAGACTAAAATTGATAAAATGGAGGTAATATGAAAAAATTTATTATTGGAATGACTGGAATTGCTCTTTGCGTGTGTTTGACAGCCTGCGGAACTTCAAACACGACCTCGTCAATCTCAAGTCTGAGCAACCAACTTGACAGCACAGCAAACGCTGTCAGCAGTGTGAGCACAATAAGTCCGTCAGACATCGGAATCTCAAACGAAAGCAAAAACGAGGACATTTACAACAACTCCCAGATGACACAAAGGTCGCTTTTGAACGAACAATACTACAAAACGGAAATTTTGGATAAAACAGCCAAAATCAAAAACCAATTATCCGACATAACCCTTTCAAAAATGCAAAAATCAGCGATAAAGGACTTGACCAGCACTTTAAACAAATACACATCGTCCGTCACCAACACCAAGCACGAAATGAATTCATCCGCAAAAGCAATTTCTTCAATGAAAAAGAATGTCAGCAAAAATGAGGACAAACTTTACGCAAAATACAACCGCCTCGCCTGCAATTCAAACATTCGCTCGGCTTATTATGAAAACATTTTAAACACTCTTGATGAGATTGAAAGATGTTTAAATCTTGATTGTGAAAATTGCACTCCTCAAGACCAAGAGCAACAAAACACCACAAGCGAAGAAACTTCCGACCAAAAGCAAACAAAATCTCTTCTCACAAAAAATATCGACACCTACAACAATAACACCACAGACGAGGACTCAACAGATGAAAACACCACACAGAGTCCTAAACCAAGAAAAAATCGCAACAATTACGCAAACAACCCATATTCCTACAACAGAAATTACAACCGCTTAAATAGGTTTAACTCTTCACGAAACACCGACACATATGGACCAAATTATCGCAACATCGACACATATGGCGGAAACAGATACAATGGTTACAACGGATATAACGGCTTCAATGGATACAGAAACGGCTTCGCTCCTTACGGCAACAACGGATATGGCTATGGAAACAATGGTTTTGGATATGGGAATAATTATTATGCTGGCTCAAACAACGGAAATCGTCTGACCGCTCCAGTGCCAATGCCACCTGCAACTTTTGCAAATGCAGAACAAGAGCCTGAGAAGAGACTCGAGACCTATGAAAAAGTCAATCCAGACAACATAGTTGAGAAAATTGAGCCTGAAAATGCCAAGTCTGAAAATGTCAAAGAGGATATCAAAGATATTGCAAATGACACATTGGACAAAGCAAAAGACAAAATCACTGAAACCTCAAAATTTGAGACTTTGGAGAAAACCAAGAATGAAGTCTCGCAATTAAAAGACAACACAAAAACAAACAATTCACAAGAAAACGACTCGACAACAAGTGCAACAATTCAAACACTGAGCAAGCCAAAAAAGATGCACGACACTCCAAAACAAGAGATTGAGCAAGACCAAAGAGTTGTCGCGCATTAAAATATGAAAACAAAAAATCTGTGATAACTTTTCACAGATTTTTATTTCATAAATTTTTATTTTCTAAAATACTTCCATATCTCCTTCCTGAAGAAATTTTTCCTCTTCATTATTATTTAAACATTTCCACAAACTTTTGTCAAACAATCTGACACAAAATAACTCTTAAATTAAAAAATGGGAATTTGCAAAAATGTTTGTTTGCAATCAATGGCGTTTTGCATCACCATCTTCCGCCACCGCCACCGCCGTGACCTCCTCCAGAGTGTCCGCCAAAGCCTCCACCGCCAAGAGTTTTTCCTGTGCTTACGACAGTCTTTCCAACACTTGAAATCAAATGTCTTGTGAAGTTCGCTCTCATTGAGACTGAGATTGGATTCATAAAGTGATTGATGAGGATAAACGTCGTCCAATCGCCCGCACTAGACTGATACCATTCTGGCTGAACAATTTGCACATCTTCAAATTTCTTCATATAAACATCGCTGACACCAAGCACATACGCGTAAGGCAAAACCTCAAAGAAAAGTGATGGGTTGTCTTTGACAAGCATTTCCATTCTGTCCTTTTCTGCGACTTCAATATAATTTTTCAGCCCGCGAATTTGCCCCAAGATTTTTCTTCCCGCCTCTGTGTATCTTTCAAGATTTGGATAGAAGATAACCAAAAGCGATGGCACCAACAAAAGATAGAACCTCGCCCCAAAAGAGTCAATGTAGCCTTCCATAACAAACATAAACACAACAAGTGGAGCGAAAATGAGAATTAAGTCCAAAACCAACAGAAGCCAAAACTTTTTCTTGGAACATTTGTCCTTGTATTTCATCAAATTCGGAATAAGTGAGACTCCAACGACAATCAAAATCGCCATCAATATTTGAAGAAGGACATCAAGCCCCCTCAAAACTGACTGATAATAACTCTTAAACACAAAGACCGCAAGAAGCACAACTGCAAAGAAAGTCAGGAAAGAGAACCACCCTTCCGCGCCATTGTCAAAATATTTTTTTGTCTCTTTAGTCACAGAAGTTTTGCATTTGTAACCCGTGTCAACGCTCAGCCCCAAGTCAAACGCCTCAACCTCCGTCTTTCCACCTCTAAAAAGGTCATTAAACAAGATTTTTTCGTGTGGTTTTAGGTCATTTTGCACCTGTTCGTCCGTGGCAACCCTCAAAATCACTGTTTTCTTTCCGTCATTTTTGATTTTAACAATTCCCTTTGACGCCCAGTAAACCAGCAATGCCGACAAATCGTCACCTGTCACTTTTCCGTCGTTTATAAGCCCCGCCTCAGTCGGAGATATACCCTCAGGTGCTTTAAATTCGACAACTTCAATGATAGGCGATTTTCTTCGTTTCTTCAAGAAAACCAAAACCGCACAGCCCACAAACAAACCAGTCAAAACAAGCAAAACAATGTCAAAAACATAACTTTTGTCGTAATTGAAATACCCTTCTTCAAGAGTTTTGAAAACAGTCACCACCTCGCCATAGTCAAGCGTTCCGTTATATCTGCCCACAAGCGTCAAGCCGTCGAAAGAATACTCAACCTTCTCACTATTTGTAGAACTCTCCCCTATGCGACCGACATAAAACTCAAATTCATCACTCACCGGTTTTGGGAATGTGATTGAAAAAGTCAAGTTTGAGATTGTGGTATCCCAACCCGTGCCAATGATGTTGTAATACAGCATATCAAGGTCAGTTTCTCTGTCATCTCCAAAGTCATAGTTATAAGAAAAAGAATAGGTCAAGTTACTGCCATAAGGAACATAATAGGACGAACCCATTTGCAAAAAATAATATCCTCCGCTTTCGTATTCATCGACCAAAAAGGTATTTTCAGATGATTGCGAAGTGTGATATTCAACATCGGTGATTTTGCTCCTGAAATTCTTCTCAACAACCTTTCCGTTTTTGTTGTATGAGGAAGATTGGATGACAGGAAGCCACCTATAAATTCCGTGAGAATCACTTGAAGTGAAATGCACATCAATCGTTTCGTTTATGTCATAAGAGCCGTCATCTTTCACCACGATGTCCACATCATAAGCCGTTATCTCATAGCCATAATCTCTTTCTGGCAAATAGACTCCAGAAGTTATTCCGCCAATAAAAACAGGCAGTAAGATGACAAGCAAAACCACCACACCACTGATGATAAATGGCAAAAATTTCTTCATAGAATACCTATATTAGAATTGAACTTTTGGAGCAACTTTCTCCGCTTCATCTGGGATTTCAAAGAGAACTTTCTTTTCAAACTTAAATCTCTTTGCAACAAGATTTGATGGGAAAACCTCAATTTTGTTGTTGAAAATCTTCACACAACCATTGTAATATTTTCTGGAATTTGCGATTTCCTCTTCCAAACTCTTCAAGGTGTTTTGCAACGAAATGAAGTTTTGGTTTGCCTGAAGTTGAGGATAATTCTCAGCGACATTGAACAAAGTTTTAAGCGTCCCAGTGAGCATATTTTCGCTTTTTGCCCTTTCCTCTGGGTCATTTGCAGTCATACAAGAATATCTCGCCTGCATAACCCCCTCAAGAGTTTGCTCCTCGTGCTTTGCATAACCTTTGACTGTCTCAACGAGATTTGGAATGAGGTCGTATCTTTTCTTCATATAGACATCCATTGTTGAATATCCCTCTTCCACGTTGTTTTTCAGTCTGATGAGTGCATTATAAACGCACACAACATAAATGGCAATCACAACAACCAAAAGCAAAATCACGCCCAAGATTGCCAATAACACAATTCCTAATGTTGACATAAGTCCTCCTTTACACAATCATATGATACCACAAGTTTGTTATTATTCAAAGAAATTTATCATTATTTTTGTTTTTTTCTCACAAAATACACGACAATGCTTGCAACTGCAAAAACAACAAACAAAACAAGGAAAATTATGAAATAGTAGAAAATTGCAGAATTGTCATTTGAGAAGAAGGAAGATTTTGCAGATTTGAAAGAGACAATGACATTCTTGTCTGAATCAATCTCGTCAATCACAAAAGTTCCGTCATCAACATCGACAATTTTTCCGTCCACCGAAATGAAGTCAATCTCATATCCGTCAAATGCAGAGATTGTTATCTCCCTACTGCTTCCAAATGCAACATTTGAAAGATTTCCGCCGTTGCTGACAATATAACTTCCGCAAGAATTTACAAAAGTGATGTCGATTGTGTAATAAGCCTCTTCAAAATCTACCACAACCACCTTGCTTGCGGTGATGTCCGAGATTGTGTAACTCCCGTCCTCATTTGCGACCAGTTCCACACCGTCAACCAACACTTTCTTGACGGCGTATCCATAGTCACTGTCGATTGTGAATGTCAAGTTTGAGCCTCTATCAACTGTGTAATAAGAGACTTCCAATTTCTGCCCGTCGACATACACATCACCAACTGAAGAATTAAAGTTCACCGTGAGAATTGATTGCTCAATGGTGTTTATGTTGATTTTGTAATCTTGTTGAACATTTGAAATTCTGAAACCGCTGTTGCTGTTTTTTTGTTCGTCATTCAAAGTGACTGAATTGATGTTGTAACCAGCGGAAGGCTGATAGGTTATGGAATAAGTCTGCCCCTCGAAAATCTCAAAATCGCCCTCAACGAGTTCTCCATCCACAAACAAATCAAAATTCCCAGCATTATAACTCAAGGTGTAAGAAGTTGCGTTTTCGTCGACCACAACAAGCCTCAGTATGTTGCTTGAAACTTCCACGCCAAATCTATCTGTCAAATCGACCTTTATTGAATAATTCCCAATTGAAAGGTTCTTAAACGACAAGGTCAAAGTGGAAAGATTTTCATCCGAAGTGATGCTTTGGATATATTCCGCACCACCAGTTTCCACAGCAACCTCCACATCATAGCCAGAGTATTGGAGTTTCAACTCCAAACTTCCTCCCTCTCTGACAACTTTTTGTATCCCGAAATTTTTTGTGATACTCAAAGTCAAATCAAAGAATTGTGCGTCAAACTCCACAGCAAAATCTTCTGCTGGTGTGCCTGCATATCCATAAACTTCTTGGACAGATATCTGAGTGTGACTTCCAATGCTTTCTATGTCCTGCCCAATCATTATGGTTTTCAAAGAAGAAGCAGAAAAGACGTTTTTATCTATCGTGACCACATTTGGCAAGGAAATTTCCTCAATGCCGGAATAAGCGAACGCGAGTGCTCCCAAAGAGGTTATATTTGGGATGTCAACTTTTTTCAAATTTGAACATCTTTGGAAAGCGTAATTCCCTACAACAACGGCATCGCTATCACAATGAATTTCAGTCAGTTTTGTGTTTGAGTCAAACGCATAATCATAAATCTTCAAAATAGTCGAAGGCAAATACAAAACTTCAACAGGAGAATTTGAAAATGCCCTGCTGTTCACCCCAATCACTCTTTGCCCAGAAATTTCTTCTGGCACAACAAGAGTGGAAAGTTCCGTTCCGCTGTATTGAGTCAACACCCCAGAAGAGATTGTGTAGGCTGATTCAATATCTTGATTTCCGACATAAAAAGTCTCGATTGCCACTTCGCTTCTCTTGACGACCATATCATTTTGCTTGATAAATGCTGCCGCCAAAAATCTTGTGGATTTTGAAATGGAGATGTTTGAACCATTTCTGTAAAGCGTTCCATTTGCACTGCTCACGCTTTCTGCTGACTCATCAGTTGTGTAATAAATTTCCACCGTCTGCCCAGCAGAAACAGGAGTTGTGCAACTGAGTTTGATGACAATTTCATCATCACTTGAACTCACCTCTTCAAACACAACTTCACCCTCAATGACAAGCCCGATTTCTTTGATGTTTATAATTCCATATCCATAATAATTGTTTCTTACGGCACTGCTTGACAAGGCATACCTATTTCCAGTGTAAATCAAACTCCTGTTTACATTCTCTTGCAAAAGAGTGTTCAACTCTTCAAAAGAATAATTTTCAAACATTGGATTGAGATACAAAAGTGCCACACAAGCCGTCACGTGAGGTGCTGCCATAGACGTTCCAGACGCGGACATTGTAGCATAAGAACTCCCTATCCACGCACTCTTAATTGAAGTTCCTGGTGCGGCAAAATCGACTGTTGGACCATAGTCGCTGTAGGAATAATCATACATCAAAGCACCAGAACTTGAATTTGTTTGCATAAGTGCACTGACAACAATGGCGTTTGAAACGTTTGCAGGAGTCGAACTTATCTGTTTTCCTCCTCCCTCGGTGTTTCCTGCAGACACAACAGAGAGCACCCCTTGCGAATACGCCTCGTTCACCCACGCACTCAAATTCAGTTTGCTTATGGTTGCATTTGCGGAGACTTGTTGCTCTGTTGAGGAAGAAGATGAGACTCCGATGCTCATATTCATAACCTTAAATTCATAACCTTCCGCCTCAATGCTGTCCTTGACACTCAACGCATACTCAATCGCATTGGTGATGTAAGAAACATAGCCGTTTCCATCTGCATCAAGCACTTTAAGAGGCAAAATCATCACATCAGACGGAGTTATTTCTGCGATAATTCCGCTTACATGAGTGCCGTGTCCGTTATCGTCCTCATAGTCACTTGCGTCGATTATTGAAGTGTATGGCGAAATTGGAGTGAAATTTCTGGCATACTCCGTCAAAATTCTTCCTCTAAACAAAGTGTGAGAGGTGTTTATTCCCGTGTCAAGAACTGCGACAACTTGACTGTTCAAGTTTGCCTCGCCGACAGTTTCCATCAAAGTGGTGAGATATGAATTTGCTCCGAGATAATCGTTTTGGGTTTTCCAACCCCAAGAATTGTAACTCGACGAATCAATGGTTATGTATTCTCCAGTTGTGAAGTCATCGTTTATGGTCGTTTTGTAATCATACATAACCTGAACGCCGTCAAGCCCAAGATAATAATCATACGCCTCGTCGGTCGTTTCGTAGTCTTCATATTGAAAATAATAATAATTTTTATAATGGCAAGATGCGACCGCGCCATAATCATCAACAGCACTGTCAGACATCACAATAAGTCTTGTTTGATAGTTTGGTTCTTCTTCAACAGTGCCGTTTGCACTCATCGTTGAGATTGTCTGCTCCTCAACGTCATACTCCTGCACCATTTGCATAAATGACTGATAAAATTCTTCAAATTCTTCAATTTCGCTCACGTTTGCACTCGCTTCTTGCACAACAGGTATGCCAAGCAAAGAAATTGAGCAAAGCAAGAATGCAAATGCAAACAAACACAAAAACTTTATCTTCTTCAGTTTACCATTATTCACCATAGACATAGTATATCACCAGACTGCAAAAAAATCAACATAATAAATATCATAATTATAAAAAATATACTTAAAGTGGAAACTCAAAGCCAAGCATAAAGTGGGAAGAATTTAAAAGGGAAAATCTTCTCTGTTTATCGCAAAAGACGCCATATTTTCGTCGTCAAAGCCCATTTTATTCATACAACATAGCATTTTTTCATTTTTTCGTGAGACAAGACAGGTCACGAAATGGGTCTCAGGGAAATATTCAAAAATTGCTTTCAACAATCTCTTCATCACCCCCTGCCTTCTGAACTCTGGCTGGACATAAATTTGCGAGATATACACCCCTTCGCCTCTGTCAGCCCAATAGACCTTTGAAAAAAGTGCCATTCCAGCCCGTTTTTCGCCCGCATCAACAATCAAACAAACACATCTTTCATTTTGAAATAAGTCTTTTTCTATGTTTTCTTTAAGAATTGATTTTTCTATGTATGACTCTTCGTCTATCTCCTTGTTTGCATAAACAATGAAATCTTTGTCAATCTCAACCGCTTTTCTGATGTTAAAATCCATTTTTGTTCTCCTTTCAACAATAATATTTTATTAGTAAAAATAAAATAATGTTTTTTTGTGTAAAATTGTTGACAAAAGAAAAACAGTAATGTATAATATGTAAGATTTTAAAAATTAGATATGCGGATGTGGCGGAATGGCAGACGCGCTTGTTTAAGGGGCAAGTGGGAAACCGTGGAGGTTCGACCCCTCTCATCCGCACCAGACAAAAATAATCCATTCCTGCAAGGGGTGGATTATTTTTGTTTGTACTCTTATTTTTTATCTCTTCACTTTTATTTTTTCTTTTGGATTATTTTTGAAATAAAAAAGAAGAAATAAGAAAGAAAAGTTGTGGAGTGTTTGTTATTATAATAATATCTATTAGGAGAGTATTTATGAAGAAGAGCATATTACACGATAAAACCTTGCAATTTGCTGCGGACATTGTCAAGTTTTATGAAAATTTTTTACTTCTTAAAAAAGATAACACAATCGCAAAACAACTAATTCGTTCTGCAACAAGCATAGGGGCAAATCTCAACGAGGCAACCTTTGGAAATTCAAAAGCGGACTTCATTTCTAAACTTCATATTGCTTTGAAAGAATGTTCAGAAAGTTTATATTGGTTGAAATTAATTGATAAGGTTGGTTATAATATTGAAAATGTGGATACATTAATTAAAGAATGTGAAGAAATAAAAGCAATGTTAATAAAATCTATAAATACTGCAAAATCCAGCACCTAATATCCCCTGAGAAAAATTAAATTTTATTTCTATTTTTTGTTTGTACTCTTATTTTTTATCTCTTCACTTTTATTTTTTCTTTTGAATTATCTTTGAGATAAAAAATTGTGGAATTTATTTCTTTTTCCACAACCTTTTTTGCCCTTATTTAGAAAATTAAGAGCCTTACTCCTTTCCTTTTGAGTCAACTTTTTTGCCCTTTCCCTTCGGCAATTCTTTTATCGCTGTGATATTGAAACCAGACTTATCCTTTTTGAATGTAAAGCCATTTCTTATGTAAAAACTTTGTGCACCGTCTGCAAACTGCCCCACTGGACAATACCAAGCGGTGATTCGCTTGCACCCCTCATCAATGGCCATATTTTGCATCTCAGTAAACATCGCCGAGCCAAGCCCCACCTTGTAAAAGTCCCAACTCTCGACTTGTATGAGGTTTATTGTGCACTCTTTTTGCAAGTCTTTGTGAAACCCTTCGGCTGGTTCTTCATCAAACAAACGCCTATATTCCCAACCATTCTTATAAACTCTGTTGACCTCATAAATCTCTTTCAAGTCCCTTCTGCCTTTTTGCTTGGAATATTGCAAAACCTCACGCTTGCTCCATTTTCTCATTGATGCTTCGCTGAAAGAGAAACTGCACTTTCCGACTTGTTTGTCCTCATTATACGCCAAAATAATGCAATCAGATGCAACAGAAGTGCAACAAAGTTTGACAACCTTCCCATTTTTCAAACAAACCTTTTTAAAGTTTAGAGAGTTTCCAGAATTCATTTCCATATTCAAATTGTATCACATCATAAACCAAATTTCAATAACAAAAACTGCAAATTTCGACATTTTTCGCAAGATTTCTTAGATAAAAAACCGTGATTTCTTCAATTCCAATAAAATTTATCCCATCACCAAACGCGATATGCGACCAGGTCACTTACCTAGCGCTTCTTACAAAAGCAAGTGAATTTTTCTGGTCTCTCACCAAGTCTTGCATTTGCTCCGCCTTATTTTTGCAATAACTCATATTGGAAAGATTTTTTCCATAATCAGCAATTCCGTCACACTTTGCAACTTCAATCGCCCTCCCAAAAAACTCCGACGCCGAAGAAAAAGTGAGTCCTGCCTCCTCAAATTTTTTTGCCTTTTCTGCAACCTCACCTTTTTGCTTGTAGAAACATCCCATTCCACTGAAAAATAAATAATCTTTTCTGCTCATAAAAATCATTATATGCCAAGCCTCGCTAAAAATTGAAAAAGAAATTTGTCGAATATAAAAGAAAAAGTGCGGTTTTTTGTTCCACACTTTTTTATTATTGATTTTGAAGTTTTTCAAGAAACTCTCTGTTTTTTTTGAGCTTTTCCTTCTCCGCCTCAACAAGCGCTTTTGGTGCTTTTGCAACAAAACCAGAATTTGCAAGCATTTTTTCACTTCTTTCGATTTCAAACTTAAGTTCTTCAATCTTCTTTGCGATTCTTTCGTGCTCCTGCTCTTCATCGACCAAATCGCCCATAGGCAAGAAAACATTGCAAATTGATGTGACAATTTTTGCCGATTTTTCGGTTGGTTCAGTTTTCAAAATTTGAATTTGACTTCCACCTGCAAGTTTGCAAATGATATTCAAATTTTCTTTGAAAAGTTTTTCTTCAGCAAGCGGAAGAATGTTTATTGAAACCTTTTTGTTGTCTGGGATGTTATACTCGCTTCTTGTCGCACGAATCGCCTTAATCACCGAAATAATTCCCTCAAATTTCAAATCTTTAAACGCCAATTTTGCGTCTTCCTGAGGGAATTTTGAGAGCATAATCGTCTCTTCGTGTCCTGCAAGATTTTGATAAATCTCCTCTGTGACAAACGGAATATATGGATGGAAGAGTTTCAAAAGAGTTGTCAAAACATAGAGCAAAATGTTTTGTATCTTTTCCTTGTTCTCCGCGTTGTCTCCATACAAATCAAGTTTGCTGACCTCAATATACCAATCGCAGAAAGAAGAAACCGTAAACTCAATCAAGTTTGCAGATGCAACACCCAAAGCATATTTTTCCATATTCTTGTTTGTCGACTTGACCAGTGCCTGCAATTTTGACAAAATCCACTTGTCTTTTTCGTCCAATTTGAAATCAGAAATCGGTCTAATTTTGATATTCTCAGTGTTTGAGATAACGAATTTGCTCGCGTTGTAGAGTTTGTTGATGAAAATTTTGCTCTCTTTCGCCTTGTCCTTTGAATAACCAATATCCATACCCATTGAAGTTCCGTTTACAAGCGAAAGTCTCAAACTGTCAGCACCAAATTCATTTATAACATCAATCGGGTCAATGCCATTTCCGAGATTTTTTGACATCTTGCGACCTTGGATGTCACGGACAATTCCGTTTATCACAACCTCTTTGAAAGGAAGTTTTTTCGTGAAGAACAGACCGCTGAATACCATTCTAACAACCCAGAAAGTTATTATATCATAAGCAGTTATAAGCACATCAGTCGGATAGAAATAGTCATAATACTCATTTTTCTCTGGCCAGCCAAGCGTCGAGAAAGGCCAAAGTGCAGAAGAGAACCAAGTGTCCAAAACATCTGGATCTTGCGAAATTTTCTTGCTTCCACACTTTGGACAAACTTTCATATCCTCTTCGCAAGCATCGACAAAACCACAATCTTCGCAGGTGAAAACTGGGATTCTGTGCCCAAGCCACAACTGTCTTGAAATGCACCAATCTTGAATGTTGCAAAGCCAATTTAGGTATTGCTTTTCATAACGCTTTGGAACAAATTTAAGTTCTCCTGTCCTGACTGCCTCAATGGCAGGTTTTGCAAGTTCGCTCATCTTGACCCACCACTGCTCCGAAACTTTTGGCTCAGTCATCGTTCCGCAACGGCAACAACATCCCACCTTGTTTTTGTAAGTCTCGGTCTTTACAAGCACGCCAAGTTTTTTAAGTTCTTCCTCAATTGGACCTCTTGCCTCAATTCTGTCAAGTCCTGCAAATTTCCCTGCGTTTTCGTTGAGTTTTCCGTCATCGTCAATGACAGTGACCATTGGAAGATTGTGACGAAGCCCCAAATCATAGTCGTTTGGGTCGTGTGCTGGCGTAATCTTCACAGCCCCAGTTCCAAACTCCATCTCGCAATACTCGTCGGCAACAATTGGAATTGGTTTGTTCACGATAGGCAAAATGACATTTTTGCCAATCAAATCCTTATAACGCTTGTCTCTTGGATTGACAGCGACAGCGGTGTCTCCAAACATCGTCTCAGGTCTCGTTGTCGCAACGACAATTCCACCCTCACCCTGCTCAAAAGGATAACGAATGTGCCAAAGTTTTGTCGTCTGCTCCTTGTATTCGTTTTCAATATCGGAAATGGAACTCTTGCAGTGCGGACAATAATTTATCACCCTCTTGCCTTTGTAGATATAACCTTTTTTGTAATACTCAACAAATGCGTGTCTGACAGCACGGTTCAGGTTTTCGTCCATAGTAAATGCTTTTCTGTCCCAATCGCAAGAGATTCCAAGGGTCTTGAGTTGGTCACAAATGGTGTCGCCATAGAGTTTGTACCACTGCCAACCTCTCTTGATAAACGCCTCCCTGCCGACTTGTTCCTTTGTCAAACCTTCCGCTTCAAGAGCATTCACAACTTTTGCTTCTGTTGCGATTGCGGCGTGGTCAGTGCCTGGAGTCCAAAGAGTCTCAAACCCCTTCATCCTCTTAAACCTCACCACAATATCCTGAATGGTGTTGTTTAAAGCGTGCCCAACGTGTGCCTTCCCAGTCACATTTGGTGGTGGCATACAAATGCTAAACTTTTTCTTATTTTTGTTTGGTTTTGCAGAAAAATATTTCTTTTCCAACCAAGTTTGATAAATTTTGCTTTCAAATTTTTGAGGTTCGTAACTTTTTTCCATAATAATCTCCACTTATGTGCTATTTTACAATATTTCCACCGACATTGCCAAACAATTTGAGATATTAAACGAAATAATCCTTGTCTCAGAGAACAAAAACCTTTCCCAAATCATAAGATTTTTTATGAGGAGGAAAAATGAAACTTTTTAAAAAGATAAGCATTTTGTGCGTGATGTGTCTTTTGATTGTCACAACTTCCGTCTTGGCTGTAGGTTGCGGGAAAAAGAAAGATTACAACACCATAGAATTGAACGAAGTTACACATAGCATCTTCTATGCCCCACTTTATGTCGCAATAAATGAGGGATTTTTTGAAGATGAAGGGCTGACTGTAAACCTGACAAATGGTGGAGGCTCTGATGTGTCGATGAGTTCGCTTCTTTCAGGCTCAGCAGACATCATTCTCGCAGGGCCAGAGACAGTGGTTTACACAAACCAAGAGGACATCCAAGACGCACCAGTTGTGTTTGGGCAACTCACCAAATGTGACGGGTCGTTTATCGTTTCAAAATCGGAACACAACGATTTCACCTTGGCAGACTTGGTCGGAGAGACCATTATTGGCGGAAGACAAGGCGGACTTCCAGCGATGACTTTGGAGTATATCATTGAGAAAAATGGTTACACAATCGGAGAGGGCGCTGACGAAATCAACCTTCGCACCGACGTCGCTTTCAACCTCACCGCAAGCGTGTGGGACGCAGATTCGTCAATCGAATACTGCACCTTGTTTGAGCCAACAGCCACAAACATCGTCAAAGAGGGAAAAGGTCACATCGTTGCGAGCCTTGGAGAACTTTCAGGCAGCATTCCATACACCTGTTTTGCAACAAAGGAAAGTTATCTCAAAGACCACAAGGAACAAGCCGAGAGGTTTTTGAAAGCGGTGCACAAAGGATATGAGTTTATCATCGAAAACGATTCCACAACTGTTGCAGAGGCACTTTTGCCATCATTCACAGGAAACACAATTGAGGAACTTGAGGTCGCAGTTGAGCAATACATCGCCATAAATGCTTGGTCAAGTGATATGGTTTTGACAGAAGAGAGTTTTGAAAACCTTATGAATGTTATGCTCAATGCTGGCGTAATCACAGAAAAGTCAAATTGGGCAGAGGTTGTCGACAACTCACTCGCGCTTGCTCTCTAAAAATCAGACTTCAACACTCGTAAAAAAAACGAAAACCAAAATTTTTCGGACTTTTACAAATCGAAAAAATTCAAAATTCACAAAAAAAAGGGCTTGCAAACTCAAGTCCTTTTATTTTTTTCATTTATTTTTCTTATCCTCGTTCATTTTGACACCTCTGTCGATTTGTCAAATCTGAAAGCAAGACTTTGGAAATTTTGGAAAGGAGAGCCTATTTTAGTAGTATCCTCTGAAAGATTTTCTTGAATATCCTCCGACATTTCCGCCACCACCGCCTCGGCGTTTAACAAAGAAGACAATCAGGAATATCGCAACGCCAAGCACAACAGCGCCTCCAACACCTCCGACCACATACCAAATCCAAGTGTTTGTCTCTGCGACGGTCTTTTCAGTGTCAAGTTCGACGCTGAAACTCTCAGAGAATTCTCCTCTCAAAGTGGTCATATCAAGATAGAAAAGATAATATCTGTCGTCTCCACTCGCCTCATTCTCCCAAGTGCAGAAAGGAGTTGTGGTATCTTCGCCACGATATGTTGCCATCATATCCAAAAAGCGTTGGACATCAAAAGTGTATCCCTCTTCGACATAAATCTCAAGTTTAAGCCTGCTTGCAGTTTTGAGCACTGTCGCAACCTTTTCGGTCACCAAGTTGTCTCCGATATAGATTTCGGAAATTCCGTCGCCCTTAATTTCAAAACTGATTCGACACGCGTCATCTTGGTATCTTGCATAAATCTTGCAGTTGTCCGTAAAATCGCCTGAACCAAAACTTATTGCCAAGGAACTTCCAGAAGAAAGAAGTTTGTCTTGTCCGTCTTCCACTTCGAGATACCACCCCTGAAGTGCGTATGGTGAGTTTGCATTTCTGAGTCTAACCTCAAGTGTTCTTGTGGTGTTGTAAGTCATCATAACACTGACTGGAAGCACTTGCGCAGTGTTTCCTCCAGCATAATAAATATCTCCAGGCACAACACCTTCCTCAAGTTGATTTTCCGAATCAAACAATTTTGTCGTCACCTCAACAGTGAACTCGTTTGCCCTGTAATTTATGTCATAAGTGCCAGCAGTCGACCTGTTCACGCTTTTAATAGTGACGGAAATCACGCCGCCGTCCTCAGAAATGGCATAATTTTCTGGGTCGGAAGTGTTTGTGTATTGTCCAGTTTCGGTGTTGTAGTCAATGGTCACTTTGTTTTCAACGCTTCCTTGGTTTAGTCCAGTTATGGTGTAATATTTTTCCATACCATCCCTAAATCTGAAAGAAATCGTCACCTGCGATTGATAATTGTATCTTGTGCTTGTCAAACCGTTCTCATCAGAAATTCCCTCAACTTCAAAAATAGTTGAGTTTTGCAAATCGGAGGCAAGTTGAATGTTAAAACCGCCATAAAAACTCTGCAAATAAATAGTTGAGCCGTTGAAATACCAAACCGTGTCAAAATCCCAAAGCCCAAAGGAAGAGTGCCAGTTTTTGCTGGAATCGTTCACAACCGCTTCACTTGTAAACTGCGTGTCGGTATGAATAATTCCGTCAAGCGTCGCTGAATTTGAGAAAGTGTAGGTGTTTGTCTCTCCAAAAGCGGAATGAGTTGAATTTGTGCGATAATAAATGGAAGAAAGTCCAAGCGTCGTCGGATATGGACTTGAAATCACACCACCGACCTGCCCAACATTGACCGTCGCATTGATGATTGAGGAATTGTTTGTCACATTCAGAGTGTTCTCAACAATCATATCCGCAACAGCAACCCCAACTCTTTGGAAAACTTTTGAGCCAGAAACTGAGCCAAAGACTCCCCCTATATTCAAAGTCCCAGCATAACTTTCCCCAACAGTCACATTCAAGTTTGCCCTTGACACACCAAAGACAAGGCTGCTGTTCAGAAGTTGCCCAACGACACCCCCGATAGAAGAAATTCTTCCTTTGTTGTCGTTGAAACTGAATGAGCCAATGTCAGTTTGCCTGTTTATGACATACGAAATGCTTGAAGAATTTGAAATTCCGACAAGCCCGCCAAGAATCAAAGTGTTGTCAAAAGAGGTTTGTGTCACATCACTTGGGCTTTGCTTGATGACCATTCTTGCAGAGTTTTGAACATATTGTATGGTCGTGTTTTGTGCATTTGCGACCAAAGAACCAACATAAGCAGTTGTGCAATCGCCCAAAATGATTGTGATTGTGCCAGAAAGTGCGACATTTTTTATGGTTGCACCATTCGTAATTCCAAAGAGCCCAGCATATTTGTTTGACGCCGTGACAGGAGTGCCCTGAAGCGTCTGAGAAAGGTCAATCGTCAAATTTGATATGGTGTGCCCCTGTCCATCGAAAGTCCCCTGAAAAGGAAATTCCTCCGTGCCAAGAGTCGAATTGAGCGTGATTCCGCTCATATCAATATCGCTCGTCAAGACAAAGTTTGAGGTGGAACTCGTGTTTCCATAGTTTATTATTCTGTTTTGAAGAGTTCCTTTGTCTCCAATCTCATAGGTGTTTGCATAAGTTGTCGCCGCTTCCACAACATTTTGCGAAGAAAAACAAAATCCACCAAGACCAGCAAAGATGGATATGACAGCAAAAACAACGCCCGCACACACAACCTTTTTGATGCTTTTTCTCATAGTCTTAATTTACCACATTCAAGATTATTTTTCCAAATATATTGACAAATTATTTGCAAAATTTACAAAAATTGGCAAAAAATTCCTTTTAATAATTGTTTCCAGACAATCTGAGTCTCCTCGCCATTTTTTCTTTGTCCTTTTGAATTTCATTTTTTCCTGCCCTTTCTTTGTTGAGCGGTTTTGTCATAAGATAATATCGAAGTTCGTCAAGACAGTGGTCATCTTTCTTGATCGGAACATCGTCATCTCCCCACCAATAACTCTTTATCTCGCGAATCAAATTTACGCAATTTTTAAAGATGAAAAGTCTTCGCTTCCCATCAAGAGTCTTGATGTAAGACTTGACGACAGAGATGCCAGAGAAAAGGTCTTTGTTGACATTGGGGTTTACGAGGATTCCATTTTCATAAAAAAGTTCCACGACATTTTTCTCGCTGGACAAAGTCTTTTGTTTCGCCGCCGAGTCAATAAAAGCTCGCAAAAAGCCGTTTCTGTCACGCTTCCAATGGAGTCTGTCGGCAATCTCCTTGATTTTGTTTGCGTGAAACTCCACACTCTTCTCCGCCTGATAATGCTCCGCCACAACATAGACATTTCCGTCATAATCAACCGCATAAAAATGAGCGGAAAGGGGGTTGTGAAGTCCTGGGTCAATAGATATTGCGTCCTGCCAATCTTCTGGGATGTCGAACGGCTCAATGACATTCTCATTTTCGTCAAACTCGCTGTAGACAAGCCCACCGTTTTGCATAAACTTGCCATAACGCCTGCTTTCCAGTTCGTCAGCGGGCAAAGTCTTGGTCAAGTTTTGAATCTCTTTTTTGGACAGAAATGGGTTGTCCGCCCACTCCATCATCTCAAACCAAACCTCACTGTCCTGCTTATCGTTTAGGTAGATGGTGTTGTAGACCCAAGTGAGCCCTTTAAGTGGCGTCATCGTGCCAAAAATATCTCCGCATTTGTCAAGCACACGCATTTTACATTCCATATAAATGTCCTGCGGAGGCTCTTCGTCAAACCAAACATAGTCCAGTGAAGCCCCTTGAAACTTCTCTCTGCCCTGGTCGCAACTTTTAAAGCCGATTTTGCTTAGCCCGCCCACAGCCGACCTTACGACAATAAAATCAATAATTCCGTTTTCGGCACTGTCCGCACCTCCGCTGACCATAACAATTTTCTCAATGTAAGATTGGGGCAAATATTGCAAAATCTTCTTTTGTGCGACATCTCTTTGCACCTGTCTTGAAAGACTGACAACCCAACCTTCCGTCACCTTGTTTTTTCGATACGGATGAATCCCGCAAGCAAGATAGACCACTTCCACCGCTCCGCACTCAGTTTTGCCAGAACGATTTCCGCCAAAGACCCAGCGGTTTCTCTTCTTGCATTTGTGAAATGCCATTTGTTTTTTGTGAATCTTTCCTTTTTTGTTGTAAAAATTCAGGCGGTTTGCGTTATATCTCAAATCAATGGTCTTTTCAATTCTAAGCAATCTTTTTATAAGTTTGTCTTCCATAAAGTCCTCTTAATACAAAAATAAATAAAATGGGCAACAATTTGACAAAAATCTCCTACTACCCACAAAAATTGATATTCTAAAATGAAAATATGAAAAAATTTATTATTTTAAGTTTAATGTTTTTGCAAATTTTTTGTTTTGCAGTCCTTTTTCATCCGCAAACAACTTATGCAGAAAATTCTTATTACGCAAAGGTGCAAAACAACGGAGTCTACCTTTGCTCAACACCGAGCGAAAATTCCGCTCTCTTTGAAATTCCATATTCCTATTTCGTCAAAGTGGAAAGTTCGGTTGACGACTATTTCAAAGTGTCTTACAAAGATGTGACGGGCTATGTCAAAAAGGACAGGGTCACTCTTATGAACGGGACTCCGCAAAACCCTTACGCAAACAGCACTTTCAGGGTGTTTGTGCCATACAAATTGTATGAAAACCCTTCCCAAAGCAGTTCTGGAGTTGATGTCGACACAAACAACACCTTCACATATTATGGCACAAAGATTGGCGAGCAGGTCTCAAGCACAAGCAATGAGTGGTATTATGCCAGCACGACCGTCGACGGAGAGACATATTTTGGGTATATTTTCTCGCCACTGACCCATTATTTCACGCCAATTTCCACAAATTATGAGACTTTTTCAATCATAACGGACTTGGACCTGTCGACCTCGCCCAACAGCGAACTTAAAACTCTCTCAACAGGCACAAAAATAATGTTGATTGTTTCCATAAGCGTGCCAAGCGTGCTCATCTTGTATTTTCTGATAAAACCGACAAAAATCATTCAAATAACAAAATCAAGAAAGCAAATCAAGAAGGACAGGAAAAAAGTGCATCACGGAGATTATTTTGAATTTGACGAAAACGATTTATAGCCCTTGCAAAAGCGTGCAAGTGTCACATTGAGACCGCCCTATCAAGAAAAGATGATGACAAATCAAAGTCGTCATTTTTTTCTTTCAACTGGTTGTAAACGCTCAAAATCCAATTTTCATTTTCAAGCATTTGTGAGAGTTTCTGTCCGCTGTAACCCTTTGCAACAAGCAGACGAGCAAAAGCATTTTCGCTGGCGTCAAGCCTTCTGTAAATTGTCCTCAAACTTATTTGGTTCCTCAAACAAATATCCTTATATTTTCTCCCGTCGACATATTTTTCAATCAAAATTTTTGCGTCCTCCGCTTTCAACTTTTTGAGAATGGTCTCCGTGAGCACCTTCAAATTTATCAATGTAACTTTTCGCTCCGAAAGGTTGATAATCTTCTGGGAAATTGAGAGCACATTGTTTTGATAAAACATCTGTGAGTTAAAACTTCCGCTTCCAAGACCGCACCTCAAAACAAGTCTGTCAATCGCTCCACTAATCCTTTCCAAGTACCTGTAAACCTTCAAGATTGTTTTTGTCCAAATAATTTCTTCGTTCATTTTAACCTCTCTTTTTAGTATCCAAGACGATTATAAAAACAAAGTTTTTCATAGTCAAATTTTTGTGTCACCGAAATATTCAAAAATTTACAATATTTTTCAAATGCAACAATTTCTGATGTCAAAAGGACATCAAATTTGTGCCTTAACACTCAATTTTCGACATTTTTAGAGCAACATAAGACAATTTCAACACAATTTTTTCAATTTAAAAATTTGAATTTTTTCAAAAATTTTTGCCATAAAATTTAGATTTTTCGGCAAATCTTGGGTTTTAAAACAAGATTTTTTCATCGCTTTTAACAAAAATTGAAAACAAAAAAAAAGAAGGACAAGCCCGCCCCCTCTTTCCAAACTTAAACAAAAAAAATAGTGGAGATAATTTTCTCCACTATTTCTCAGCAAATTTCAAAGCCTGCAAGTCTTAAACTCCTTCTTTCTCTTCAGTTTTCTTCTTTTTCTTTGCCAATTTTGCTTCTTTTTTTGCTCTCTTTTTGTCCATTTTTTGCTTTTTCTTGAGAGCCTTTCCTGTGAGTTCTGGTTCTGGAAGAGGTTCTTTCAAAAGTTCTGGGTTTTCCGCAAAATCGGTGATCATTTTCATACAGTTACGGTAGTAAAGTCCGTCGCATATTCTCTCATCAAGCGAGAAGCCCATTTCAAGTCTCTTCTCAACCGTCACATTTCCGCTTCTGTCTGCAACTGGAACATATTTAACTTTCCCGATAGTTCCGAACATAGAAGTCGTTCCGAAATTGTAAAGATGATGATAAATTCTGTCAAGTTTGATGCTTCTTAGGTCGGCGACATAAATGCTTGTGTGGAAAGGACTTGCGTGAATGAGAGACTTTGGCAAGCAGTTGTGCTTGTCCAACTTCCTGACAAACCAAATGGCAAGTTTAAACATCCAACTTGGAAGTTTGCAAAGAAGCCCTGCAATTCTGGTTGTCTCGTGCGTCTCTGCGTTTGCAACCAAATTTTTTGCAATTTCATCATCAACAATCTTTTTGACTTCAGGCAAACTCTCAGTTCCTTTGAAATAGAACTTCAAAGTCAACTCCTCACCCTCGTCAACAAGTTTTGTCAAAATGCTCATTGAAACAGAGATATAATTTCTTTGATAAATCACACAGTCATTGACAAATCTGTTTGCTTTTGGTCTTTCGTGAAGCATACGAACAACCGCCGCAATCAAAATCTCTGTGTATGTGTAATGAATCCCGTTTTCCTTCTTTTCTTTCAAGATAAACTCGTCCAATGTCTTGCAATTCACATATTGAGCTGAAAAGTTCACCGCGTCAATTCTCTGTGGCATAAAATAACTTATTGCCTTGTCAATAATCTGCAAATCTTTAACCTTAACTCCGTCTGCCCTTTTTCCAAACATTTCTTTTTCTCCTTAATTAGCATAATGTATGTTCAATCAGAAACTTTTTGCAAACACCAAAACAATTAAAACAGGATGATGTTGGGTAAGCAAAAAATTTGTCAAATCTGAGCAAGTTTTGAAAAACAAAAACTCACATTATCAAAAATTCTTGTTTCCGACCATTTATTTTTTCTTTGGCACAAAGCCATTTTTGGAAAATTTTTTCCTAATCAAATTTTTTTCTCTGCCATTTTCACTTGGGACATAATAAACCCTGTCTTTAAGACTGTCAGGCATATATTGTTGGTTGCAATAACCGCCATAATCGTGCGGATATTTGTATTTGCCGTGACCGTCTTTGTTTGTGCTTGGATGATTTTTCAAGTGGTTTGGCACAATGTCCTCTCTTTCATTTTCAGCGTCTTCCATTGCCATATGCATCGCTTTAAGCACGCTGTTTGACTTCTCCGCCTCACACAAATAAATGATTGCGTGAGAGATGTTCAAATAGCACTCTGGTGGACCAATTTTCTCGCAAGCAATAAGTGCACTGATTGCCATCAGCAGAGCGTTGCTGTCCGCCATTCCGATGTCCTCAGAGGCGTGAGCAATCATTCTTCTGGCGATAATCAATGGGTCTATCCCCGCTTTTATGAGCCTGTGTGCATAATACAAAGCCGCTTCGGTGTCCGAGCCACGCAAACTCTTGCAAAATGCCGACAGATAGTCATAATACATACTCTCATCAATGGAAAGAGGTCGCTTGTTTAAACATTCTGCAACAGTCGTTTTGTCGATATGTATCACTTTGTCCTTTCCGACACTGGTGGAAAGCACGGCAAGTTCAAGAGCGTTCAGTGCAGTTCTGACATCTCCATTGCAAGCGAAAGCAAGGAATTTGACAGCGTCTTCATCAACCTGTGTCTTAAAATCGCCAAGACCTTTTTCTTTGTCAGAAATCGCCCTTTGCAAAACTTTTTCGACATCGTTTTGAGACACTTTCTTAAACTCAAACACACTGCATCTTGACACAATCGCCCGCGTCATAGATGTGTATGGATTTTCAGTGGTCGAGCCAATGAAATAAATGTCCCCCTCTTCAATCGCCTGAAGCACGCAATCACTTTGCGACTTGCTCCACCTGTGACATTCGTCAAGCAGAAGATATGTGTCAGTGCCGAACATCTGTTTTTGCGTTCTTGCCCTTTCAATGACAGCCTTTGCATCCGAAACACCACTTGAGACAGCGTTGAGTTTTTCGATGTTGGCGTTGAGCATCTTTGCAATAATTCCTGCAAGTGTGGTCTTTCCAGTGCCAGGAGGTCCATAAAAAATGCAACTGCCCACCGTGCCCGTCGAAATGGCACGATAAAGCAGTTTGTTTTTCCCAACAATATGTTCCTGCCCGACAAACTCTTCGAGAGAAGTTGGTCTCATTCTTTCCGCAAGTGGAATTCTCTGTCTTGTGTCCATATCTGAGAGATATTTTAGCAAAGATTTGCGACATATGCAAACAATTTGTTAAAAAATTTTAAATATTTTTTTATTTCCAAATTTTTCTAATTCAAATAAGTTTTGAAAATTCCGAGAAAAAACTTCACTCCTCTCCAAAACTCAAAAGCACAGGCTCTTTGCTTGAGAGAGTTCGACTCGTGATGTCGTTGATGTTGTAAAAATAAGTCTTGCCCACTTTAAGAAACTTCTCGTCTCCTTGCACAAAAATGATTTTTTTGTAATATTCTCCATTAAAGACCCCAATTTCTCTCACTCCGATTTCTGAAAATTTGACAAATGATATTTTTTCTTTCCCTCGCACAAAAAGTCTGCGGTAAGTCAAATATTTCTCTTCCAAACCTCTGTCAAATGTGCCGTTGAGCCAGTTCACCCAAATTTTTTGCGGAAGAGTACGATTGAAAAAGAAATCAAATTTTGGATTTTTGGTCTTAACCTGCACATCAAAAACTTCTCTCGTTTTCTTCTGCGAAAGTTTGACAAATTTTTCGGCTTCCGAAAGGGTTTTAATTGAGAATTTCGACGAGCCAAAATTGAAAAAGACAAATTTCATCTGCTTTGGCTTAAGCGTGATGTTGAGTTTCAAGTTGACACAACAAAACACCGAGTTTTCAAGTCCGTCAACATTTGAAAAGGAAAACTTTGCCCCACTGCATAGGAAATTGAAAAAGAGTTTTTCTTTCGTCACCAAATTTTCAATCAAATATGCCTTGTCCATTTTTTTGAAATAATAGTAACCCTTTTTGAGTGGAATGTTCAGTTCGATGGTCAACTTTTTTTCTTCACTCACCTTGTTTAAAAACTTGACGAAGATGTTTTCGCCATTCAAAACAAATTCGTTGTATTTGACAAAAACATCCTCAAAAACAGCCTCTTGCACAAGCAGAAAATCTTGAAAAGACGGATTGAATCTCACGCCATTAACACAAAAAAACTTGTCTTTAAACTCCAAATTGAAATTGGTTGAGGAGGAATAATTTATGTTCAACTTGTTGATCATTTCCAAGAGCCTTTTGGAAGAATATCTTCCCAAAAGAACCGTGTTTGGAAGATTTTGAAGCACCTTACACTTCTTCCCCTCCACCTCAGACGCCACCACAAGATTGAATTTTTCCTCTTTCTTTGCAAGTGCAAACGCCTTGATAAGTTTTTTGTCAAGGACTTTCTCAAACTTGAAAATTGGCAAATTTTTGTCTATCCCGCCATTTTCCAAAACCCTTTCATCAATCTCGTCGTCAAACAAAATCGGTGCGTGAAATCTCACCCTGTTCAAAATCAAATTCTTTGCCCTTTGAATATACTCTTTTTTCGTCATAAAGCAATTGTTTCCAAAGGAGAAATTTTTTAGACTTAGCACTCAAATTTTTGCAATAAAAAAACCACATAAAGTGGTCAATCTTCTCTTCCCAAAAGGTAATCAGTGCTCACCTTAAAGAAATCCGCCAAAATTTGTAAGTTGTCACTTGTGATATCCATCAGACCATTTTCCCAATTGCAAAGTGCCGAAGAACTCAAGCCGACAAGATTTCCTAGTTGCTTATACGACAACTTTTTCTCCTGTCTCAACTCTCTCAACCTCTCTGCAAATTTTCTTTTCATATAGGAATTATATCAAAAATGTTTTTGGAAACAAATTAAATCAAACAAAAAGTCGAAAAACACGAAAACGCAATAAAAAAACCACATAAAGTGGTTTGTCAGACAGTCTGTAAGCCGAGTTCTGTATTTGATGGTCATCTATCCAGACTTGTTGTCGCCAACAAGTTCAAGCGATACTTTTGTTGAGCGTGAAAGAACACACATATGCTCAAACTTAATCTTGCATCAGGTGGGGTTTACAGAGCAAGCGATGTTGCCACCGCCTCGGTAGGCTCTTACCCTACCTTTCCACCATCGCCCTGGGGAAGCACCAATTCCGTTTAACGCGGACAAGGCAAAGCCTAACCGCCACTTCATTGACTCTCCCCAATTAGGGCAGTCTATTTCTGTTGCACTATCCTTGAAGTCGCCTTCACCAGCCGTTAACTGGCACCTTGTTCTTTAGATGCTCGGACTTTCCTCTCTGCAGTCATCACAACTGCACAGCGACCATCTGGCTGTCTGACTTTGTCAGTATATCACAAAACACTAAATTTGTCAACCGCTCCAACCCCACAATGCCACCGCGTGCCCTTTTATTTTCCAAATTCCTAAATATATGAGAATATAAAACCAAGCCAAAAGCGCCATTTTTTCATTTTCTATTTTAAACATACAAATTTTCGCCTAACTACATTTATTTTTTTTGCATCTGCTCAGCACCATTTCGATGTCTCCACTTTAAGTCACGACAAAATCGCAGTGAAGCAAAGCGAGCGAGATTTTCGCTTGGTCGGACGCCATGCGTCTTTATAAATAAAAACCAAAGAAAGTTCGCACAAAATTGCACAAATTGTGCAATTTTCGTTTGGTGCGAAGTAGCGAAAAAACAAGCGTCTCCCGAGCGCTTGCGAACAGCAAGCCGAGTTTTAGCGCCGTTTTTTCGCTAAAGTGCCGTTTTTTCGCCTACCCTACATAAAAAATCTGTTTCACCGTGTTTGTCTTTTTGTCGAATGTGAAGCCTTGCATAATTCCGTCTTGCGACACTTTGATTGCAACACCGTATTTTGCCATTGTCTTTGCTGCAGCGAGACGCCCACCGCCGTCACTTCCTGCCTCAATCTTGATAATCGCACCCACCGCGATGATTGTTCCCTCATAATCAACGATTGTCGCTCCGTCAATAGCAGTCATTTCCTCGACAAGTTTTCGGTCAAGTTCAAAGAGTTTTTTCCCTGCGACAATGCGTCTGATAGCCATAGTTTTTGCATACTTGTATTTATCCAAAAATTCTTCATAACTCAAACTGAACTTGTCAATAATAAACTTCGCATTTCCGAGATTGTAAAGTTTTCCAGCCTCCTCCAGTTCGAGTTCTTTTTTCTTGTTGAAATACTCTTCTGAAATTATGTCCGCCACATCAATGTGCGAAAGTGCCTCAAGCGTCTTGTCTTTGTCGATGTAAGCGATGCAAGCCCCTTTGTATGAGAAAGAACAATCGAGAGCGGTGTTGTAAATCGCACGCCTGATTTGTTTTGCCGCCGAGGAGACATTGTTTTGCAAAAGCCTGATGATCTCATCGTGGCAATAAACACACCAACTCCCATTTCTTTTTGCAAAGACGAGTTGCCTTGAATAGAAAATCAATATATCTTCATTTTTTGTCAAGCAAATTCCAATTCTTTTGTCGTTGCAAATTCTGGCAACTTTTTCGTAAATATAAGGCGAAACCGTTGCCACCTTTTTGGGATTTTTAAGCGAAACATATCCCATCATCTTTCCGTCTTTATCAAATTCCACAAAGGAATTGACTGCATCAGTGAAGAGAGCAAAAAAGTCACTATCCAAAACATTGTGATAATAAACAGGATTGTGCTGGTCTGCAACACTTGCCAAATTCACCAAAATTCCAAGCGAGACACTCTGCCCCTCATATGTCCTTGTGGACCACTTTTCAAGTTCTCCAATAATCCCCAAAATCGTCTCACTTCCCGCGTCGGTAAGACTTTCAATAAGTGCTCTTTCGATGGCAATACTTTGCAACTTTGACAAATACATTTTGTCCGTTATGCCAAGCTCGGATATGTCATTCAAAACTTTGATAATTGAGCGAATAATGTTGACCTCAAAAGATTTAAACGCTTGCCCACGCTTGAGAACAATTCTGTAGTCATCAAGTTTTGTTGGCTTCAGAAGAACGGAATTTCCTTTCCCAAGTGCAACCTCCAAATCTCTTGGTGAGGACTCCATTTCGCCCGCCAAATAAGAACCAGTAAAAAGTGGCACAATAAGTTTTCCAACGATATCATAAAACTCCAACTTGTCCATTCTGCCACCCCCTCGGAAAACTAAATTTTTGCAAAAAGAGCAAATTTGGTTGATTTTAGTGTTTTTTTAATTATTTCAAAATCGGCGACTTTTGAAACAATAAACTTAAAACCAAAAATTGCTCAAAAAAATGTTTTAATTCAGATAAAAAACAAATATTTTCACTTATTTTTATAATAATTTTTTTGAAAGCAAACTGTCAAGCAAAATTTGTAAAATTTTTGCAATTATTCTTTGGGAATAATCCCCGAGACAGCATTTTCTCCCTCTTTTTCAAACTCATCTCGAATAACTTTGATTGATTTGTTTTCAATTCGAGAAATATAGGAGCGAGAAATTCCCAATTTGTCAGCAATTTCTTTTTGAGTAAACGCCCTTTCGCAATCAATTCCATATCGAAGTTTGATGACAATTTTTTCCCTCTCGTCCAACTTGTTTTCAATGATTTTCTTTATCTTCTGAACCGTGAGACTTGTCTCCACCTGCGAAAAAATCTCCTCATCATCGGAAGATAAAACATCTTGAAGTTCGAGTTCCTTGTCGTCGTCACCACTTGTGGTGAGACTGTTTAAGGAAACCACATTTTTGTGCTTTTTGTTTGAGCGGATAAGCATCAAAATTTCGTTGTTTATACACCTTGCAGCGTAAGTGGAAAGTTGGACCTTTTTGTCGTAATCAAAACTGTCAATCGCCTTGACAAGCCCAATTGTTCCCACGGACAAAAGGTCATCTGCCTCAAGCGAATTTGTGTATCTTTTGACAATGTGAGCCACAAGCCTTAGGTTGTGACTTATAAGTTTTTCTCTCGCTTTTTTGTCTCCATTTTTCATCTTTTCAAACAGTTCTTTTTCTTCTTTTGCTTCCAGCGGTTTTGGGAAACCCTGAGTGGTGTTGACATAATTTGTAAACAGACAAATTCTACTGAAAAAATAAGCAAAACTTTCAAAAACCATAAGAAAACTCCTATGGGAAAATATATGTTGAAAAATGTCAAATTTTGCCAAAAAAGAAAAATCTGAGACAAGTTCCCAGATTAAAAAATATACTCCAAATTTGAAATGTTGAATATGACATCAACAAAAACCAAAAAAATGCTTTTGAAATTTTAAATATAAATTTTCTCCACAAGAAAGTTCAGCATTTTCACAGGCAAAATTTTCACAAGCGCAGAGATAAGTTTGCTTGTTCCACCAATGGAAACTCGAAGTGGTGGATTTCTCCTTTTAATCACCCTCAAAACTCGCTTTGCGACAAAGTCTGGCGTTTTTCCCTTTCTTTCCGACTTCTCCATTTTTGCAATTCCTTGGCGCTCACCCTCGCTGTTTCCAGTCTCCTTGATTCTCGCATCGGTGAAACCTGTGTTTATGTCTCCTGGCATAAAGGTCAAAACTTTGATTTTCTTTTGTTTAACTTCCGTGGCAATCGCTCTTGCGAAATTTTCAATTCCCGCCTTACTTGCACTGTAACAAGCCTGATATGGAAGAGGAATAATTGAAGCCAGTGAGCCCGTGTAAACGATACGCCCATTCTCGTTTATGTTTTTAAGAAAAAGTTTTGTCATTTTCATATGAGCGATGAGATTTACATTCATAATGTTGGCAATGCTTGAAATTTTTGCATTTTCCAAAAGCCCACCAATTCCGAATCCAGCATTGCAAAAAAGCAAATCAATGTTCTTTTCTTTTTTCAAAATTTCTTCGACCACAACCGAAACCTTTTCGTCATCTGAGATGTCACACTGAAAAGATTTTTCAAAAATTTCAGATTTAGAAGTAGTTTTTGAGATGTCGTAAATTCTTACTCCCTCGCTTTTCAGTCTCTTTGCAATTGCAAATCCAATTCCGCTTGCACCGCCAGATATGACCGCAACTTTTCCGTCTAGTTTCATAAAATTCTCCTATCTTCCATTTGTGTTATATTTTTGCATACTACACAATATGTTGAGTATTATGCAATGCATACCACAACACATCTAGTATAATCCGTCAACAAAATCTTTTGGAGAGAACTCTTCAATATCGTCGACCTTTTCTCCAGTTCCGACAAACACAACTGGCAATTTGTATTCTTTTTCAATTGCAATAATCACGCCACCTTTTGCCGTTCCGTCAAGTTTCGTAAGAATTATTCCGTCGATTTTTGCATACTCAGCAAAGGCATTTATTTGAGACAAAGCGTTCTGCCCTGTGGTTGCATCAAGAACAATAAAGTTGTATTTGTGTGCCTCTGGATATTCTCTTTCCTCAATTTTTTCAATCTTTTTAAGTTCCGCCATTAAGTTTGTTTTTGTGTGCAGCCTGCCCGCCGTGTCCACCAAAAGCACATCCGTCTTGTTTGCTTTTGCACTCGCGATTCCGTCATACACAACCGCACCAGCATCAGCCCCTTCGGCGTGCTTGATGATTCTCGTCTTTGTCCTTGACGCCCACTCTGTAAGTTGGGAAGAGGCAGCCGCCCTGAAAGTGTCTCCAGCAACAAGTGTCACGCTTTTATTTTTAGACTTGAAATAATTTGCAAGTTTTCCAATCGTGGTCGTCTTTCCGACTCCATTGACACCAATGATTGTTATGATTGCGGGATACTCAATTTCAAGTTCTGGAGCATCTTCAAAATACCCTGAAATAATCTCCTTCAAAAGTGCCTTAACCCCTTCTGCAGTCCTCACCTTTTTGCTGTGCGCCAGTTTACGAAGTTCCTCAACAATCTCGACCGACGCCTTGACTCCAATATCACACGAAATCAAGACATCGACAAGGTCATCAAACAAATCATCATCAACTTCTCCGTGCGAAAGAAGTTCGTCAATTTTTCTTGAAAAAGCCTCTTTCGTCTTCTTTAGAGCATTGCCAATCTTTCTGAAAATTCCCATATTCTCCCCTTAATTTCCTGATTCCGCCTGCTTAATAGCATCTGCAAGTTTGACAGAAACAATCTTTGAAACACCTTTCTCTTCCATTGTAACGCCATAAAGACTGTCCGCAAGTTCCATTGTCGGTTTTCTGTGAGTGATAACAATAAACTGCGTCGTCTGCGACAATTTCTTAAGATACATAGCAAATCTTTCAATGTTTGCATCATCGAGTGCAGCCTCAATTTCGTCAAGAAGCGAGAATGGAAGAGGTTTGAGCCTCAAAATCGCAAACAAAAGTGCAATCGCCGTCAGCGTCTTTTCTCCACCGCTCAACAATGACAACTTGTTTGCAGCCTTTCCTGGCAGTTGAACCATAATCTCAACCCCTGCTTCAAGTGGGTCCTCCGCCTCAGTGAGTTCAAGTCTTGCATTTCCACCGCCAAAGAGTTCTCTAAACACCACTTTGAAACTGTCGTTGATTTTGTTAAATTCGTCATTAAACTTGGTGAGCATCTCGTTTGACAAATCTTTGATAATCGTCACCAAATCTTCCTCGGCTTTTTTGAGGTCATCCGATTGAGTTGTCATCTCATTGTATCTTTCAAGAAGAGTGGAAACATCTTCAATTGCGTGAACATTGACATAACCCAAAGCGGAGATGTCCTTTTTCAACTTGCTGATTGAGATGAGTGCCTCTTTGATGTCGAAATCTGGTCTCCTAAACTCAAGACAACCATTGTAAGTCAGGCTATACTCCTCATAAATTCTCTCTTGCATCGTCTCAAGTTCGGTGTCGACCTTGGTCAAATTGCCCTCTTCTCTGTATTTTTTGTCATTAACCACAGAGATTTGCTCCATTGTGGAGGTCTTATCCTCGTCAAGTTTCTTGATATTTGCAGAGATTTGAACCTTGCTGTTTTCCAGATTTTCTCTCTCTTTTCGGATGTTTTGAAGTTTATCTTTTGCCTCAGACGGCTTCGCATTCTCAATCTTCTCTCTTATCATCGCCTCAGCATTCTCAATAAACTTCTCATTCTCCGCCAAATGCGACTCATATGAGGTGATATTTGCAACCTGCTTATCCCTTTCCACAGCAATTCGATGAAGTTCGTCATCCAAGGCCTTGATTTTCGCCTCACAAGACGCAATATCAACCTTGACCGTGGTCATATTGGAAACAATCTCGTCTCTTTCGCGTCTGATTTGGTTGTATCTTTCCTGCTTTTGCTTAACAAGAAGGTCAGCATCCTCTTTATTTCCACTCAAAGCGTTCTGCACCAAATTCGACTGTGACAAATCTTGTTCAATAAGTTTCAATTTGTTTGAAATGGAGGTTTTTTCCATCTCATAAACACGCTTTTCTTCTTCAAGGTCCTTCAAATTGCTTGAGAGAGCCTCGAGTTTTTCCTGCTCTTTTGCAAGTTTGATTTCAAGTTCGTTTTTCTGAGCGGAAATTTTCTTTTCCGAAGCCTTTGAAGCATTTAAATCGACATTGAGGTAGTTTATCTTGTTTCTCATCTCATACTCTTTCTGCGTCAACTTCTCGATTTCGTTTGCCAAAGACTCAATCTCTCTTTCTCTTGAAATGAGGTTTGTAATCTCATTCTTCTTGCTTCCACCAGTGAGAGAGCCTTGTGTGCTTACGACATCGCCGTCGAGTGTGACAATCTTGAATGAAAACCTGTTGTCTCTTGCAAGGTCAACAGCAGTCACCATATTGTCCACGATGACAGTCCCTCCGAGCAAATTGCTGATAACATTGTCAATCTTCTTGTCGTATGAAATAAGTTTGCTTGCGACCCCAAAAACGCCTTTACGCCCCGAAATCGCCCGCTCATCCATATCACGACGCCTCATAGTGCTTATTGGAAGGAAAGTCGCACGGCCATATTTGTTTTCTTTCAGGAAAGAGATAAGGTCTTTTGCATTGTCCTCATTATATGTGACGATATTTTGCACCGCATTTCCAAGCGCAACCTCAATCGCCGTCTCATACTGCGCTGGCACTTTGATAAGCGAAGCCAAAACGCCCACCATTTTGCTGTTTATGGCAGAATTTTTCTCGCTTTCCTTCAAAATCTTCTTAACGCTGTAAGCATAACCCTCATACTCCGCCTGCATCTCAGTCAAAAGTTTCCTTCTGTTTTCAAACACCTTGATTTGCGTCGAAACATTTGTTCTTTCGGTCTCAAGTTCCGAAATGTCCTTACTTGTGACGAAAATTCTTCCAGCAATCTCCTCGTTTTCGCTCTTTATCTTTTGATATTCTTCTTGGGTCGAATTTATAAGTTTTTGACTCTCGCTCTGAGCCCTTTTCGCCTCCGAGAGTTTCGCCTCAACTTCCTCAATATTCTTGTCCAAAACTCCGCTGTTTTGAATAAGAAGCCCCTTCTCTGTTTCAAGACGAGAGAGGTTGCTCTTGACATCAGAAAGAGAACCAAGAGTTTCAATCATTTTTTGTTGTGACTGCCCAGCCTCTGTTTCGTTAAGCGACATCTCGTCAACAATCTCAAGGTGTTTGTTTGAGAGGTTCTCATATGATTTATTGAGCATCTCCAAACGCTCTTTCAAAGATTCTCTCTCGGAAAGTTTTTCTTTTTCTTGTTCGTCGCAATTTTCAAGCACAATTTTTGCGTTTGTTATGTCGAGATTTATTCGGTCATTTTCCTTATGAGTGAAATTTATTCTCTCTCTTGCGACCTTGGTTTCACCTTCCTGCTTTTCAAGGTCAACAGTAAGCCTCAAAATTTCATCGTTGAGCGAGGCAATTTGCTTGTCAAAATCCGAGAGTTTGTTCATTTGAGCGTCATAGTCATTTGTGATCTTCTCCAAATCGCTCTGTCTTGCAGAAAGTTCCTCTTCAAGTGCCTGCATTCTCTGCTTAATTTGACCTTTGACCACATTTGCGTTTTCATATTGAAAAACATATGCATTGACTTCCAAGTCCTTAAGTTGCCCTTTATATTCAAGATACTTCTTGGCATCTTCGGCTTGCTTTCTCAGTGGACCCATTTGCCTGTCAATCTCTGCAATAATGTCATCAATCCTGACAAGGTTGTCTCTCGTCCTTTCGAGTTTTCTCTCCGCCTCGTCCTTTCTCGACTTGAATTTCGCAACCCCAGCCGCCTCCTCAAACATCGAGCGTCGCTCTTCTGGTTTTTCGTCGACAATTTCACTGACCTTACCCTGCCCAATGACAGAATAACCATTTTTTCCAATACCGCTGTCAAAAAGCAAATCAGTGATGTCTTTAAGACGGCAAGTGTTTTTGTTTATGAGATACTCACTTTCGCCAGAGCGGTAAAGTTTTCTGGTGATAGAAAGTTCGTCATAGGCGATGTTGAAAAATCTGTCGGTGTTGTCGAAAGTCAGTGTAACCTCACAATATGACAAACTCTTCCTCTTCTCCGTGCCTTTGAAGATGACGTCCTGCATATTGTCACCACGCAAACTCTTGGCGCTCTGTTCTCCAAGCACCCATCTTATCGCATCAGAAACATTGCTCTTGCCACAGCCATTTGGCCCAACAATCGCAGTAAATCCGCCATTAAACTCAATCACCGTTCTGTCGGCGAATGATTTAAAACCAATCATTTCAATTCTTTTAAAATACATACTTCCACCTTATAAATTGGGATTTTTGAAAAGCCGCCCGTCAATCTTCCTCGACAAAGAGTTTTGAGAGTGCAACATAAGCACAATTTTGTTCCGCAGAGGTCTTGTCCTTGCCATAACCCGTTGCGATGCAGTCGTCATCCATAAAAAACTTCGCCTCGAAAAAGTCGTCGACCTTGACCGTTTCGTATTTTATGGAACATTTGAAATTTGCTTGAATAAGTTCCTGCAGTTGCGACTTGTAGTTGTCGTTTTTTGCCTCTTCAAAGCCGTCAATATGCAGTTTTTCAATAACAAATTGCCTTGCGGTTTCCAAGTCACTGTCAAGATATATTCCCGCAATAATCGCCTCAATCACATCACCCTTTATCGCAGAAGTAATCTCTCCATTCAAACTCTTCCCTGCAATAACATCTTCCTCAAGCCCAATCTCATCAAAACACTCAGAAAGATGTTTTTCAGACACATAATGTGCCCTCAACACCGTCAACTCACCTTCGTGCTTGTCGCAATGCTTAAACAAATATTCGCCAACCAAAAAATTCAAAATGCTGTCACCCAAAAACTCCAACCTTTGATAGTTGTCTTTAGATTTTGAAGGATGAGTCAATGCAGTCTTAAGCAATTTTTGATTTTTGAAAGCGTACCCCAATTTCTTTTCAATCATTTATTTCTCCATTTTGGTTTGAATTTCAGAAACCAAACTCTCAATTTTTTCATTAAGTTTTTTCTCGTGCAAATTTGCGACTTGCAAAATGGTGTTGCAGATGTTGAATCTGTTTGCCGAGCCGTGAGTCTTCACAACCAGTTTCTTACAGCCCAAAAATGGTGCTCCGCCATATTTATCCACATCCATCTTCGCTTTCAAGCCCTTGAAACTCCCCATCATAAGAGCCCCAAGCATCGAAAAGATGCTTTTCTTTGCTTCTTTTTTTATCATTTTGGACATTGCACTCGCAACACCCTCAACTCCTTTCAAAAGGACATTCCCAGCAAAGCCGTCTGTGACAATAACATCGACATTGCCACTCATAACATCTCTTGCCTCAATATTTCCTACGAAATTTATTGGAAGGGTTTTCATAAGAGGATAGGTAGATTTTGTAAGTTCATTCCCCTTGTGCTCCTCTGCACCATTATTCAAAAGTGCAACCCTAGGGCTTTCCACATTGTTCATAATTGAATAATACGCCGAAGCCATAATTGCAAAGTGCAACAGGTGTTCACTCTTGCAGTCCACATTCGCCCCGCAATCGCAAATAACCACATTTTTACCCTCGACCACAGTAGGCAAAAATGGACAAAGAGCGGGTCTTGAAATACCTTTGATTCTTCCAATTTTCAAAATCGCGCCCGTCAAAACCGCCCCTGTGCTTCCAGCAGAAACAAGCCCAACAATCTCCTCGTCTTCCTTGAGCAAATCAAATGCCTTGACAAGCGAAGAGTCCTTTTTCTGCCTGATTGCAAGAGTTGGCTGATCATCGTTTGTGATGATTTCCTTTGCGTCAAGAATCTCAATTCTCTCTTCTCTTCCAGCAAGCAAATCCTTTATTTTCGCCTCATCTCCAGACAAAACAATTTTCAAATCTTTGTTCTTTTTTATGGCGAGCACAGCACCCTCAACAACTTCAACTGGTGCGTTGTCTCCACCAAAAGCATCAACAACAATTTTCATAACACGCTCCTAAACAAAACAAACTGCACAAGACAGTTATGCTATCAATACAAATATATCAAAAAAACGTCACCAAAGTCAAAAGAATAAACGCCAAAACGCTTTTTTGCAAAAAATATATGTCTGAAAATGATACATTGAAAGATTTGGCAAAGAAAAAAATAAATTTTTGCTTTTCCCCTTGCAAAATTCTTTTTATATGCTATAATCAATACGGAAGGAGAGATATGGGAAAGAAATATAAATTTTTAGAGCACGACGCAATTTTTATCAATGGTCGTCCACTTTTCAGAATCCAGGCAATGAAGGATATCCGTGACGAAAAAGGAAATGTTATAGTAAAATCTGGAGATTTCGGAGGTTACATTTCAGAAGAGAGAAACCTCTCACAAAAAGGTAGTTGCTGGGTGCATCGCAATTCCAAAGTTTTTGGTGATGCACGAGTTCAAGACAATGCACAAATCAAAGGAGAAAGCGAAATTTCAGAAAATGCAGCAGCATTTGGAAACTCTGTAATAACCGACACCATCTTAAAAGGGTACGCAAGAGCATATGGCAATGCAAAACTTTTGAGATGCACGGCAGCAAACCTAGCAAAACTTCACGGAAATGCGGTTCTTTTAAGATGCAGGATTTACGGCTACGCCGAAGCATATGGCAATACATACGCACAAAATAAAGATGTGCGAACAAACATAACCGAGCCAGAAAAATCAGGGCGATTTTCTGACGGAAGAGGTGGAAAATAATCAAAAATTTCCTCTCATTGCAAAAATCTCACATATTTGACGCAAATCTGGAATTGAATTTGAGGTTTTCTTTCCAAGCGAAAGCCCTGCAAATCTTGACCAAAAAAACAGAAGTGAAAATTTTCAATAAAGACAATTTTAAACAAAAAAACTCAACCGATATGGTTGAGTTTTCTTTCATTCTGATTTTTGATAAAATCTTAGTCTTTCTTCTTTTTATCTTCAACAACTGTCTTGTTTTTGTATGTCCCACAGTTTTTGCAAACAGTGTGTGGTTTTTTCAACTCGTGGCATTTTGGACATTCAACAAGAGCAGGTGCTTCTGCTTTGAAATTTGCAGAATTTCTTGTGTTTCTTCTTTCTTTTGAAACCTTATGCTTTGGAACAGCCATTTTAATTCTCCTTTTAGTGAAATAATCTCAAGAAAACGAAAAGTGCCGATTTTTCAGCCATTTTTCGTCTAATTCTCATTGCTTGCTTATTTTAACGCAAAAATTCACATTTGTCAAGTTTTATTTGGACTTTTTTGCACATTTTGAACTTTTCTTGGCAGGAAGAGCGGAAACAATCGCCTTTGTATCTCTTGCCATAAGCAGTTCCTCATCGGTTGGAACAATATAAATCTTGACATTGGACTTGTCGGAAGAGATGAGGTTGACCTCGCCACGCTTGAAGTTGTTGTTCTTCTTTTTGTCGAGGACAATTCCAAGATATTCAAATCCACTCATAACACTCTCACGAGTCTCTTTTCCATTTTCGCCAATTCCGCCAGTAAAGACAATTGCGTCGAGTTTCCCCATAACCCCGAGGAAAGAGGCAATATGTTTCTTGACAGAATACGAAAGCATTTCAAGAGAAAGTTTGCATCTTTCGTCTCCCTCGTTTGCCTTTGCAATAAGTTCTCTTTGGTCACTTGAGTAACCAGAAATACCCAAAAGTCCGCATTGTTTGTTCAAATAGGAAATAACCTCTTGAACTGTCATATTTTTCTTCTCGCAAAGATATTGAACAACAGTTGGGTCAACATCTCCCGAACGTGTCCCCATCATAAGTCCTTGAAGTGGAGTAAGCCCCATTGTTGTGTCAATACTCTTGCCGTCTTTCACAGCAGTCACGCTTGAACCATTCCCAAGGTGTGCGATGATGAGGTTGAGTTTGCTGATAGGTTTGTGTAAAATTTTTGCCATTTCTTGCGTGATAAACTTGTGACTTGAGCCGTGGAAGCCATACTTTCTTATCTTATATTTCTTCGCGTCCTCGTATTTGATTGGATACATATATGCATATTCAGGCATAGTTGAGTGGAAAGCAGTGTCGAAAACTGCAACTTGTGGCACTTTCATAACCGCTTGGCAAGCCTTGATTCCAGCGATGTTTGCTGGCATATGAAGTGGTCCAAGTGGAACGAGTTTTTCAAGGTCTTTCATAACTTTGCTCGTGATAAGCACAGAGTCTGTGTAGATATCTCCACCGTGAAGCACTCTGTGTCCAACAGCCTCGATTTCGTCAAGGCTTGAAACCACGCCATACTCTTTGTTGGTCAAAATATCCAAAACTTTTTGGATTGCCTCTTCGTGATTTTTTGCACCAGGAAATTCTTTCGTCTCTCCGTTGTGTTTGTAGGTGATCACTGGTGCAGAAAGCCCAATTTTTTCGCAATTTCCCTTTGCAATAACTTTCTCTGTTTTCATATCAATAAGTTGATATTTCAAAGACGAACTTCCCGCATTGATGAGTAAGATTTTCATAAAATTTTCTCCTTTTTCATTTTTTATTTTGATTCTTTCGATTTTTCATTTTTATCTTCACATTGAAGAGCGGTGATTGCACTGACAACAACGATGTCATTCACATTGCAACCTCTCGACAAATCGTTCACAGGTTTTCTAAGTCCTTGCAAAATCGGTCCAATCGCGTTCAAACCTCCGATGTATTGCATTGTTTTGTATCCTGTGTTTCCCGCTTGGATATCAGGATAAATCAACACATTTGCAGTTCCCTTGAGCGGACTGTCTTTGCACTTGAGTTCTGCCACTTGCGGAACCATTGCAGCATCAAATTGCAGTTCGCCGTCGCACACAACATCTTTCTCTTTCTTCTTAAACTTTTCGTAAGCCGTCCTAACCTTGTCCACAGCCTCGCTCTTTGCACTTCCCTTTGTCGAATAAGAAAGGAACGCAACTCTTGGGTCAAGACCGAAATCTCTTGCACTCTTGACGCTTTGAGATGCGATTGCACAAAGTGTGTCGCTGTCTGGGTTTTCAATAATTCCGCAATCAGACAAAACGAGTGCTTCGTTGTCCAAGAATTTGTTTTTTCCATACATCAAGAAACAAGAAGAAACTGGCTCTTTCTTGCTTTTGCCCTTGATAATTTGAAGTGCAGGTCTGACAGTGTTTGCGGTCGAGCACTCAGCCCCAGCAACCATTCCGTCTGCATATCCACACTCAACAAGAAGTGTTGCAAAATAATAAGGGTCTTTCTCAAGTTCGTCTGCTTGCTCAGGCGTCATACCCTTTTCCTTTCTCTTCTCGTAAAGCGTTTTGACAAGTTTGTCTCTGTTTGGGAAAGTTACAGGATTGACAATTTCAAACTCCGAAAACGCCTTATCTCGCAAAATCAAAGCACTTGCATCTCCCACAAGCAAAACTTTGACAATGCCCTTCTTTTGCAAAATCTTAACAGCTTCAAATGTCCTATCCGAGAAACTGACCTCAGGGAAGACAATTGTTTTTTGTTTTTTCTTCGCTCTTTTCAACAAATCTTTTATCTTATACATCAAACTCTCCATTCTTTTTCCGAAAAATTTGCAATACAATATAACAAAGCATCCTGCCGAAATTTTCTCAAGTTAAAAAACAAAACTGGAAAATTTTCGCTTGTCAAAGATTGCCAAATTTTTGAAAAATTATCAAAATAAAAAACTGAAACGGAATTGTTTCTTTTCTTATTATAAGGAAAGTTTCGCCATATTGTCAAACAAAAAAGGAGGGAATTTTGAAAAATATCAGGCATATGTCACGCAAATCCAACTGGACAGCCTATCTTTTGACAATTCTTGTCCTTTACTTCCTTTTTTGTATGATAAGCGAGCCAGCAAAATATATTTCAAAATCGCTTGACGGCATCTCAGCGTGGGCAATGAGCGTGCTTCCAAGCGTGCTTCCCTTTATGTTTTTCACGAAGGTGCTTTCCTCACTTGATTGTATGCAGTCGTTCACTCACCCTTTCTCTGCCGTAGGCAAAACCCTCTTCAAGTCCCCTCCGATCTCGTTTTACACTTTTTTAATGGCAATAATGTCTGGCTATCCAGTCGGATCAAAAATGGTTGCGGACTTATTCCTGCAAGGAAAGATCACAAGAGAAGACGCCTTCAAAATGACCTCATTTTGCTCAACCTCTGGACCAATGTTTATCATCGGTGCAGTCGGAATTGGGATGTTCAAAAACCAAACGATTGGCTATATTCTGTTTATAAGCCACGTTCTCGGTGCAATTTTGAATGGCATTTTGTTTGGAAGACTCAAATTAAGGCAAAACAACTCCCTCCAAGACGAATCTCCGCTTCCGCAAGATCAAAACTTCGCTCAGAAGAAATCGGACATAAGCGAAATCGTCCTAAACTCCACGCTCGCGATTCTTTCCGTAGGTTGCATAATAACCATTTTCTTCATTGTCATTGAGTGCTTTTCGCCACTTCTTTCCCTTTTGCCAGACACATTGAGATTTTTTGTCGAAGGTGTGATCGAAATCACGAAAGGATGCGTAGACATCTCCAGCCTGCAAAACCTAAACCTTGCGACCATTCTCTGCTCGTTTGTCATCAGTTTTGGCGGAATTTCCACCGTGCTTCAATCTCTCACAATGCTTTCAAGCATAAAAATGCCCGCAAGATTCTTCATTCTGCAAAAATTTTGCCACGCAATCTTTTCCACGCTCGTAACGGTTGCGCTTCTTTTGATATTTAAAATATAAACTTAACCCCAAAACACTTCCAAACACGCTGTTCAAAAAAAACGCCAAAATCTCGGCGTTTTTCAAAGAGCATCCATTTCAAAGAGTATCCAATATTTTTAAAATAATGAAGAATTTTAAGCACAAATTTCTCAATCAGAAAGTTTCAAAATCTCCTCTCTTGCCAAGGCATCGCAACGATTGTTTTTCTCATTGTCGCTGTGACCTTTAACCTTGACAAATTCCACTTCCAAGCCGTCCATTGCGGACAAAAGCCTCTGCCAAAGTTCCTTGTTTGCAACCTCATCGCCAGCACTCGTTCTCCAATTCCTCTTCTTCCAATTTTCGATCCAGCCCTGATTGAAAGCGTTGACGACATACGCGCTGTCGCTGAAAACAGACACCTTGTTGCCTTTTTTGATATTTTCAAGCCCAACAATGACCGCCATAAGTTCCATACGATTGTTTGTCGTCTCCTTTTCGCCTCCAGAGAAGATTTTTTCTCTGCCTTTGAAGGACAAAATGGATGCCCAACCGCCAGCACCTGGATTTCCCGAGCACGCTCCGTCAGTATACAAAATCACAGAGCTCTCACTTTCAGGCTCTGTTGTTTGAGGTTTTTCGTCTGACATCTTCAAGGCTTTGCAAACATCTTCAAGTTCTGCCCCAGAACTCCCCAAATTTGTGTAAATCTCCTTGCCGTCACCCTCTTTTCTTGGGAAGATGTGAAAGTGGATGTGATTAATCATCGCAGTGATTCCACAGTTATTCAAAATGTGGACGCCGTCAAATCCACAATCTTTGACAAAGTGAGTTGCAAGTTTCTTGCAAACTTCCATAAGTCTTGCAAGGACAGAGGCATTGCAAGTTATGATGTTTTCATAATGTTTTTTCGGAACAACCAAAGTGTGTCCATATGCATCATTTGAAATATCCAAAAATGCCAAACAAAAATCATCCTCATAAATCTTATAACACGGAACTTCGCCATTTACAATTTTGCAAAAAATACAATCTTTCATAAAAACCTCATAACCTTTTCCCAAACCTGTGATTTTCTATCTTTCGACAAAGAATGGCGAGAAACACAAATTCAGGCTTACAAAACCGCACAAAAACCAGACACTTTGAATTTTAATAAACCCTATAACACCCACAAGCGAGAGACTTCTTGCCTATGTGAGTTGCCACAGAAAGTGACAATGGGTCGACATACTCAATTGGAACATTTGGAAAGTTTTTCTTAAGTTCCTCAGCGAAAATCTGTGCATTTTCGTCATTTTGAGTGTGAGCAACTGAGATTCTCATCTCGCCCGCCTTGACAAATTCTGCAAAGCGACCTTCCAAATCTTTTTTCAATCCCTCAATCATCTTTGCCTTCGCAGACTTAACATTCATAACCTTTGTATATTGGTCAAGTTTTCCTCCTTGAATCTGTAGCACAGGCTTGATGTTTAAAACAGTTCCAATTGCCGCAGCCGCTGGAGTTATGCGTCCGCCCTGTTTGAGATATTTGAGAGTGTCAACCATAATATAAATGGAAGACTGAAGAGCATTTTCCTCCAATTCCTTTTTGATTTCAAGAGCAGACAATCCGTTTTTTGCCATTTTAACCGCGTCAAAAACAGAAGCCTTTTGAGTGATTGAAATCCTCCTGTTGTCCACCACTTGCACCTTGCCCTCAAAGTTTTCGGCAAAAGAAGTCGCCGTTTCACAACTTTGGCTAAGCCCGCTTGACATCGGAATGTGAACAATCTCGTCGTATTCCTTGAGAATTTCTTTCCACTTGTCGACAATTTCGTTTATGTTAGGCTGGGAAGTCGTGATTCTCTTCCCGCTGTCTTGAATCTCATAAAACTTGTCAATGGACAAATTTACTCCCTCAAAATATATGTCTCCGTCAATAATAAACGGCATAGGAACGACAAATATCCCTAGTTTGTTTGCCTCATCTTGAGTGATTCCGCTGTTGCTGTCGGTCATAATTGCAATTTTTCTCATTTTTTTGTATCTCCTTCTATTTATTCGTTTTTGCTTTTATCATTGTTGATTTTTTCTATCAGCCTGAAGAGAACAGAAATAATCTCCTGCAATCTTTCCACTTTATCTGCGAAATACAGATATCTTGTATTGATTTCAAGTTGCAATGTCCAAATTCCGCATTGCCTCGAGATAAAGGATGAGATGGTTCGAGCCCCGCCGTTGAAAGGTTGGTCAATCACCACCTTAAACCCGCGTTTTGCAAACTCTTTCTCAAGAAAATCAAACATCTTCTCGTCTGGTGCGATGTTGAGTCCAAAGTTGACGCCAAGGTCAATGTCCTGCTCCCTGTTTGCATTTAGACTGTGAAGATCGACGAGGTATTTTATTCCGTTTCCCTCGATGTATTTTCTGAGTTCCTCCCTGTATGGACATATAAGGTCGAAGTTTGCGTCATCGTTGAAGCAAGCAGTTTTGACAATCATAGGAATGTTTGTCTTTTCTCTGATTTCAAGAGCAAGAGCGAGCGTGTTTGGTTCTGCAAACTTCACTTTTCCAAGTCGCACCTGCTTGACAGCGTGAGGAACAGAAAACATAACTTTCCCTTCCCCTCCCAAAATGACAAAACTCTTCTTTTTGTTTGCTTTTAAAAACTTTTTTCGTCTTCTCTCAAAAGTCTTGAAATTAAAACCATTCTCAATCTTCATAATTGGGATTTTATCATAAAGAAAAAAAATTTCAAAACAGAAATGCAAGTTTTTCAACAATTTTGCCAAATTTGCATAAAAATTCTTATGGACTGCAAAACTTTCACCCTTTCAGTGTGTCTGATTGTAAGAGACGAAAAAGAGACAATCGCAAGGGTTTTGGAATGTGCAAAGAAATTTGCCGATGAGATAATCGTCGTTGACACTGGCTCAACCGACGGCACAAAGGAAATTGCAAAATCTTACACAGAAAAAGTTTTTGATTTTGAGTGGTGCGACGACTTTGCAAAGGCAAGAAATTTTTCTTTCAGCAAAGCAACCTGTGATTATCAAATGTGGCTTGATGCGGATGATGTTATAAGCGAGGAAAACACCCAAAAAATTCTCACTCTCAAAACCTCTGGCACTGACTTTGATGTCTGTATGTGCAAATATGCACAAAATTTTGACGAAAACGGAAACCCTCATTTCCTCTTCAATCGAGAACGAATCTTGAAACGCTCAAAAAATTTCACTTGGTCGAGCAGAGTGCACGAAGTCATAATTCCTAGTGGGAAAATTATCAACTCCGACATCGTCATCGAACATAGAAAAATAAAACAAAACAAACAAAAACGAAACTTGAAAATATATCAAAAAATGAAAAGAGATAAGGTGGAATTTTCTCCACGAGAATTGTTTTATTATGCACGAGAACTCTACTTCAACGGATACATTTCAAGTGCAATAAAAAATTTAAAGAAATTCATAAAAATTCCAAACACCTATCCGCCTGACAACCTCTCAGCACAAATGATGCTTTCTGATTGTTTTTTGATTAAAAAAGATGAAAAAAGTGCAAAAATGCAACTTTTTAATGCCCTATCCTCTCACACTCCGACAAGCGAATTGTGTTGCAAAATAGCACAACTTTGCGAAAGAGAAAAAGATAATCCGTCATCAATTTTTTGGTATGAATGTGCACTTCATTGCAAAAATAATTCTGGTTTTGTATCTATAGATTATTCAAACATTATTCCATATATCGAACTTTCAAGGTTGTATTTTCCAATAAATTATCAAGAGGCTAAAAAATATCATTTATTAGCAAAAAATCTTTCTCCAAAAAATAAAGCAGTGATATTTAACGAAAAATTTTTTATAAAATAAATTTAAAAAAAGCGAAAAATCACACTTTTTCTTTAATTAAAAAAATAATAAAAAATACAAAAAAAATAGAAAAAATTAAAAAAGATGCAATTTTGCACCTTTTTTATTTAAAATAAACCCGAAATTTTCGAATTTTTATCAATTTTCATATTTTTATAATTTGGATTTTTTGAAAGCCCTGGCATCAACAACATATTCCCAGCAATCGCGACAATGACATTTGCCCCACTTCTTATTTCAATGTCAGAAATGTGAAAATCGAAATTTTTTGGAGCACCCAAAAGGTTTTTATCATCCGAAAAAGAGAACTGCGTTTTTGCAATGTTTACGAAAAATTTCCCAAAGCCCAATTTCTCCGCAAGGGCAATTTTTTCTTCTGCAATTTTGCTACACAAAACTCTTCCAGCACCATAGACTTTCGTTGCAATTTTTTCAACTTTTGTTTTTATATCGTCACTCATCTCATACGCAAATTTTGTGCGCTTTTTCTCTTCGCAAACTCTCAAAGTTTTCTCGGCAAGTTCTTTGCAACCTTCTCCGCCTTTTCCAAAGGCATCACAAACTGCAACATTCACTTTTTCATTTTCACACAATTTCAAAGTCATTTGGATGTCCTTTTTGCTGTCCGAACTATGTTTGTTTATTGCCACAACAAAAGGTACATTGAAAACATCTCTCAAATTTTCTATGTGTTTTTTAACATTTTCAAATCCAAGTTTAAGGTCACCATTTCCGTGTTCTTTTATCACATCAATCACAATGACAAGCACAACAGCATCTGGCGTCTTTCCAATCAACCTTGACTTTATATCAAAAAACTTTTCCGCTCCCAAATCACTTCCAAAGCCCGCCTCGGTGACGCAATAATCTGAGTGCAACAGAGCAAACTTCGTGGCGACATTGCTGTTGCACCCGTGAGCAATATTTGCAAATGGTCCAAGGTGAACAAGTGCTGGTGTCCCCTCAAGTGTCTGCACAAGATTTGGTTTGATTGCATCTTTAAGCAGAATTGCCATTGCATTTTCCGCTTGCAAATCTTTTGCAAAAATAGGCTTTCCTTTTTTGTTTAGTGCAACCAAAATATTTCCAAGATTTTTCTTCAAAGACTCAATGTTTTCACTTAGACACAAAACAGCCATAACCTCACTCGCCGCAGTTATGTTAAACCCAGTGCAAATCTCAACATCACCAATTTTGTATTGTATTTGCCTGAGACTTCTGTCGTTCACATCGAGACATCTTTTGAAGAAAATTTTTTGAGGGTCAATTTGCAGTTCGTTGCCTTGAAAGATGTGGTTATCGATTATTGACGCGAGCAAGTTGTTTGCTTGCGTAACTGCGTCAAAATCACCTGTGAAATGCAAATTTATCTCATCACTCGGCTCAATTTTTGCTCTACCACCGCCCGTCGCACCACCTTTGATGCCAAACACTGGACCAAGAGACGGCTCTCTCAGAGCAAGAGTCGCAGATTTTCCCAAACGATTTATTGCGTCAGCAAGCCCAATTGAGACTGTTGTTTTTCCGATGCCTGTCTTGTTTGAAGTCATTGCAGAGACCAAAATAAGTTTTCCTTTTTTGCCCCCATTTTCATTTTCTAACTTCGCACAATTCTTCCCATAAGGAATTACATTTTCCTCTTTTACGCCAATTTTTTCTCCAATTTCATAAATTGATTTCAATGCCATACTTTCTCCAAATTTTATAAAATCGTCACATTCAAAATGCTTTCCAAATAAGCCATAATCATATCCTTCTTGATTGGTTTATCAGACAAAATAAGTTCAATGCACAACCTTGAAAACCCGCCAGTGAAAAAACTTACAATTTCATCAAGGATGTCCTCATAAGGACTGCTGTCGTTGCACTTTGCCACCAAATAAGAAATTCCTCTGCGAATCGCGTCAAACAAAATTGTCTGAAATTCCTTTGTGCTGTTTTTCAAAATAAGTTTAATCTCTTTTCTATGCTGATCAACATAATCAATAATTTTGCTTAAAATTGCAATATACATCTCTTTTGATGAGTTGAAATCGGTCAATTTCACAACATTTTGATAAATTTCGTTCTGCATTTCGTCAAAAACATAGTCCAATAAATCAATTTTATCAATAAAATGGTTGTAAAAAGTCGCCCTATGCACCATTGCCTTGTCACAGATGTCATTGACTGTAATTTTGTCAAACGATTTTTCTTGCAACAAATCTTTCAATGCCTTAGAAAGCAATTTCCTTGTTCTGATAACCCTCAAATCTTCTTTTGCCATACTTTTGTCTCCATTTTTCCTCATTTGTAGGTATAATAGCACACAAAAGGAGATTGTGTCAACAAAATATACTATTGTCTAAAAACTGAAAAGGTTTAAACTAAAAATCGCTTGCAAAACTTTTTCATTTGTGGTATCTTTAATATGCTTTGGAAGTGAACATAACGAAAAAAACTTTGATTCATCTCACCTTAATGGAGAGAGACTTGGAGGAAATATAAAAAAATACAACTTCAAGTCACGACAAAATCGAGGGTATTCGAGATTTTCGCTTGGTCGTGAGGCGGAGCAAACAAACGCTCCCCGAGCGCTTGCGATGAGCAAACTTCAATTTGCGCGGCGCGTTATGAAAAACCTTTGAGTCATCTCACCTTAATGGAGAGAGACTTGGAGGAGAACCAACGCAGTAGCGGTTAGATTTACATTTCGTAAATCGTGCCCGCGTTAAACGGAGTTGGTGCTTCCCAAACCTATGCAGAGATGTCCGAGTGGTTTGCGTTCGAAACTTCGCTTTTTGCTCACTTTCAAAGGTTTGAAAGTTTCGCCCTAACGCTTGTTTCTCTCTTCTCCCCTAAAATTAAAAATTTTTGGGAACCCCAAATGCACCTTAAACCACTCTTATTGGTTTTTGGTGGCAAATAATTTTAAATTCAAACCCAATCTAATGCAGTTTGCGACAAATGCAGAGATGTCCGAGTGGTTTGCGTTCGAAACTTCGCTTTTTGCTCACTTTCAAAGGTTTGAAAGTTTCGCCCTAACGCTTGTTTCTCTCTTCTCCCCTAAAATTAAAAATTTTTGGGGACCCCAAATGCACCTTAAACCGCTCTTATTGGTTTTTGGTGGCAAATAATTTTAAATTCAAACCAAATCTAAATGCAGTTTGCGACAAATGCAGAGATGTCCGAGTGGTTTAAGGTGCAGCCCTGGAAAGGCTGTGTGCGAGAAATCGCACCAGGAGTTCGAATCTCCTTCTCTGCGCCAACTATTTTTATCAAAAATTTAATATTTTGTTTTTTGATTGAAAGGAGGAATTATGACATTTATCTTGACAAGCCGTCTTGTCACTCACCGACACAATGAAGACGGAAGCAGAACTCCAACCAAAATCAAAAACAAAAACAAAATTTTGACTAACCTTAAAAAGAATTTAAAAGCAAAAAATCGACTCGTGTGGGTTTGCAATGACCCAAACAACACAATCGAAAATGACACCCGCTCCGCTCTTGTTTTCAAAAGTTTTGATTTAACCTTCAAAAAAGAACCTTTCAAAGAAAAGATTGTGCTTGACAGTCGAAACAAATCAAACGCAAAAGAAATTTTGGAAAATGCAGATATAATCATCCTTAGTGGTGGCAAATGCTTATGTCAACAAAATTTCTTCAAGGAAATAAATCTCAAAAACATCTTAAAAAACTTTAAAGGCATCGTGATTGGAACTTCTGCTGGAGCAATGAATTTATGTGAGACGGTTGCAAATTTTCCAGAAGAACTTGCCGACCTTGATGAGCCAAGGTGGTTTGAGGGCTTGGGATTTTGCGATGAAATCATCATTCCGCACTTTGACGGAAAAACAAAAACCTATCAAATACCCCTTGATGAAATTGATATTGTGAACGATTACATTTTGCCTATGTCAAACGAAAAAGATTTTCTAGGCATCCCAAACGGCTCATATCTTTTGGTTGATGACGAAGGAAACAAAAAATTATACGGAAAATGCTACAAAATCTCAAAAGGTGAAGTAAAAAGAATTTAAAAATCGGTTCAAATTTGAAACAAAAAATAAAAGACAATCCCTCGCTCACCTTTTTTAATATTTTTTGTCAATTATTCCACCACCTAGGCAAACTCCCTCACTCGTGTAAAGCACAACAAATTGTCCCTCGGTGATCGCCCTCTGCTTTTCCACAAAATCGACTTGAATATGCGTGTCATCGAGAATTTTCACGTGTACTTTTTGGTCAGGCTGGCGGTATCTAAACTTGGCAAAACACTCAAACTCCTTTTCTTTTGGCATTTCTGGAATCCAATTGAAAGTGTCGGCAAAAAGTCCGTTTGAGAAAAGTTCTTCGCACTCGCCTTGGCTTACATAAAGGATGTTTTTCTTCAGGTCTTTTTTCAAAACAAACCATCTCTCGCCGTTTCCGTCGCTTTTCCCACCGATGTTCAAACCTCTTCGCTGTCCAATCGTGTAATACATAAGACCTTCGTGTCTGCCAACAATCTTCCCATCAAGCGTGCAGATGTCTCCCGCCTTTGCAGGAAGATATTGTTTCAAAAATTTCCTGAAATTTCGCTCCCCAATAAAGCAAATTCCTGTGGAATCTTTTTTCTCAGCGGTCGAAAGCCCAAGTTCTTTCGCGATTCTTCTCACCTCAGTCTTCTCAATGTCCGCAAGTGGAAAGATTACGGAGGAGAGTTGGTCTTGATTTAATTGATTCAAAAAATACGACTGGTCTTTCGACAAATCTTTTGCTTTTGCAAGGTAAGTTTTGCCGTCTTTTGTGAAATTTTTGCAATAATGCCCAGTTGCGATTTTGTCCGCCCCGAGTTGTCTCGCTTTTTCCAAAAACGGACCAAATTTGATTTCACGATTGCAAAGCACGTCTGGATTTGGCGTGCGACCTGCCTTATATTCATCCAAGAAATATTGAAAGACGCGGTCATAATATTCCTTTGCGTAATTCACAGAAAAATAAGGAATGCCAATTTTGTTGCACACCCTTTTGACATCCTCATAGTCATCTTCAGCGGTGCACTGACCGTCCTGCTCCTCCCAATTTATCATAAAGAGCCCAATGACATCGTGCCCCTGTTTTTTGAGCAAATATGCAGCAACCGAAGAATCAACTCCTCCTGAAATTCCAACAACAACTCTCATTTCACCACCTCTTGCACCTGTTTTGGCATTTCAACAATCACTGGAACTTTAAACTTTTTGCAAGCGACATAAATCAGACTGACAATCCAAGAAAGCCCCAAAACACCGATTGGAAAATAAGCGTAATAACTCGTCAAAGCGTTCACAAGTTCCGCATTGAAGATTGTGCAAAAAACCAAATAAATAAACCCGACGGTCATAAGAGCGCCCTTCCAATATTTGCCCACATAATAATAATGCCCGCCCACAAGTCCAGTGAAAAACGTGAGAAGAAGCATTTTTATCCAAGAGACATCGCTTGGATATTGGTTTGTGTAAATGACGAAATCTTTGTCGAAATGCCTAATCTTCTCTTTTGCTGCTCTGTTTGAAGCATATTCAAGGCGACCAAAAATAAGCCCACACTCCTCGCAATTCTCTTGAGCCATCAAACACTTATTTCCGCATCTTGGACACTTTTTGTAAGTCTTAGGTTTTTTCTTAAACATTTCGTCTTTATTTTAAAGAAAAACTCACATTTTGTCAAGAAACTTTGATATGTTTAAGCCTCTCACGCACTTTCCTTAAGTTTTTCAAGAGTTTTGTTGAAATAGACATAAGCAGGCGTGTCATCTGGCATATAATGCAACACGCTCTCAAATTCCTGTTTCGCTTGCTTAAACTTCTTTTGATTGTAAGCACGAACTCCCGCCTCAAAATTGTTTTTCAACTTCAAAATCTTCTCTTTCTTCCTCTTGCCAAATGTCTCCAAACTCTCATAAAGAGGTATTTTTTTGTCATCGACTTCCAAAACGCCCGTGTATCTGTAATCAAATTCAAAATTTTGCGGAAGGCTGTTCAACGCCTGCTTTGAGACCAACATTTTCGTGCCGATGTAAGCATTTGTCTCCTGCATCTTTTTCAAATTGTCCAAGACCTCGCTTATGATTTGTGGCTCTTTTTTATCGTCCTCACCAACTATTCCAAAAACCACCTCGCTCGTGTCCACAACAATCTTTGCCTCAATTGGCAAGAGTTCCTTCTGCCCTTTGTTTTTGACTTCAATCGCCTTGACAAGTGCGTGTGCACAAAGAATGGCCTCTTGAGGTTCTGAAAAAACTGCCAAAACGCCGTCGCCAAGAAATTTGTCAACAAAGCCGTTAAACCTTTTTATAATCGGATACACCACTTTCAAATAGGAATTTATATAATTGAAATTTTCTTCGAGGCTGAGTGTCTTGTTTTTCGCCTTCTCACACTCCAAATCGCACAACAGCAAGGTCGCAGTCTTTTTGACGTGTTTTCCAAGTTCCAATTCCGCCAGTCCCTCTTCACCAAGAAATCTGAAAAACTGCTTTGAAAGATTTTTCTGTTTTTGTAGGTCAGTTTGCTTGAGTTTGTTTTCTTTTTGCTTGTATTGGAAGTTGATTTTGTTGAGTGAATTTTCAATCTCCTTAAATTGCTTGACTCCTCCCACTTTGAAGTCATCAGATTTAAGTCTGCCATCGCCAAGATTTTTCGTCACCTTTTCCACTTTGGTCAAAGGACTGCATAAAGAAATTATGATGACAAACAAAAGAAGAAGATAGACCACAGTTGCAAGTCCAACCCAAAGCATTGCACTTTGCGACTGTTCGCCCGGAGAAATTTTCATCATTGTTTTGATAGATTGAGCGGTGATGTCCGTCATTTCGTTTATGGAAGAAACATATGCCACAAAGACTCCGTAAACAAGCGTCAAAGGAACAATCGTCAAAAAAAGTGCACTTGCCAATCTCTGCTTTTGAACAAGTTTAAAAAACAAAATTCCGACAAAAATTGTCGACGCGACCAAAAATGCAAGTGCAACCCAACCTAGTGGCGTCATACTCACCACAAACGAAGTCCCTGTTGGAACGATTGCATCCAAAAGATACTTAAAAAGAAAGATAGTCGGAACGACTGTGGCAACAGCCAAAATTGTCAGAATTTTTGTTGAAGTTTTCATACTCCTATTTTGAGAAACAATTCAAGATGTATTCATTTTTGAAAATGCGAAAAAGAGCGAATATTGTCAAAAAACTGAATATAAAAATTTTATCTGTCCACAATATAATCAAGGAGAAAATTATGGACGAAAAAGAATCACTAACAAAATATCTCAACGCAATTTACCAAAACACAAAAACGGCAATTCAGTCAATTGGAGACATCATCCTCAAAGTGCAGGACAACGACTTGATAAGCGAACTTTCAAAAGAACAAGATGAATATTCTTGCCTTGCGAAAGAATGTGAAAACTTTGCCAAAGCGGAGCGAATTGAGGACTTGAAGGACAACAACTGGATTGAAAAAGCAAGACTTTGGACAAGTGTCAATATGGGTACAATGATGGACAAAAGCACAAGAAACATCGCAGAGATGATGCTTCTTGGCACATTTATGGGCATCCTCACATGCATAAAAGACAAAGCCGACCACAAAGACATCTCAAAAGAATTGGATGAAATTATGGATAAATTATATCATTTTGAAAGAGAAAATATTGACAGACTTATTCCATTTTTGGTAAAAGAAAACAAATAAATCAAAAATATTTTAAAATACGGAAAATACGAATGGAAAATTATTTTCAAAAAAAATAAATTCGTATTTTTTTAATAATTAAATATTTCATTCAATTTTGTTTCGTATGGATAATTTAAAGATAAATTAATCACCATTTTTTCGCTTAAATTGACAGTTTTCCCGTTTTCAAAAATTACACAAAAAATAATTGTTTTTGAGGTTTGAAGTCTCGACAGAAGTTCGCAAAGTCTTGTGTCAGGACTCACACAATAGATGTTTGGTTTTGTGAAATTTTTCATATTTTTTGCAAATATATTTATCTTTTCAAATCTCGATGAAAACCTCAAATCTAATATTCCAGCAAAGAGGAAAAGTGAAAACAAAAGTAGACTCGGATTGAAATTTATAAACAAAAAAACGACAAACATCACAAAGAAAAAAATGCCTAAAAAGAGATTTGCAAAATAGGTTATCTTTTTTGCCGTTCGATCTTTGACGAAGTGAGAACTTGCCGACACGAAAATTCTTCCGCCATCAAGAGGATATGCTGGAAGCAAATTCACGAGCGCAATAAGCAGACTTATGCTGACAAAACTCTCCGTGAAAAAATATATTGTCGGCATAATCCACCAAAGCCCCAAAACAAAAAACACTGAAACAAAATTCACTGCTGGCCCAGCGAAAGCAATGAGAAGTTCGTCTCTGTAATTTATGCTTTGTCCAAAATAAGAAAGTTCCACGCCATAAGGAGAGAGCGAAAATTTTGAGAGTTTGTAGCCCAATTTTTTTGCCGTAATGAAGTGACCTAGTTCGTGAATAGTGATTGCAAAGATGTAGTTTGTTGCAACAACAAAACCATTCATAATCACCAGCCAAAGCCACACGACGAGAGCAACGGGATTTATGCTAAACTTTTTCATAAAACAAGCCCCAAAACGACCAAGCAAACCAAGGTCAAAGAGCAAACACCACCTGTAACGAGCCAAAACTTGACGGAGCGAGTGTGTTTGAGATGCACCTGCTGATAGTTTTCACCATAAGATTTTTGCTTGTCCATAAGATATGATATGAAACAACTCTCTCCAAAAATTCAAAAACAGAAATAAAACACGAAAAGGTTTTCAGTCTTTAAAACAAGAAAAATAAAAAAAGATATCACCTCAATTTGCAATATCTTTTTTGTTTGAAATCTAACAAAATCTTGCACCATTACGCAATGTCGTCGCCTTTGATTTGTTTGACACCCTCTTCATCTTTCAAAAAGTCTGGAATTTCCTCTTCATCAGGAAGTTTAAATTCGTTGTAAAGGCTGTCGCTCTTTTGCTGGTCATCCCCTGTTTCAATGACCTTAATTCTCTCAAGAAGCCCCTCATAATCTGGAAGTTCCGCCAAATCTTGAAGGTTGAACCTCTTCAAAAAGCCGTCGGTTGTGCCGAAGAGAAGTGGCTTGCCGACCGCGTCCTTTCTTCCGACCACCTCAATAACCCCTTGGTCGACCAAAATCTGAATGGCATAATCGCAGTTGTTGACCCCTCTTATCTCTTCGATTTCGAGTTTTGTGATAGGCTGTTTGTAGGCGATGATTGCAAGAGTTTCAAGTGCTGCTCTTGTGAGAGTTTTCTCTCTGATAGGATTCAACACCTCGCCGATGTAATCTGCATAAGCGGGATTTGATGCAAGTTGGACTTTGTTTTTGTAAGTGATTATATGCACGCCAGCGTCGCCCGAATATTTCTTTTTGAGTGACTGAATCGTCTTTTCAACTTCTTCCTCTGTCAAGTTGAGTTTTTCCGCGATGAAAGACTTCTCGACGCCCTCTCCAGCGACGAAAAGCACAGAAAAGATTATCTCGTCCAAGTTTTTCTTGTTTTCAACATTCATATCACACCTCGTTTGCCGTTATGACAATATTCCCAAATGTGCCGTTTTGCACAACCTTCACCGTTTGCAATTTCAGAAGTTCCAAAAGTGCGAGGAAAGTGTTTATAAGTTCGCTCTTTGTCATATCTTCGTCAAAAAGTTCCTCAAATTCAAAACGCTTTCTCTCTTTTGCGAAATTTCTTATGGCGATGATTTTTTCTGCCACAGTAAATCGATCTTTGACAATTTTCTTTGGTTGTTCATTTTGAACTGCTTTTTTAAGTTCCTCTCTGGTCAAAAGTTTTGCAAAAGCGTCAAGCAGTTGGTCAAGCACCATATCCTTGATGACGACTTTAACCTTCTCCGTCTCCTTGCCTGGTGCACGATAAAGTTTGTTTACATCCTCAATGTCCTTAAGTTTTTTGCTGGTCTCCTTGAAAAGTGCATACTCCTGCAACTTCCTCCTGAGCATCTCTTCATCGCTTTCTTCGTCAGGCTCTTCCTCCTTTTCGACAGGAAGCACGCTCTTTGACTTAATCTCAATCAGTGTGGCAGCCACCGTGATAAACTCACTTGCTTTGTCCATATCCACGCTTTTGATGTCCTGCATATAGTCCAAATATTGTCCAGTTATCTCCGCAAGTCTGACAGTCGCAATGTCAAGTTTTGCGTCTTTGATAAGGTGCAAAAGCAAATCAAGCGGTCCTTCAAAGTTGTCGAGTTTGAATCTGTAGGCGCCAGAAGACAAAAGCATATCCTTGCTTTCTTCTTTCTGCTCATTCTCAACAACTTCAATTTCTGCCATAACCTCTCCAATAGATATAAACCAAGAAAATTATAACAAAAAATGCCTGCAAACGCAAGCAAAACCCAACAAAAAAAGTGCCAAAGCACTCTCTTATTTGCCACTTCCTGCAGTTGTGGACTTTCCAGAAGATTGATTGGAAGATTTTTGGCATTTGATAGCATTCTTTAAAGAAACATTGTTTTGCTTTGCCAAAAACTTTTCAATGCAGTTTTTTTCAAGATTATACAAAACTTCTCCTCTCTTGCAGTCAACTTTGCTTTTGCCAACACTCTCCGCCTTGAAACGATTTGCGTGTCTGGTCCTAAACGCCCTGACAACATTTTCGTCCGTCCAAAAAGTCTTTGATTTGACGCTTTGCATACTCTCAACAATATTTTCAGAGCCCAAAATCTCGTCAATCAATTTTGACACTCCAGCATTTTTCTCTTTCTTTTCAAAGGCGTGCAAAAACTCTCCCATGCGTGAAAAAATCACTTGGTATTTTTTCCTCCCAGCAACCACACCCAAATAATATCCCTCAAATTCTGGGTCTGGAGTGATTGATTTAAATCTTCCCAAAATCTCTTTGTTGTCTTTTTTTATAGTAAGTTTTCCGTCTTTTTTCTCAATTGTGTATTCGCTCATAAACCTCTCCTAAAATGTCTAGGCTTGTATTATATCACAACAAACTGACAAATTCAACCATTTTTTAAAAGAAAAAAAGGCGATTAGCCTTTATTTTCTACCATTTATTTATAATATGTTTTGCAGTCTCAAAAGTTGACAGATGTTTGATGTTTTCTTTGACAATGGCTGGAATTTCTTTCACAACATTTCCATTTTTGGAGATAATTATTTTTCCAACAACATTGCCTGACTTTGTCGGTGCTTTGACGCTTTCGGAGATTTTCAAGTCGACTTGATAATTTGAGTCGTCACCCTTTTTCACAACCGCCGAGAAGTCCTCCGAAGCAAACACCTCAGCACTGTCCGTTTTTCCTTTCAAAACTGGAATTGATTTGATTGCAACCGCACTGTTTGCAAGTTTTCTGCTTTCAAAGTTTTTGAAACCATAGTTGAAAAGTGTTGCACTTTCGTTGAATCTCGTCTTGCTGTTTGGCGCTCCAACCACAACCGAAATAAGCCTCATATCGTTTCTTTTTGCAGATGCTCCAAGGCAACAGCCCGCCTCGTTTGTCGAGCCTGTCTTTCCTCCGTCGCACCCTTCATAGTACCTGATAAGACGATTTGTGTTCACAAGTTCAGTTTCTCTTCCAGATGGATGAGTCAAAGTATCCATCCAAATCGTGCTGTATTTGTGATAAATGTCGTGCTTCAAAATCTCTTTAAGAAGAATGGCAGTATCCTTCGCAGAAGAATATTGCTCTGGTGCAGGAAGCCCTGTGCAGTTTACATAATGAGTGTCTGTCATTCCGAGTTCCTTTGCCCTTTTGTTCATTCGATTTGTAAATGCTTTTTCGTTTCCGTTGAAGTATTCCGCAAGAGCGACACTCGCGTCATTTGCTGACGCCATAATCACAGACTTGAGCAAGTCCTCAAATGTGTAATCAACATACGGGTCAATAAAAACCTGCGACCCACCCATTCCAGAGGCATTTTCGGAAGTGGTTATTTTTGTGTCAAGAGCGACATTCCCCTCCTGAAGTTCCTCAAGCGAAATCAAAATCGTCATCATCTTGACCATACTCGCGACAGGAAGCCTCTTCGTCTCGTCCTTTGAAAACAAGACCTCTCCGCTGTCACATTCCATAAGAATCGCGCTTTTGCTCGTTATGTCCACCTCAGTTGAGGCAAAAGTAACCATTGTTTTCATTTGGCAACCGCACACAAAAAGTGCAAGAGCCAAAACTGTGAGAATTGTTCCTCTAAAAAACTTTGCCATAAAACAAACTCCTTTTGCAAATAGGTTAGGCAAAAGTTGTCATTTTATGCAAAAGTGATTAAATGACGAGTATCACATTCCCGTTGAGCAAAACCAAAAGAAAAGTCTCGACCAAATTCACAAGCAAAAGAAGAGCAAGTGCGGAAATCACAAAAACGAAACGATTGCACTCGCAACAGCCAAATCTTCTGCAATTTGAGTTTATTTTGGAGAAAATGAGATAGAACCCCACCAGCAGAAAAAGCGAAATAAGTTGGCAAGGGATGACGACAACGATGACTGTCACAATCGAGCCTATGCCATAAAAAATGAAAACGAGTGTGATGTTCAACCCAAGCAAATACCCCCTGAAACAGAAAAGCACTTGTGCAAGAGGAAAGAGATATGGACTGAAAGACAATGCAGTGAGCAACAGAAGATTGACCACAAGCGAGACACATCGAGACATAAACGCCGAGGACGAGGCGACCACCCCGCTGTAAAAATCACATAGGTCGATTTCTTGCAGTTGTCCAAGATTGTAGGAGTTGTTGTTTTTGATTGCGAGGAAAACCCCGACGAAAACAGCCACAGTGACAAGTGAAAAAGTGAGGAAAAGTTTCCCCTTGTTTTCCCTTACAACATTTGAACAGGTGAACCTGAGTCCACTGAAAAAAGAGCGTGCTTTGTATGACTTAAACATAAGATATCTTATTTCTTTGCACCAAAAAAAAGAACACAATCGCTTGCATTCTTTCAATCTTTATTTTCCCCGCCAATCTTTGACCAAACTCAAAATCTCTTCATACGCTTTTTCTCTGTCCTCAACCTCGACAAAATGCACATTTTCCATTCCTCGAAGAAAAGTGAGTTGCCTTTTCGCATAATTTCGGCTGTGCTGTTTGAGAAGTTCCACCATTCTCTCATAGGAATATTCTCCGTCAAGATACGCCAAAACCTCTTTATACCCAATCGCTTTCATTGATTGGTTTTCTTTTGTAAGACCTCTCGCTTTGAGCCCCTCAACTTCCTGCACCAATCCATTTTCAAGCATAACATCCACACGCCTGTTTATGTCGGCATAGAGTTTTTCTCTGTCGTGATTCAACGCAATGAGCAAGGCGTCAATTTGGCTCTCATTTTTTCCTTTTTCCTTGTCCGACAATGCAATTTCAAGTGCTCTGACAAGCCTAACAGTGTTTGATTTGTCCGTTTTTTCCGCCATAGTTGGATTTTTTTCTTTAAGAATTTCAAAAAGTGCGTCATTTCCCTTTTCTCTTGCCAAATTTTCCAAGTTCTCTCGCAAATTTTCGTCCTTTTTTGTCCCGCCGAAGTCATATCCAAGCGTCAACGCCTTGACATAAAGCCCAGTTCCACCGACGACAATCGGCAATTTGCCATTTTCTGAGATTTCAGCGATTTTCTGCTTTGAAAATTCCACAAAATCATAAACCGAAAATTCCTCATCTGGCTCCAAAATATCAATCGCATAGTGCTTGACACCCTGCATTTCTTCTTTTGTCACTTTCGCCGAGCCAATGTCAAGCCCCTTGTAAATTTGCACTGAGTCCGAAGAAATTATCTCTCCGTCAAGGTCTTTTGCCAGTTTGACGCTGAAAAAAGTCTTCCCAACAGCAGTCGGGCCAAGGATAAACACCGCCTTAAACTTCTTCATCACAAAGTCCTTTTAAACATCTTCTCAAAATCTTTTTTGCTGATTTTGACAATGATTGGTCTGCCGTGTGGGCAAAGCGGAACATTTTTTTGCATCTGTTCAATCAAATAAACGATTTCCTCCTTTGAAATGCTGTCACCCGCTCTTATTGAGTGCTTGCAAGCGGTTTGGCAGAGTTTGTCATTGACAATTCCGCTGGCAGTTTTGTCATTGTAGATGTCGCTCGACAGAATATCATCAACAAAGTTTTTCAAATTTATTCCAGAGATGACAAACGGCACACTCAAAATTTCAAAATTCGAGCCGTTGTCTCTTATTTCAAAGCCAATCTGCTCAAGATTTGCTATTCTTTCCCTAAACTGCTCCATATCCTTTGCCAAAAGTTCCACTTTGTAAGGGATGAGAAGGTCTTGTTTTGCGACATTGTTTTTCTCAATCTGCTCCTTGAGTCTCTCATAATTTTGTCGCTCGTGCATCGCGTGTTGGTCAATGATGTAGACCGCGTCCTCAAATTCTGTTATGATGTAGGTCTTGAAAACCGCACCCACAATCTTGATTTTCTCAATATTTGAAGTCAAAAAGGTCTCTTTTTCCACCTTTGGCAAATTCTCCGCTTTCATCTCGTTTTTGACGCTGAGTTCGACCTCGTGCAAGAGGCTGTCACCTGACTGGTCAAAAAAAATGTTTCCGCCTGGTCGGTTTTTTGCCTTCACATCCGACTTAACAGAAGAAAATTCTGGCATATTTATGATTTCAATGCCTTTCTTTTGGTATTCTTTTGGAGAGACAACCTTCTCTTTCAAACTCTCATCATCCACAGAGACTCTGAAACTTGCACCCTCGCTTTCCGTCATCTTGTCAAAATTTGTTTGAGGATAAGCATCAAAGCCAGTGCGCTCTGGCTCTTTATCCACATTTATGTCGAACTTGCTCCATTCCTTTTCTTCTTCACTTGTAAACTGGAAGTCCGCAATCAAATTTGTCGAAACGAGAGCCTTCTCAACAGCCCTGCGAATTATACCGAAAATTCTTGAAGAATTGTCAAATTTGACCTCTTTTTTGTTTGGATGAACATTGACATCGACCCTATCAAAAGGAATTTCCAGTTTCAAAATGTAGATAGGGAATCTTCCTTTCATAAGAAAATGCTCATAAGCCCCTTGCACGCAAGCAGAGACCATAAAATTCTCGACATATCTGCCGTTTACAAAGAGTGATTGGAATGTGCGGTTTGGCTTCGAGAGTTTTGGAGAAACGATATATCCTCCCACCTTGACCCCGTCTTCTTCGTGGTCAAGTTTCAAAAGATTTTCATAGACCTCTTTTCCGTAAATAAGATAGACCACTTCGTCAAGGCTTCCGCTGGCGTGGTTGTAAATGCTTTTACCGTCCACCACATACTCAAAAGAAATCTCAGGATGAGCAAGCATAAACTTCTCCACCAAATGCGTGATATCACTCTCCTCAGATTTTGGCTTTCTCAAAAATTTTGCTCTTGCTGGAGTATTGTAGAAAAGGTCACAGACCGTGATGGTTGTGCCGTCAAGTCTCGCAACCTCCACCACTTTTGAAATTTCTCCGCCGTTTGCTTCAATCTTGTATCCAGTTTCCGCCTCTTTGGTCTTTGTGGAAAGGTTTACAAGCGAAACAGAAGCAATGCTTGCAAGTGCCTCTCCGCGAAACCCAAGCGTAACAATGCCGTCAAGGTCATCAATATCTGAAATCTTGCTCGTTGCGTGTGGCAAGAAGGCAAGCGGAAGGTCATCTTTTGAAATTCCGCATCCATTGTCAGACACAGAAATCTTTTTTATTCCGCCACCAACAATCTCAATCTTAATCTTGCTCGCTCCAGCGTCTATGCTGTTTTCGACAAGTTCCTTGACCACAGAGGCTGGCTTTTCGACCACTTCTCCTGCGGCGATACGATTGTAAATTCTCGGTGACAACACATTGATAGCCATATTCTTCTCCTTTAAAAACTTTCTACCTACTCCTCTTTCGCTCTTGTTATGAGGTCATTCAAAACTTCAAAACTCTCCATTGGGGAAAGTCTGTTGATGTCCAAATCTTTGAGCATTGAGAGGAGTTTTTGCCCAAGTTTGTTGTTTCTTTCTTGAAGTTTGCGTTCTTTATCCTCGCCAAACATATTCATATCAAGTTTTTGATTTACACTTTCAAGATTCAAACTGATTTCCTTCGCCCTGTCGATGACTTCTTGCGGAACGCCAGCAAGTTGGGCAACTTCCACACCAAAACTTCGATTTGCACTCCCTCTGACAATCTTTCTCAAAAAGACAATGTTGTCACCGACCTCTTTGACGGTGATTTTGTGATTCTTCACACCCTCAATGACACCCTCAAGTTCGGAAAGTTCGTGATAATGCGTGGCGAAAAGCGTTTTGCAGTTGAGTTTTTTGCAGATATACTCCACAACCGCCCAAGCGATTGAAAGACCGTCAAAGGTGGATGTTCCCCTGCCAATTTCGTCAAGAACAACAAGACTTCTGTCGGTTGCGTTTGCCAAGATGTTTGCGACTTCGCTCATCTCAACCATAAATGTGCTTTGCCCAAACGCCAAGTCGTCACTCGCCCCAACACGAGTGAAAATTCGGTCAGTGATTGAGATTTGGGCACTCTTTGCTGGGACAAAACTGCCAATGTGAGCAAGGAAAGTTATGATTGCGACCTGCCTCATATATGTGCTTTTGCCCGCCATATTCGGTCCAGTGATAATCATCATCTGGTTGTCCTCACAGTCAAGAAGTGTGTCGTTTGCAATAAACGCCCCCTCTTTGACAAACCTCTCAACAACTGGATGTCTGCCTTCCACAATCTCAATTTTTTTGATGCTTTTGCTTATCTGAGGCTTGCAGAAATTGTATTTGACGGCGACTTGAGCAAGAGAGAGCAGTGCGTCCGTCTCCGCAATAAGTTTCGCAACATCTGAAAATGCAGAAAGATAATTTGAAAGATACTCGATGAGCATTTTGTAGAGTTTTTCCTCAAGTTTTTTCGCATTTTCTTCCGAATTTAAGATTTTGTCCTCGATTTTCTGCAAATCTTCCGTCGTGTAACGCTCCGAATTTGCAATCGTCTGCTTTCTGATATATCGAAGCGGAACAAGGTCAGTCTGTCCTTTGCTGACCTCTATGTAATATCCAAAGACGCTGTTGAAGCCAATCTTAAGATTTTTTATTCCTGTCTGAGCCTTCTCCAACTCCTCGAGTTTATCGCACTCACGCTTGCCGATATCTTTGGCATCTCTAAGTTCATCAAGTTCCTGATTGAAACCTTTCTTGATATATCCGCCGTCTTTCAAAAGTGCAGGTGGATTGTCGACAATAGCACTTTCAAGAAGTTTCACAATCTCTCCAAAATCCACCAAATTCTCCCGTATATTCACCAGTTTCTTTGATTTCATATTGGCGAGCAAATTCTTTATGTTTGGCACTTGATTGAGTGACTGCCTGAGCCCAATCAAATCTTTCGGCAAGATGTTTCCATATGCAATCTTTCCGCTTATTCTCTCAATATCTCTGATGTTTGAGAGGGTTTCCGAAAGCCTGTCTCTCAAAATAAGATTTTTTGAAAGTTCCTCAACGCTGTCAAGCCTGTCATTGATTTCTGTCGAGTTTTGGAGCGGTTGGTCAAACATAGAACGAAATTTCCTCGCACCCATACTCGTCTTTGTCATATCCATAAGCCACAAAAGCGAGCCATACCTCTTTCGCTCTCTGATTGACTCCACAAGTTCGAGATTTCGTCTTGTGTTCATATCAATGACCATATATTGATTGTTTTTGACCTTGGTGATTTTGTTTATGTTTTTAAGCAACCTCTTCTGCGTCTCCTGCAAATATTCCAAAAGTGCCCCAATCGCTGGAATGTCCTGCTTGTTTGATTTAAGTTCAAAGACATTGACGGCGTTCTGCCCAAACTGTTTGTCTATGTTCTCAGTCGCCTTCGCCATTCCAAACGCATAATCAAAATACTCCTCAAACTTTGGATAAACGCCAAACTTGAGAATTGGAAGATTATTGTAAAATATCTTCGCACTGCTGTTTCCAATCACCTCAGACGGCATAACACGATTTAATAAATCAGCAAAATTGCTTTCAAGTCCGCCGTCGAAGTGGCAAAGATTAAACTCGCCAGTCGTGATGTCGCAATAGACCACAGAGAGTTTGTCGTCACCTAAAAACACCGACATAATATAGTTGTTTTTTCGTTCTTCAAGCATACTGTCATCGACAACCGTGCCCGCCGTCACAACTCTTACAACGTCTCTCTCAACAATCTTCACACCTTTCTTTGGCTCGGTCAGTTGCTCGCAAACTGCAACCTTGTATCCAAGCGAAACAAGTTTTGCGATATACCCTTCCGCAGCGTGATAAGGCACACCGCACATCGGTGCTCGCTCATCAAGCCCGCAATTTTTCCCAGTGAGCACCAAGTCCAAGACTTTGGAAATTTCAATTGCGTCTTCATAGAAAAGTTCGTAAAAATCTCCAAGACGATAAAACAAGATGCAATCTTTATATTGCTCTTTCATGTGCAGATAATGTTTCATCATATCTGATGGTTCTTTGACCTTTTGAGCCATTATTTCTTACCTTCTTTTTTCTGAATTTTCTTTTCGAGGGCGAGAAGTTCGTTCACCCTTCTTTGTTTGACTTCTTGTGGCACTTGCCCGTCCATTTTGCTTGCAACTGTGCCTTCTCTTGGCGAATACATAAAGGCAAAAATGCTGTCATATTTCACCTCTTCCACCAAACTCATTGTGTCCATAAACTCCTCTTCGGTCTCTGTTGGAAAGCCGACGATAAAATCCGAAGTTATCCTGCAGTTTGGAATTTTTTCGCGAATTTTTTGAATTATTCCGAGGTATTTCTCTCGTGTGTAACGCCTGTTCATAAGATTTAAAATTCGGTTGTTCCCGCTTTGTGCTGGCAGGTGAATATCTTTCAAGATTTTCTCTTCGCTTGCCACCACATCAATGACATCATCCGTCAAATCTTTTGGGTGCGAAGTCATAAACCAAATCTTAAAGTCCCCTTCAATTTGGCAAATGTCTTTGAGCAATTTTGAAAATGGCACTTGAGGCGAAAGGTCCTTGCCGTAAGAATTTACATTTTGACCAAGAAGGGTTATTTTTTTGTATTTCCCGCTCTTCACAATCTCTCTGATTTCATTCAAAATGTTCTCTTCCGATCTGCTTTTTTCTCTTCCACGCACATAAGGCACGATGCAATAAGTGCAAAAATTGTTGCACCCCTGCATAATGTTCACCCAAGCATTTTCGCCACTTGTCCTTTTGTATGGAAGACTTTCGTCAATGTCGCCCTCGTTCCAAATTTCGAGTTGTCTGCCGAGTTTGACCGCTTCCACATAATGCTCAAAGTTTGGCAAGTTGAATGTGCCGATGACAATGTCAACAAATGGAAATTTCCTCATCATTTCGTTTGCGGTCGACTCCTTTTGCGTCATACAACCACAGACCGCGATAATAAGGTTGGGCTTCTGCTTTTTCAACTTCTTCAAAGCCCCAACATTCCCAAAAACTCTATCTTCTGCCCCTTCTCGAATTGCACAAGTGTTGAAAACAATAAGGTCGGCATCCTCCCTTTTGTCAGCCAAAGTGTATCCCATTTTCTCGCAAATGCCAGCAAGTTTTTCAGACTCGTGCACATTCATCTGGCAACCATATGTAACTATAAAATATTTCATAATAGATATTATACAAGAAAAAAACGACCAAATCAAGTCAATAAGAATAATTTCAGCAAATAAACCCACAATATAAAGCAATGAAGAAATTTGTCAAAATTTGTCTAATTTCAATAGTTCTCATCGGGGTTTTTGCAGTGACATTTTGTGCGACCTATCTGACGACTAATTATGTTAAGTATCAGTCGTTGCCACTAAATGCCGAAACTCTCACAAGCCCTTCTCTTTCGATTGATATCTATTCAAGCGAAAACATAAAAATGGAGGACGAGAACCAGTTCAACGGCGACTACTGCAAACTTGAAGATTTGAGCGAGCACACAAAAGAGGCATTTATTTCGATTGAGGATAAAGATTTTTACAAACATCACGGACTAAACAAAAAAAGAATTGTCAAGGCAATGATAAACAACCTCAAAAGTGGAAAACTCAAAGAGGGTGCTTCGACAATAAGCCAACAACTTATCAAAAACACACATCTTTCGAGCGAGAAAACATTTGACAGAAAACTGAAAGAAATGGCACTGACAAAAAAACTCGAAAAAAACTTTTCAAAGGATGAGATACTCGAAAGTTATTTAAACATAATCTTTTTCGGTAATAACTGCTATGGAATTGAGGACGCGTCAAAATATTATTTCAACAAATCTGCAAAAAATTTGACGCTGGAAGAGAGTTGCACGCTCGCGGGAATGATTAAAGCCCCAAGCAGATATTCTCCAATCACAAACCCAGAAAACTGCAAGGCAAGACGAGATTTGGTGCTTTCCGAAATGGAAAAAGACGGCAAAATCACCGCCTCAGAAAAGATAACCGCACAAAACAAGCCTCTCACCCTCTCAATCACGCCTCACACTCGAAACAAACTAAATTCTTACTCCCAAGCGAGCATTGACGAGGCGACAAAACTCTTAAACACCACCGCAAAGCAACTCGCTCTCGGCGGTTACAAACTGCACACCTATTTCGACAAAGACAAGCAAAAAGCACTCGAAAATGCCATTGCCCAAAACAAAGTGGAAGGGCTTTCGGACGCTGGCATTGTCATCGACAACCGCTCCCACGGCATAAAGGCATATGTTGCGGACGCAGATTACAAAATTTTGGAGATAAAACGCCAGCCCGCCTCTTGCATCAAACCTCTCTTGGTCTATGCTCCCGCACTGAACGAAAATGTCATCTCCCCTTCCACTCAAATTCTGGACGAGCCTCTCAAAATTGGAGGCTATGAGCCAGAGAATGTAAACAAGAAGTTTGCAGGCTATATGTCCATAACCGACGCCGTGAAAAATTCCGTAAATATCCCAGCAATCAAGGTCTTAAGTTACATTGGAATTGACACTGGGATGCAATACGCTGAGAAACTTGATCTTTCTTTTGACGAAAAAGATAGCAGTTATGCTCTCGCCCTCGGTGGAATGACCTATGGCGTGAATTTGCAAGATTTGACAAGCGCTTACACGGTCTTTCCAAATGGTGGCGAGTTTGCCCCGTCACATTTTATCCAATACATAACCGACAAAAACAACAAAATCGTCTATATGCACAAACCGCAAGAGAAAATGGTTTTCAGAGAAGACAGTGCATATCTGATGACAAACATCTTGCAGGAAAGCGTCAAAAGTGGAACGGCAAGAAAGTTGTCCGACATAAAGTCCACTTCCCTCGCTTCAAAGACAGGAACAGTCGGCAGGAGAGACGGAAATATTGACGCCTACAACATCACCTTCTGCCCAGAAGAGACGATTGGAGTTTGGTTTGGACAGTTGTCAAACACTCCGAGCAACATTGCAAGCGGACGAGAGCCGACAAACGCAGTCAAGGCGTATGTTTCAACACAAAGTTACAAAAAGCGAGAGTTTGAAGTGCCATCAAGCATCACAACCGCAAAAATCGACACGCTAACAAAAGAAGCCGAACACCGAATCGTGCTTGCAAGCCCATACAGCCCCGAAAGATATAAAGAAACTGCGATTTTCTCAAGGTTCAATATGCCAGCAGAAGTTTCAAAAAATTTCACCGAAAAACCTGAAATAAACGCTGAATGTGTCACGGAAAATGGGCAAGCAGTCCTCACTTTGCAAGCGGAAAAGCACATTGAATATCAAATCTTCAAGGACAACATTCCTTATCAAACGCTAAAGGACAAACAAGGCAAAATCACCGTTCGTCTGCCGATGACAAACAGCGAAACTGTCATAAAAATCCAAGCAAACTATGCTGGAGAAAACTCCTCTCAAACTGAAAAATCTTTCAATTTGGTCAAATCGAACACAAATAATGTCGAAAGAAACAAAGAAAAATGGTATATTTAGTTTTATTTTAAAATTTGATATGATATAATAACGTTATAGAGGAGAAAAAAATATGTTTAAAGCAAATTCTGAAAACAAAATTGGAAAGACCATTTTTTATGTTTTTGAAGGTTGTGCCTTGGCTGTTGGCGTAATTTTGCTCATTCTTGGCATTTATTATGCTGCACAATATCAAAGTTTCACGACTTTCTTGGAGTATTTGGCAAACGCAGTGGTAAACACCCTCATCGTCTTTGGCCTTGGCAAAGTGATTGACCTTATGTATGCAAAGAAAGACGGAAAGTGTTGCAAGGCTGAGACCGAATCTGCAAAAACTGAAAAAGCAGAAAAGTCCGAAGAAAACAAAGACGCCGAGTAAAACTTTCAAAACGCATAAAATCGACTATCTTAAAAAAAAAGCAACAATTATGTTGCTTTTATTTTTTATTCCTCGACTTCAACATTTTCGGCAGGAACAGAGTTGTTTCCAGAGAGAATCTCCCTAACTTTCGCCTCAATCTCATTCATAACTTCTGGATTTTTCTCAAGATATGCCTTTGTGTTCTCTTTTCCTTGCCCAATCTTTTCATCGCTGTAAGAGAACCAAGCCCCAGACTTCTTCACGATTCCAAGGTCAATGGCGGTGTCCAAAATGCATCCAGACTGCGAGATTCCTGTGCCATACATTATATCAAACTCCGCAACTTTGAATGGTGGAGCAAGTTTGTTTTTAACGACCTTGACTTTTGTCCTGTTTCCAATGACATTTTGTCCATCTTTGATTGTGTCGGTTTTTCTTACATCAAGACGGATGCTCGCATAAAATTTGAGTGCCTTTCCGCCTGTGGTTGTCTCAGGATTTCCAAACATCACGCCGATTTTCTCACGAAGTTGATTGATAAACACAACCGCAGTTTTGCTCTTGCTTGAAACTGAGGTCATTTTTCTGAGTGCCTGACTCATCATTCTTGCTTGAAGTCCAACGTGATTGTCTCCCATTTCTCCGTCAATCTCAGCCTTTGGAGTAAGTGCCGCAACCGAGTCAATGACGATTATGTCAAAAGCACCTGAACGGATGAGCGTGTCGCAGATGTTGAGAGCCTGCTCCCCGTCGTCAGGTTGAGCAACATAAAGTTCCTTAGTGTTCACGCCGAGGCGTTCCGCATAGATAGGGTCGAGGGCGTGCTCTGCGTCAATAAATGCCGCCCTGCCTCCCATTTTCTGAGCCTCAGCCACGATATGAAGTGAAACTGTGGTCTTTCCCGAAGACTCTGGTCCATAAATTTCGATGATTCTTCCTCTTGGGATTCCACCGATGCCGAGAGCCATATCAAGCGTTAAACATCCAGTCGGGATGACGTCAACTTTTTGATATGCACTGTCTCCAAGTTTCATAATTGCACCCTTGCCGAAATCTTTTTCGATTTTGAGGAGTGCTTGCTCAAGAGCCTCTTCTCTTGGGTCTTTTTTTTCTTTCTCTGCCATAAATTTCTCCTATACTCTAATTATAACTTAAAATCCTTCCATTTTCAAAACAAAAGTGGAAAAAAATCACACATTTTGATTTTTCAAAAAGCAAATCATTCTGAAGATTGCAAAATCTGACAAGTCTCTCATCCTCTCATATTTATCCTCTGAAAAGACTGAAGAATACAGATGCACAACTGACTTATCTCCCACCGCCACATATGACTTTGGAGTTTCGCCCAGCCGGTCGCAAACAGAGAGGACATACTCAGACTTTGATTTCTCAAGTGAAAATTTGGCAAGAGTGAACGCAACATCTTTGCCGGCATTTTCACCTGCGAAAAGTTCTTCAGGAACTCCAAACTCTTTCATTTGCTCAACCGAATAAAAGACTTTCCCGTCAAAGTCAAGCCTAGATAAAATTTTTCCCCTCGTACCAAACTCCACAACCGAAAGACTCTTTCCTCTTTCTTGCAAAATTGAAGAAAGTTTATCTTCCAAAGTTTCGTCTTTGTCCGAATAAAGACTTTCACCAAACTCACTTATGAGTCTGCTTTCATCAATGTATTTTGAATAATAAACAGTATGTAAAAATAGTGTTTTTGTTATGATTTTATAACTTAAACCAAACTCATTTCCAAGAGTCTTAAATTTTTGCTCCACCACACTTCTTCCACAGCCAAACAATGAGCACACAAAGACTTTCTCATTTGCCACAAACTCTTTGAGAAAATTTTCAAACGGAAGTTCAAATGGGATGAAAAGCATTTTAAGTTCTTGCGTCACATCTTCAAGTTTCACCGCCTGCTCGTTTATGAGAGTGAGACTGTCGGAGTCATCTTTAACCAACCCCAAACATTCGTCGAGTCTGTCGTTGTCGCAAATGACTATGACAGTTGACTTTTCCTGTCGGCAGTCCTCAATCCCCTTTTTGAAAATCTCAAAATCGGAACTGGTTAAAAATGAAAAATTGAAAAGCCCTCTTGAAAGAAGAAACTTTTCCAATTTTTCAATACATTTTGCAGTTAAATTTTGATTTTCATCAAAAACCAGCACCTTATTTTGCATCTTTAAGCACCTGTCTGTTTTTCCAAATATAGTTGAAACCAGAGATGATTGTGAGAATCAGCGTCACAGCCAAAAGCACATATCCAATTATGCAAAGCACTGTCCAAGCAGTCCCTTCAACGCTTGAATAGAACCCTTGCACAAGGAACGCCAAAATGAAATAGTAAATCAGTGTGATAAATTGGAAAGTTGTCTTAACTTTTCCGTAAATATCAGCAGCAAGCACAACATTTTTTGTCGCTGCAACCTGTCTGAATGCACTCACAATCAACTCTCTTGCAAGCAAAACAATGACGAAGATTGCTCCGATGTATTCTGGAGTGATGATTGGTGCTGGAGGATTGCTTCCGCCGTTTGCAGTGACAGGGTAAGCACACACAAGAATAAGTCCCGCCATAACAAGCACCTTGTCTGCAATAGGATCAAGGAACTTCCCAAGATTTGTGACAAGTCCTCTTTTTCTTGCGATTTTTCCGTCAACAAAATCGGTCAGACTTGCGGCAGCGAAGATGATTGCTGCGACCAATTTCCCATAACCGCCTGGAATAAAGTCTGCCATATAGAAAAAGACGAAAAGTGGAATAAGACAAATTCTAGCCGTTGTTATTCTATTTGGAAGATTCATAATACTCTCCTTTAAAATTTTCTCCATCAAAATCAACAAATTTCACCATAACAAATTTGCCAACCTCAATGTTATTATTATCAACAATTTCAACACCAAAGTCAACTGTTGGAGACAAAAATTCAGTGTGACCAACATAAATTCCTTTATTTTCGTCGAAATAGTCAATCAAAACCTTAAAAACCTTTCCAATTTTCTCTCTCGCCTTCTCAGAAGCGATTCGCGTTTGAATTTTGGTTATCTTCTTGAAACGCCTCTGCTTGACGAAATTTGAGAGTTGTCCAGTCATATAGAAACTTGGAGTATTCTCTTCCTTATAGAAAGGGAAAAAACCAGCATAATCAAACTTTGACTCTTTTATAAAGTCACAAAGTTTCTTGAAGTCTTTTCTCGTCTCGCCTGGGTAACCCACAATAAAGGTTGTCCTCAAAGCAATCTCGCCAAAATCTTCTTTCATCATCTTGACCAACTGCCTCGTCTCCGCCTCTCCCAAATGTCGTCTCATACTTGAGAGAATCTTGTCATCAATATGTTGAAGCGGAATATCAAGATAATTGCACATCTTTGGCTCTGATTTGATAAACTCCAAAAGTTCTCTGCTTGTCTTTTCTGGGTATGCATAATGAAGTCTTATCCACTCCACCCCTGAAATTTTGCACAGTTTCTTGCACAAATCAATAAGTCGGTTTTTTCCATATAAATCTTCGCCGTATCTGGTCACATCTTGAGCCACCAAGACGAGTTCCTTGATTCCGTTCTTTGCCAAATACTTTGCTTCGTTCACAATCACATCAATATCAAAACTCGTAAACTTGCCTTTTATCCTTGGAATTGTGCAAAAGGAGCAGACATTATTGCATCCGTCTGCAATTTTCAGATACGCAAAAGAGCCACGATTGGTGAAAATTCTTCCCTCATCTATGAGAGGTTTGGACTTTTTCACCCCATACAACTCTTCCACAATTTGACAGATGTTTTCGTTGTCGTTTGCGGTGAGAATTGCATCGACCTCAGGAATTTCTTTTTTGAGTTCCTGCTTGTATCGCTGTGCAAGACAACCACTCACAATGACCTTTTCCAATTTTTTGTTTTCTTTCAAAACAAGCGCGTCAAAGATGTTGTCAAGAGCCTCTTTTCTGGCGGGCTCGATAAATGCACAAGTGTTTATGATTGCGATGTCTGCCTCAGCCAAATCTTGCACAATCTCAAACCCATAACTTTTCAACTTGAAAAGCATCTTTTCAAGGTCAACTCTGTTTTTGTCGCATCCAAGCGAAACCGCCGAGACCTTTTTCCCTTCCAACTTTTTATCCATCGTAAAAACCTCTTTCATCAGTAATCAACATCACCAAAAATTTGTTCAAATTCCTCTTCCGTGATGTAAACGGTCCTCGGTTTAACACCGTCGGCACTCGAGATATAGCCCGCATCTTCCATTTGGTCAATAATTCTCCCAGCCCTCGGATAACCAATTGCAAATCGTCTTCTTATCATGGTCGCCGAGGCAACTTTCGCATCAATGCACGCTTTCAAAACCTGTGGCAAGAGTGGGTCAAACTCGTTTTTGTTTGCACCGCCTGAGCCTCCGCCGTTTCCGCTGTTTGGATTGTTTATCTTCTCCTCAATGGACTTATCGAAGCGAGGTTCGTTGTTGTCTCTAACAAAGTCAACAATGTTGTTTATCTCATTTGTGCCAATGAAACACCCTTGGATACGGACAGGGTCTTTCGCACCATTTGGGAAGTAAAGCATATCACCCTTGCCCAAAAGTTTCTCCGCACCCACTCTATCCAAAATGGTCATTGAGTCCACAGCACTTGTGACAGAGAAGGAGATTCTTGAAGGGAAGTTTGATTTGATAAGCCCCGTGATGACATCGACGGATGGTCTTTGTGTCGCCAAAATAAGATGAATCCCCGCTGCACGAGCCTTTTGTGCAAGACGGCAAACCTTTTCCTCCACCTCTTTCTTTCCAGTCATCATCAGGTCAGCAAGTTCGTCGACGATTATGACAATAAATGGCATCTTTCTGATTTTTCCAGAGACGACATCATTTGTTTGGTTGAATTCGTCGATGTTTTTAACCCTTGCATTTCCCAAAATTTCAAAACGCCTTTCCATTTCATCGACAGCCCACGCAAGAGTGTTTATTGCCTTTTGAGTGTCGCAGACAATCTGTGGCATAATCAAATGCGGAAGTTCCTCATAAGAAGAAAATTCCACACGCTTAGGGTCGATAAGCACAATCTTGACATCTTCTGGCGAAGCCTTGTAGATTATGCTCAAAATGATTGAGTTTAAGCAAACCGACTTTCCAGAACCAGTCGACCCAGCAACCAAAAGGTGAGTAAGTTTTTGCATATTTGCACAAACAACTCTTCCAGTGATATCCTTTCCAATCGCAAAGGTAAGTGGAGATGACGCCTGTTTAAATTCGTTGCTCTCCAAAATATCACGCAAACTAACCGTCGCAATTGAGGCATTTGGCACTTCAATTCCGACGACACTCTTCCCAGGAACAGGCGCTTCAACACGAATTGCCCCTTCCGCAGCAAGAGCATATGCGATGTCGTCGACGTGACTTTTGATTTTGCTTACTGAAACGCCCTGAGGCATTTCAAGTTCGTATCTGGTGACGGCAGGGCCAACGACCACACCTTGCACTTTTGCAGGCACGCCAAACATCTCAAGAGCATTTTCAAGTGCCACCCTCTTCTCCGCAACTTCTCCGCTCAAAGTCGACAAATCGACACTCTTGGTGGTGATGAAATCGAGAGAAGGCTTTTCATAAACATAAGGTTCTGGAGGAAGTTCCTCTTCCTCAGGTTCAATCGGCTGTTGTTCTCTTGAAAGCGAGCCATTGACCCTCGAAATTCTGTCATAGTCACGGCTAAACGCATCTCTGGCATCTTTGTCCTCTTGATTTGTCGGCCCTCGGTCGAGATGAGTAAATCTGTCTCTATCAAAAGTTGCCCTTCCACCGTTTTCCTCGTGAGATTGATTTTCATTGTCAAAACGCCCTCGGTCTCGCTCAAAACTTCCCGAGTTGTCTCTGTCTGGCAATCTGTCCAAAAGGTTTCTTTCCGAATTGGAATTTTCTGACGGCCCAATTTGCACATTTTCATAATATTCTGGGTTTTCCGCCTTTTCTTCCTTTATGACACTTCTCAAAATGTCATCCGCCTCACGAGCAAGTTCCTCACTCTTCACCTCTGGCAAACTTCGCTTGATAAACGGCGTGTTGTCTGGCTTAAACTCGTCATCGTGCACAACCTGAGACGGATTGACGAGGTCGGTCTCCTGTTTCATCTGCTGAACATTTTTCTCAACCTCCTCTTTTTCAGGAGCGTTTTTGTTTTTTCCAACATTTTTGAAATATTCGTCAATATCAATCACTGGTGGCGTCAAAATAAGTTCCTTCAAACTCTTCGGTTTTTCTGGCTCAGCCTTCACCTCCGCCTTTTGCCCCGTCACCGATTGAGTCGCTACCTTGTCTTCATATTCATACGCCTTGTTGCGTTTTTTATCAAGTCCCAAAATCTGCCTTGCAGAGAGTGGCTTCTTTTCTTTCTCCAACTTTTCCTGTTCTTTCAAATTCCCGTCAAGCACAACATTGATTTCCTCTCCGCTTTCAAGTTGTTTTATCTCGGTCGATTTGATTTGTGGTTGTTTTGGAGTTTTGTCCTCAACATCCTTAATCTGAACCGACACAGTCCCCATTGTGCTTTGGTTTTTCCTCATATAATTTAAACTGTCAATGAGCAGTGCAATGCAAAGCACAAGAGCAAGCGCGTAAATTATGAAAGAACCCCAAATGGTCGCAATATAAAGCACGATGGTTGTGAAAATTCCCACCAAAAAACCGCCTGCAGTCCAACCATTGTTGCAGGTGTAATTCTTTGCCATATATTTCCAGAAATTCATCGTCTCAGTGACGCCGTCAACCGTCACCTTGTTGTTTCCGACGATTGCGAGTTGCAAAATGCAAAGCACAAAAAAGACGGACAAAATCAGACAAATGGTATATTTTTTCGGCATAACATATCTTCTGTTATTGACAAGAGCCAAGCCTATGACAAACATAATTATGCAAAGTGGAAAGCCGAAAACGCCAAAAACGCCCAGCAAAAACCTTTGCAAAACAGGGACAATTCCCGTCATAAACAAAAAGACAACAGATGACACGCCAATGAAAGTGAAACCCGTGATTTTCTTTTTGCGAGAAGAGCCTTCTTTTTTCTTTTTTGAGTTGAGTTTGTAAATTGCCATTATTTCCCCCGAAAAGATTGATAAAAGCAGTGTGCCTGATATTACTTATTAAGTATAACACTAAATAATGCAAATTCACAAACAGATTTAGTAAATTTAACAAAATTTTGCACTAATTTTGTCCCAAATTCTCACTTACGGTGCAAAGTTCAAAGCCAAGATTTTTGATTTCTTTGATTATGCGGTCAAGTGCATCTGCCGTTGCTTGTGTCGGATGCATAAGAACAAAATCACCGCCCTTGCAGTTTTTGATTGCCCTCTGGAAAATCAAGTCGCTGTCCTTGTCTCTCCAATCAATCGTATCTCTCCCGTCCGTCCACATAATCGTCTTGTAACCCAGCCCAGTTGCGACCTCAACAGTCGTCTTGTCATAAGCACCACTTGGCGGAGCAAACAAATTCATATCAATTCCCAAAATAGATTTGACAATGTTGTGAGTGTTTGAAATTTCTTTCAAGTTTTCCTCTGCCGAGATTGCCTTGTGGTCCTTGTGATTGTAACCGTGATTTGCGATTTCGTGCCCCTCGTCATAAATTTTTTGGAGCATCTCACTTTGTTTAACTGCCCAAATGCCACCTACAAAAAAAGTGGTCTTGACATCGTTTTCTTTCAGAGTCTCAAGCATATCATCAAGATACTCCGTCCCCCAATAAACATTTATCATCAAAGTGACTTTGTTTGAATTTTCATCCCCGCTGTAATAAACTCCATTGATAACCTTGGAGACCCTGACATAATTCACTCCATAAAAAGTGAAAAGTGACAAACAAACCAAAACCAATGCGATGACGCAATTTGAAATCGCACTTCGAGAATTTACCGTCAAAAAAATATGTTTTTTCATACCATAATATATGTTTGATATGGACAAAATATCTTATTTTCAACTACTTTTTATTTTTTAAATATTTTCAACTTTAATTAAATTGTTTTTTGCAATTTTTAATAATTTTTATTTTTTTGTTAATTTTTTGACAAAAACTGCATACGTATTCAATTTTTAATTTAAAAATATGCAAAAATGCAACTTTTTTCTTTATTTTATTGATTTATTAAAAATAAGAAAATATGGCAATTTGTCATTGTTTGTGTATTTTATCCCAATTCGCCATATACTTTTATTATGAATAAATTTGCGTCAAAGTTTAAGGAATTGAGAGAGGAAAAAGGTTTGTCACAAGTGGAACTAGCAAAAGAACTTGGCTTCACTCAGTCCGCCATTGCAAAATGGGAAAGCGGAGACCGAAATCCGAGCCTTGATTTGCTCGTCACAATTGCAAGATATTTCAAAGTGACAACCGACTACCTCTTGGGACTTGAGGACTAAAAATGTGCAGTCAAAGATTTTTGACACAAAAAAGATAATGCCAGACAGAGCATTATCTTTTTTTTATTTTCAGTTTTCAAAGAATATAAAAATTATTTTGTTGAAGATTTTTGAAGTCAAAAATTAGTCTTCATCCTCTTCTTGCTCTTCGGAGTCACCTCCAGCCAAAAATTCATAATAGTCATAAATTTGATTGTTTAAATCTTCAACCAAATGTCTGATGTTTTTGAATTTCTTTGAGGCATAATTAAGTCCAATCACAAGCCCATTTATCACCATAAGATCTCTTTTCTCACACGCTTGCAAAATTGAATTTACAATAAATTCCACATCGTCAAGTGTATCAGTTCTCTTCTTTTCAAATTTCAAAATTGCAAGAATTTGATTTGAGGTTTTGATAATTCCAGAGAGAAGTTCGTCAAGGTTTGGAAATTGCTCCTCTTCCTCTTTCTTTTCTTCTTCTTTTTTCAAGACTTTTTCTTCCTCAATCTGCCTTTTGACATCTTCGACAGTTATGTTTGTGTCAAGAGCAAAAAATTTGCAAATCAAATCTCTGTATGGTTTTATTATTTTTTCCAAAAAATTTTGAGTCGGAGTAAGTTTCCCATCTTGGAAAAAAGTTTCCAAAAATTGATTCGTGTTCAATTTTCCATTTGTGAGGTCATTGAAAATGGTCACAGAAAGAGCCAACCTCTTTTTCTCGTCAGTTGGAATCTCAACCTTTGCATTTCCTGATTTTTTGTCAATCAAAAAGGCTTTTGCAAATTCCTCTTCCTCGTCAAAATCTTCCAAGCACTCACTCAAAAGGTCGACCACATCTTCGCTTTGCATCATAACAGACAAAAATCTGTCAAGTTTTTTGTTTAAATCAAGAAACTTTCCACTGAGCATATCATTGCAGGCAACAACAAATCTTTCCACATCCAAAATGTTTTTTGTTTCCATACAGCCTCCCATAACTTCCTTACATTTTAGCACAAACTCTCAAAAATACAAACCAAATTGCAAAAGTAAATGAAGAAAATTTTTCATTACATTTGATTTTTTTATGCTTTAGTGTTATTATTTATGAGTAACGGAGAGAAAATGAACTACGACGCAGTCACGAATAAACTCATAATTTTGTTTGTTATGGAAAAAATGGAGATGCCTCTGACGGAGAACTCCATAATTGAGATATGTTCAGTGAAAAACAACTGGATAAACTATATGGACTGTCTCGATTTGCTTTACCAACTCTCAGAGGCAAAACTGATATACAAGACGGAGTGCAAAGAAGGTGAAATGCGTTACAACCTCACCTTTGAAGGAAGAGATTGCCTTTCATATTTCTACAAAAAGGTGCCTGCCGAACTTCGCGACGAAATCACAGAATACAGCAAAGCAAACCGCCTCTCAATCAAGCAAAGTCAGGAATATTACGCAAATTACACCGACGCGGACGACGGCTCGTATCTAGTCACTTTGCGAATTTATGAGAGTTTGATAAGTTCTCCACTGTTTGAAATTCAAATCAAAGCCCCGACCCGCCAGTCCGCAGAAGAGGCTTGCAAAAAATGGCGACAATCTGCTCCAAACTTTTATGAATACATATATGAAAACCTCGTAAGCACAGACTGATTGCGGAAACCATCCAAAAGCAATTTGTCTGTGATTTTTTTATAATGTTTTGGAAATTCAAAAAAGACCTTTACATTAAAACTCAGATTTGATATAATATAGAATATGGAAAACGAAATAATTTTGGATGTTCAAAATCTCTCCGTTTTTGCAAACGACCGCTTCCTTGTGAAGAATATCTCTTTTTCGATGAAAAAAGGAGAATGTTTGGGAATTGTTGGAGAGGACCAGTCAGGGAAAACAAGTTTGATAAAGGCAATCACGGGGTCGCTCCCAATCAGTGATGGCTCAATCTTTTTGTTTGGAAAAGACATAACAAAAAGCCCAAAAGTTTTGAGCGATGTCGGCATTTGTCTTGACCCACCAGTTTTCTTCAAATACCAAACTGTGATGAACAACCTCGTCTATTTGTGCTCTCTTTCTGGAAAAGTTGACAAGCAGAAAATTTTGGTTGCGTTGAACAAATTCAACCTTGCCAGCAAGATGAAAAAGCGTGTCATCTTCCTGTCTTATTATGAAAGAAAACTTATGGCACTCGCCCTTGCTTATATAAACAAACCGAAACTTATGATTTTTGACGACCCTTTCAAAGGACTTCCACCAGAAAGCGTCCAAAATATGAAAGATTACATAAGAGAACTGCAAGAAAATGGGACAGATGTCATTTTGTCCTCAAGGAATTATTCCCCTATTGAAAAACTCTGCGACAAATTTATCATTATGGAGAACAGAAAGGTGAAGAGCATCCTCACAAACAAACAGTGCGAAAAATACAGCACTGAAAACACCTTCGCTTTCATTTCAGTCAAATATCCACACTACTGCGGAAAACTCATAATGGAAAAATTTGGAATCGATGTAAAAATTATGGGCAAAAAAGTGCTTTTTGAAGCAGATGAAGATTTGACGGCGGACATCGTAAGGTTTTTCACCAAAAACAAGATTTCTGTCCATAAAGCAGGCTATCTCACCAAAAAATCGGAGCGAATTTTCGCAAATCTGACCCCTTATTTCAAGGAGGAGCGTAATTGAACAAAGTATTCCAAATTGCAAGATATGACTTCAAAAGAATCGCATTCAACCCTATAACTCTTATAGGGTATGCTGTCGTTTTGGTGGTTTGCTTGATTTTGGGCTTTGCGTATGACATCCCAAACACTCCAACTTACTCCGCAAAACTATCTGGACAGACAACAAACGAAGTCTATTCAACATTCTCCTCAAGTGACAATAGATACGACACAAAAGCCAGCCTCGACAGCATTTTCGCCGATGCAAAACATTTGATTGATGTGCACAATGAGCAGTGCCTTGAGGCAGAAGAACTCACCCAAATCAACCAAACTTTTGAGGACATTTGGGACGAAGTGGAAAGATTTGATATGATTGGAGAATGTTCCTACAGCACAAACCAAAACATCGAAGAAATCATCACCGCTTCAAACAATTTACAAATTTTCATAAGCGATTTCGAGGAACTTGAGCAGTTTCACAGCCGACTTATCCTCACCGAAAGCCAAGTGGAAACATTGGAAGCAGTTTCAGAATTTTTCTCCGAAACGCTAAGCAATTCTTCAAATATTGAGGACGCTCTCCACACCTTGTATTCTGGCAAAAACTTCTTTGATTTGTTGGAGCAGGTCGCAACAAAAGCAAAAACTTTCAATGTTGACAGCATACACCTTGCAAACTTCACAACTGATTACATAGAAACTGCGGAAGCAAAATTGCAGGCAATTTATGCCGAAATGACCACACTCAACTCACTCGCAAGTCCGACAGACACAAATGATATGGACAAAATGGAATCACTTGCGACAAATTACAAACTGACCTGCGAAAGTGCAAAGTCAGCGATTGAAAATGAATACAAAATTTTGATGGACAGGCTCTCCATTGATATTGAAGATTTGTATGGTTATGAAGATTTCAGTTTGGAAGAGACAAAACTGGAACTTACTCTCGCCAAATATTTCTTGGAGGACGAGGACCTCTATTACACAGACTATCAAAGAGCACTAAACTTCAACACCGCCTCCTATCAAACCACCGCCTATGACCACGCTTATTTTATGATGAGTTTGATTGGTTTTGCAGTGATTATATTTGGGATATTCACCGCCTACAAACTCTTCGGTCTTGACAGAAGAAACGGCAGGATGGACTTGATTTTGTCTCAAAAAGTCACCTTCAACCAAGTTTTCGCAGGCAAATTCATCGCGGTTTTAAGCATAACGTCATTCTGCGTGCTTATGTTTGGACTTATCACATTTGTCTGGGGAGCAATCTTCTACGGCTTCCTGCCAAATGGAATTTTGACCGTTTTCAATTTGCAAACAGTTTACACAATCTCGCCGTTCGCTTTCTTCCTCATAAAACTTGTCGGAATTGAACTCCAAGCAATCTTCTATGCGGTTTTCACAATCTTTATGATGAATGTCTCAAGAAAGTTTGACTGGATGTTTGCAATCACATTAGTCGTTTTTGTCGGAGCAACAGTTTGCAACATTCTGCTCAATGGACAACTGTGGTATTGCCTGCTCCCATTCATTCACGCGGACCTGACCTCCTTCTTGGGTGGAGCAACAATGAGCAGTGGATTTTTGAAGACCTCGCTTTACGCGTATGGGAATTTCTTCATATCACTTATATACTTTTTGGTTGTTGTTGGGCTTTTGTACAACTTTACAAAGCAATTATTCAAGAAAAACTAAACTTTCAAGAAAAATCTTGAAAGTTTTTTGTTGTAAAGTTTCAAATTGATTTGATTTATAGGATAATTTTTGATAAAATGAAAGAGAATAGGGGTGCTTATATGAAATACAAAATCGTAACTGAGGCATCAGTTGATATGCCAAAAGAATTTGCAAAGGAAAATGACATAACAATTTGTCCAATCGAACTCAACTTCAATGGAGAACTCTATCCAGAAGGTCTGCCAAATGAGGAATTCTATGAAAAGATGAGGACAACTGGCATCATTCCAAAAACAAGCCAACCAAATCAATACAAATTTGAGTCCGCTTTTGAGGGTTATGTAAACAAGCCAGATTGGTTTGTTTTGACCATTGTCATCTCCTCCGACCTCGCTGGGACGATTGCTCAGGCAAAAAATGCCGTCGAAAATCTCAATATGAAAAATTGTTATGTTTGCGACTCTCGTTGCACAACTTTTGCCGAGGGTGCACTCATTATGGAAATCGTAAAATATATCAAGTCCCACCCAAATGCCCAACCACAAGAAGTCATTGATGAACTTGAACGCCTCAAAGGCAAAGTCAGACTCTTGGCGGTCGTTGGAGATTTGAAATATCTCAAACAAGGCGGAAGATTGTCTGGTGCTGCATACATCGCTGCCTCCGCTCTGAACATCAAACCAATCATAAGTCTCGACGGCGGGAAGGTCAACACGGTCGCAAAAAAAGTTGGAGAGAAGGCTGCAAATCAGTTTATGGTTGACTATGCCAAAAAGCGTGACAAAGATTATCCAATTTATTTTGGCTATTCTGCAAACAAAGCAAACGCAATAAGATTTATCTCCCAAGTTGCCGACCAGTTTGGCATCACCCCAGAGACAACACCTCTTTATGACATCGGTTGCGTCGTAGGAACTCACGCTGGTCCAAATTGCTATGGTCTCGTCTATTTTGCTTAAAATTATTTAAAAAAATGCGTAAAAATTAAATAAATAATAAAATAAAAAATTATAAAAGAAAATACCAAAAAATTGGTATTTTTTTATTTAATAAAAAATGCTGAAAATCTCTAAATATCGTGGAGAAAAACATTTTAATTTTGATTTATTTTAAATTAAATCAGCCTATTTCCAAAGGGTTTTATTCTCCCAACAGGAATTTCGATGTTAAATACAAAATTATTTTTGTCTCTTCTGTATCTGACAACAACATCATCTGACAAAAGGAAGAAATTCCTTGCAACAGAAGCCATCTCCTCCTTCAAAATCTCAGACACCTGCTCCAAATTTGTGAATTTGTCTCGAATAATAAGTTCGTCAATTTTTTCCATAATCCCTCCTTAAACAAGTTTCTTTATGTTTCGTTTGAAATAGCCCATAAGTCCCCGATATTTGTATGTGCAGTCATAAATTTTTTTGCTCCCATTGTGGATGTTTTCAGCAAGCAAGGTGAACGCCCTCACGCTCTCTCCGTCCGTCATAATTCTCCCCTCCGACGACATCTTCGACACCTTGTCATCTTCTGGAATCACACCCAAAAGTGGGATATCCATTGCTTTGACGATGCTTTCAATGTTCATCATCTCACCAGAAAGAAGCAGGTCACCTCGCATACGATTTATCACAAGCCCTTTGCTTTCAATGTTATATGTGCTCAAAAGTCCCACCACTTTGTCAGCATCTCTTATGCTTGAAAGGTGTGGAGTCACGACGATGATTGCCTCGTTTGCTGGATAAACCGCACGATGAAACCCCGCCTCAACTCCAGCAGGGCAGTCAATCAAAATGTAATCAAAAGAGTGGTCAATTATGTCCACAACATTTTTTATGTGTTCGCCAGTGATTTTGCTCGACGAATAGGTGTGCGATGACGGCAAAAGATAAAGCGACGGATGATTTGGGTCTTGAATAAGTGCCTGACGCACCCTGCACTTGCCAGAAACCACATCCGTTATGTCAAAAACCACCTGTCTCTCAAGTCCCATAATCACATCTAGATTGTTTAATCCAATGTCGACATCAAGCAAAACCACGCGAAAGCCAAGTTTGGATAGGTAAACGCCAAGGTTTGCACAGATTGTCGTCTTTCCAACTCCGCCCTTGCCACTTGTCACAACAATTTTCCTCGCCATATTCCCTCTCTTGTTTCAATTTTACTATTAACTTCGCCGTAAACAAAGGACTTGAGAGGTGCATTTTGTCTGATTTTGTCAAAAATTATCAAAATATAAAAAGGGCTAAAAATAAAAACCGCCAATGACGATCAGCAAGCCAATGGCGATTTCCATAAAATTATATTTTCAAGTTCTTTTCTCTTGAAATTCGCAAGAAAATTCAAAAAAACTAAACATTTTTGATTATGCTTGAGAGCAAATGGCTGTCGGAGAGCAGTTTCCCCGCACCAAGAATTGTGATATTGTCGACATCTTCAGAAATCTCAACAGGATATTTGAGATTTTTCTTGAGATAATCATCAAGCCCTTGAATTTTTGAGCAACCTCCACAAAGAAGAATCTTGTTGTTTATTATATCCGCAACAATCTCTGGTGGCAAGGAGTTTATTGTGGTGTCAATTGCCCTGACAATCTCGTTGAAGAATGGCTCGATCGCCTGTCTCAAGTCGTTGGAGAAAATCACAACCGCCTTTGGAGATTTGGTCTGAGCATCGACTCCCGTTATTTCCATATTCAAAGTGTCATTTGTGTAAAGACTGCCGACTTCGTTTTTCAAAACTTCCGCGGTCGAAAGCCCAATGACGAGTTGTTGGGTGTAAGCCAAAAAGTTTACAATCGACGCATCAATACTCTTTCCCCCAATGCCCAAAGTCGCTCCTTTGAGGATGTTTGACATATTGATAACAGCGATTTCCGTCCCAGTTCCGCCAATATCCACGACCATATTGACCTTTGAATTGTCAATATTTCTCCCCTGTCCCAAGCAGGAGCACATAACCGACGGAATAAGGTAGACCTGTCCAAGATTTGCAGCATCGCAAACATTCAAGATATTTTCCTTTTCTTTTGCAGAAAGCCCACAAGGCACAACAAAAATGGCGTTGTCCTGAAGAGGTTTAAATCCGACCTTTTCCAAAAAATGTTTGAGCAAAATGACCGAATATTCAAAGTTTGAATGGTCGCCATACACCATAGGAGTGAAAATCTCCACATTTTCCTTTGTTTTCCCCGCAATTTTCTTTGCGTCATTCCCCATTGCAATCACTTTGTAGCCATCTTCCGTTGGCTCAGCAGCGATGAGAGTCGGTTCTTTGAGCGCCAAACCCTCTCCGTTTACATAAATGCAGGTGTATGCACCACCCATTTCTATGGCGTATTTAATCTTTTTCATAAGCCTCCTTCAAACAGCACGTCTTTCAGACTGTGAAACTCAATGTTTTCACCGAAGATGCCCCCTCTTCTGTGTAGGTCAATAGCACCCTGTCTCCACTTTCTGCACTATACAGTGCGTCAATCAAATCAACTCTCCAATCGACATCCACTTTGCTTTCATTTCCAATTTTCACGCCTTGAATAATTGAATTTGCAGGAATCACATTGCCCTCAAAATCAAATTCCTTAAACAAATAAAATCCTGGTCCACCAGAGAGGCTAAACTCCTCGATTGCTGTGCTGGCTGGGTTCCACGCCCTGTCGAAATAAAAAGTCTTGCTCCCAGTCTCACCTTGTTCGTGGTCAACCATAAATGTCGCTTCATAATTGTCAAAGCCACACACCGCACTCAGCAAATCATTTTGATAAACCTCTCCATCCTCTTGTGCATCAACGATATCTTCCAAAAAATATTTTGCTCCATATGCTGGCTGGATGAAATATTCGCCTGGAAGCAGATTCGTTTCCAAAAGTTCTCCAAAGCAGAAACCAAGCAGTTTCCCTTTTGTGTCAAAAACCGCTCCGCCAGCAAAAGAATAGTTGTCTCCAGTCGAAACGATGAAGCCATATGAGACCGTGTAGTCATAGACCTCCACTCCGTCAACCAACTTCGGCACACACTCAACATAATCAGCGTCCTCAATCGCACCAGAGATAACCGCTTTTGACCCAGAAGTTGAAGAAATGAGAATGACATCATCATACGCCGAATAGTCACTCTTATCGCCAATCTTCACATATGGAATTCTGATTTTTTTGTCGCTTCCGTCAATATTTAAGCACTTGAAAACGGCAATATTGTAATTTTTGTCGCTGTAAAGCAGTTCGCCATTGTAAGCCGTTCCGCTGTTTGTGAAAATTGTGATTTGTGTCAGTTCTGAATAGTCGGAAAATTCACTCAGAGGAGCCAAAATGTAGCCGTCTTTCTTGACGTTTACCCCCACGACGCTGACACTCACTTGCTCAAAATTTTCATCAGTCGCTTCATAATTTATCTGCACAGTCGCATCGGCATACATCTCTCCGATTGCCTCATCGGAGACAAATGGCCAAAAGCCGATTTTGAGAGAAATGTTGTATGGAGAAATGAAATAGAAATAAACCACAACAAACAAATAACACAGTATCACCGTGATAATTGAAAACAAAATTATCCAAACAATTTTTGAATTTCCCTTCTTTTCTGCCATAAACCGCCCGATTAAATAATTTGTAAACTCTTTTTGAATGTCTTTCTGAAGTCGTCAGAAATTTTCATACTTTGCATAATTTCAAATGAAGGGTCGGAAGAAACAACCGTCTTCATAATTATAGAATCACCCAAAATGTCACAAACTATGTCATTTATTATATTCTTTCTTGAAGCATTAAGGTTCACAGCGAGGTTTACAAGCACGCCAAGTTTTCTCACCGCTTCCACATCTTCGTCACTCAAAATGTCTTTATATTTCATAATCTCAACCAGGTTAAAGTTGTCGAGATTTTGGCAAGTGCAAGCAAATGCCGCAAGCAAGATTTCCTTTTGCGTTGCACCAGCGATGTTTGAGTTTAAAATTGCATAGAAGGAATGTTTTTGGAAGTTTGAGAAATTTATAAACTTTCCGCAATCAAACATATATGCTGCGATTTTCAAAGGCTTCACATATGCCCTTGGAAGTTTGTGCACGACTTTGAGTTGTTTGAAAAGAAGAAGTGCCATATCATACACATAACTGTTTATCGCAAGCCCCTCTTTCTTGAATTCATAATAGTTGTCAAGGCTGTTTTGAAGCAAATCTGAGTATTTTTCGTTTGAAGAGCCCACAAGATTTGAAAGCACAATTCCCTCAAGTGTGTTCGCCGTTGAGATGTTCACCGTGCTGATTTTGAAAGCATCGTAAATCGCACTGATGATTGCAAGTCCGCCATTTATACTCTCTGCGCCCTCTGGTCCAATGCCTTTGATCTTCTTCACTTTCTGAGCGTCGACGCTCTTGACAAATTCCTTAACTTTCCCAACTGCAGTGTCAGAAAGTTCATAATTGTTGTCAATTTCGATTGGGTATCTCAAAATTTTCTTTGCAATTCTTGAAATATCAATGAAACTTGGACCACAACCAATCACCAAATCGTCCTCATAATCTTTCACAAGCGAGCATTTTTTGAGTTCTTTCTTGACAGTGGCAATCATATCCTCGCTTGACAAGCCAGATGAGGAAAGGTTTGAGTATCCATAAGGAATTGAGTTGTATTCAATGACATTTCGTCTGTTGAATTTCATAATGTATGTCGCAAAAGAGTCGATGTTTACGATGTATCCCTTTGAAGCGTCAATCTCGTTCATACAAGACACATAGATATTTTTGACGATTTCCTCATCATTTGAAATCAAGAAATTCATCCCCGTGTTTGTGTAAATCTCGTCCAAGAAACCACGATAATTTCTCGCCTTGACGATGATGTTTGAGCAAACTGCAATCATCTTCTCAACTTTGAAAGTCTCAATAGTGTAACGATAAATATTCAAAATTTTCAAAATGTCACTCTTTGATTTTGGACTCAAGAGACAATCTTTGACGATGTCGTTTGTCAAATCGTAATAATTTTCAACCTCTTCCAAAATTCTGTATCTTCCGTTTCGGCTCTGAACAATCAAAAGCGTAACTTTTCTTTCATCAAGTTGAATGTATGCTATATTTTCCATAAAAATCTCCCGTTTACCAAAAATAAAAATTCGTGTATGTTATTTGTCAAGATTTATGGCACTCACTGGGCAACTTGCTTGGCACGCCCCGCAATGAATACATTTTTTCTTGTCAATTTCTGCCTTTCCGTCAGGACCAAAAGAGATTGCTCCAACTGGACAAATGGAAACACAAGTTCCACAACTGATACAAATATTCTTATCTACCATCTTCTGTTCTCCTTATTTTACGCAATAAATATAACATAAAAAAGAATTTTTGTAAACTATTTTTTGAATACTTTTACAAATTCGACCACGGCGAGCAAACACAAAAAGATGCCGAAAATCATTTTCAAAATCTTTGAAGGCAGGTAAGTCATCAAAAATGCTCCCAGAACGGAGAAAAGCACACCAAACAAAATAATGAGCCAAATGTTTTTTGTCACGATAAGCCCGTTTCGATAATGGATATACATAGAGAAAATTGCCATAACCAAAAATGACAACAAATTTATGCCCTGAGCAAGTTTTTGTTCAAAATCTAAAAAAATGGTAAGAATTGGAATAAGAAGAGTCCCACCTCCCATTCCAAGTCCACCAAAGATTCCCGCGACAAAACCTGCCAAAACATACCAAAAATAAATCATTCTTCACTCCCTTTAACCAATGATAAGTCGAACTCCGCCTGCAAGCATAATCAAAACAAAAATCACCCTGACAATCTTCTCTGGAAGAAACTTGAGGGCGAAAGAGCCAACGACTCCGCCCAAAACAACCCCAACGCCGACGGTCGCAAGTGGGACGATTTCCAGATTTCCGCTCAGACAATAGATGATTGCACTTACGAGAGAAATTGGGAAAATAACCACGATTGCTGTCGCGTGTGAATATTTGTCGGGCAAATGTAAAACCCTTTGAAGTAAAGGAACGCAAATCATTCCGCCTCCACCTCCGAAAAGCCCATTCACAAAGCCGATAAGTGCACCGCAAATTGCAAGAATAATCTTCCTTGAAAGTGGCAATTTCTCCTTATCTTCCACATTTTTCTTCTTTTTTTGAGGTTTCATAGGGTTATTGTCTTTATTTTTCAAAAAAATATTTGATTATTTGAGATAAATGTATTATAATAAATGAGTTAAAATTATATAAAGGATACCTATATATGAAAAAATCAAGAAAAATCAAATCTGTCAAAAACAAACTTATGCTCGCAGTGTGTGCAGTGGCAATGCCTTTGGCAGCAACAAGCGTTGCATATTCTCTTTGCTCTTTTGATAAAGTTAATGCTGACACGAGTGCATCAAACTATTATTCAAGTTATGTTGAAGAAAAGAGTATGACAAACAACAACTTCAACTCAAGTTCCTCAACTTACTCCCTCAGCACATCGCTTTCTGGTTGGACTGGACAAGTGCCGAGTTCAAACACAACCGCTGGAATTATAAACACTGGCACATCTTTCCAAAATTATATGGCTGACACTTATTATTTGTCGAGAAACCCTGGTGCAAAGGCTTCTGACAAGTCTATTTTGATGATCAACTCAAAGACTTCTCAGACCGAAAATGTCCCAAAAAGACAAGGATACAAGTCAAGCACAATTTCTCTCTCTGCAAATTCTTATTACTCATTCCAAGTGTCTTTCAAAACTGACTCTGACTATGTCGCAAACACAACTTATGTTGAAAGAGGTGTCGTTGAAGATGAGGGCGAAACGATCACAAGAAGCACTTTTGAAAGCAGGTCTTTCTCCACGGATATGACCCCTGTTTATGTTGAGTATAGAATTGGCTCAACAACTTATTACATCCAAAAAACTTTAACTGAAAATCCTGAAAAACTTGCAGAAACTGTCACTTTGGCGACTGGAGATGTTTTCTATGAGGATGAAAACTATATCGGCTTTGAAAATGACGGACAAATTTTGTATGTTTCAACAGAAGACGCAGAGGAAGAATCTGGAGAAATCACAATCGCCTCTGGCACAACCACCTTCTCTTGCAACTTGACTTACAACCCAACAGAAGAAGAATATGAAGTTTCTCCAAGTGAAAAGTATTACTCAACCAAAACAGAATACACCTCTGTGGATGACTACATTTATGGCTCGATTTATTTGTCAGGGCTTACCGACAAAGACGGAAATGCTGTCAAAGCAGACTTCACCGAAGTTACCTCAAAAGATTGGGTGACATTCTATTTCTTTGTTGCAACTGGTGACACCGACCAGAGCATAACTCTTGATTTGTGGCTTGGAGCAAACAGAGAGGGTTACACGAGTGGCGGAGCGGTGTTCTTTGACGACTGCCACGTCTTCCAATACAGCGAAAATGCGTTTTGGAGAACATATTCTGCATATGCCGACAGAAACTATGTGCAAAATGTAAGCAGTTCAAATGGAACAACCCAAAAGGTCTTTGATTGCACTCAAATTTTTGATTTGAGAGAGGACAGCACAATCTCTTTCGACTCCCACAACCTCGACTTTGAGGCTGGGATTCTTGACAATGGTTACCCAGTGACAAACTGGAGTTCTCCAAAAGGAACAGGAAAGGCGAGAGTTTATGATGTGAACGCTCCTGAGGCTTTCAAGTCTGACACAGGATATGATTTCGTGGGTTCAAACCTCTCCTGCAAAGTTGATTTTGAAAACGAAAATGTTTCTGTTATCAAAAACCAATATGTTTTGGGGCTCTCAGCAAACAATGAGTATGTCAAAGTAACTTCAAACGATATTCCAATTGAAGCAAACGCAATCTACAAAATCAAAGCATATTACAAAATCTCAGAATTGTCGAGCGGAAGCGCCTACCTCTTTGTTGAGGAAAGTGATGCGGTGCTTGGCTCTTATGGTTTGACCGACGGAGATGGATACACCCTCCTCGCCTCAACCGCAAGCAGTGCCATCTCTTCAAACGGGGAGGATGATTTCACAAACAACTACGGCACAGTTGAATTTTATGTCAAAGGTGGAGCACTTTACAACTCAGCAATCAAATTGTCTCTTGGGCTCGGAAGCGAAACGGAAAACGCAACTGGCTGTATTGTCTTTGATGACATAACAATCACAAGAGCCTCAACAACCGACTATGACAACGCAACAAACAAAGTTGCTTTGGGCGAAATCAGCGCATCACTTTCTGTCACAAATGGTGAGTTTAATGATGTCATTGTCGACGAAGATGGAAACTTCCCTCTTTCGCCAAACGATTGGACAATCACTTCAAATGGTCAATTTACTTTTGGTGGAGTTATAAACACCGCCCAATCTGAATATGACAAGTATGTTCAAGCATACAACGACCTTCGCGAAAGTGGCGTAAGTGCTCAAGAAAATCCATATTACTGGGCAAGTTATGGAAATGCGACACCTGGAAACAGATTTGGAAACAAATCCGACACCGACAATGTCCTTATGCTTGCAAACTGCCCAACAAGTTCAAACAACACTTGGCAGAGTTTGAAGAGCCCAAACATCTCCCTCTCCACAGGGTCATCCTCTGAAGACTCTGAAGACAGCGAGACTGACAGTTCAACTTACCACAAGATTTCATTCTGGTACAACACTGCAAGCCAAATCAAAGTGACCCTCTATGACAGCAATGGCTTCGCACTCTTTGAGTCGGAGAAATTCTCCTCAAACGGTTCTTGGGAAGAATACGAAATTTTCATTAAGCCAGGCTTTGGCGCAAGCGAGGTTTACCTTTTGATTGAACTCGGCACTGAAAATGAGCCAACAACTGGCTTTGCATACTTTGACCACTTCACTTTGGACAGCACAATAACACAGGCAGAATATGAAGAGGAAGAAAACAAACTTGGAAATGTGGTTGACCTGTCAAACTTCTACCTCAACCTCCCAACAAACAACATAACAAATGAAGTTGACACATCATTCGCCCCTGCATATTCAAGCACAACAGTCGCTGGAACTGACAGCACTGGTGCAATCATCAGCAGCAACAAATTTAAAGAAATGACGGACTCAGTGTTCAAGATTGAGGGCGAAGAAGAAAAAGATGTATTCTTCATTCAAACTCAAAACACTGGCACTCACGCAATCCAATCAAACTTCAATTTTGACCTTTCAAACAGTTATTACAAACTGTCATTCAAACTCAAAACAAATTTCCTTGGCACTTTGGACAAAGATAAATCATACAATTATGGCGTGACTGTTGGCTTGACTGGTTTTGATTATATGACTGGACTTATCAGCAACGAGGAATATCAAGAATACACAATCTATTTCCACCCAAGTGACGCCACAACCGCCCAACTTTACATCTCCCTCATAAGCGACGCCCCAGAGACAATCGGAGCAATGGCGATTTATGACTTGCAATTTGTTGAGATTGAGAGCAGTGAATATGAGTCAGCAAACTCAATTTTCACCTCAGACGGTTATGATGTAAACGAAGATAGAATCTTGATTTCACAAGCCGACCCTGAGAGTGAAGATGATTCCGACTCTGACAATGAGTCAGACAGTGAGGAAGAAGGCGACACATCATCTCCAAACGGAAGTCTCAACTGGTCAATCCTCATCTCCTCAATCCTTATGGGACTTGCGATTGTCATTGCAATTGTTGGAGTTGCTTTGAGAAGAGTTAAAATCAAGAAGATTGAGAGAAAGCGTAAAGAATCCTATGACAGAAAGTCCAGCCTTGAAGTTGACGCAATCAAAATCAAGGCAAGAGCAGAAAGAGACGCTGAGGTTCAAAAAATCAAAGAAGAAGTTGAGAAATTCAACAAAGAACTTCAGTCTCTTGAAGAAAAACACAAAGAGAAAGTCATCAAACTTCGTTCAAAAGATAAAGGAGAAGTTTCAAAACAAACTGACAGAGAGTTTAAGGACTTTGCAAGAAAGAGGACTGTTGTGGCTGAGAAGATTGATTCGCTCAACAAACAAATTGAAAACATTATGTCCCCTGAGTATTTGTTAGACCTCGAGAGAAAGATTTACACTCAAGAGGAAGCAAAGAAGAGAGAACTTGCAAAACTCTCAAAAAAGAAAGAGACTTCAAAAACGGATAAGTCAGAGGAATCAAAAACAACCAAATCTGACTCAAAAAAGACAAAAAATTCTGGCACTAAAAAGAAGCCAAAATAAAAGCAAAAAGAGATGATTAAATTCATCTCTTTTTTTGTCCGCATTTTTTAATCAGTTTTCTTTGTATTTTTCGCAAAACAAACTTTTGACAAAAAATTTGTCTATTTTTTTAACAAAAATGCAATAAAAAAGATGATTAAAAATCATCTTCATCATCGTCGTCATCGTCGCCTATATCATCATCGTCAATATCCGAATCATAGTCGTCCAAATCATCATCTTCGTCGTCAAACTCAGTGTCGAGGTCCTCATCAGTGAGTTCGTCAAGTTCGTCATCGTCAAGGCTGTCATCAAAGCCAATGCCAGAATCAAGGTCATCATCAAGCGTGTCGTCGTCAAGGTCGGTGATTGTCGCCATATCCCCTGTCTCCTCGTCGTCGTAGACAATTTCATCCTCGTCACGATTTACATATTCATCCCAGTCATCTCCAGTTATTTCACCGTCCTCAGACTGATGTTCCTTCAAGCAGGTCGCACACATAATCTCGTCTGGCTGGATATAATTGGTCTTGCAAATTGGGCAAAGTTCCAAATCAAGATCATTGACAAAAGCCTCTTTGTTTGCCGAGAGTTCCGCCTTGCAGACTGAGCACAACTTATCTTTCTTTTCAATGTAATTAAGTTCGCATCTTGGACATCTGATATAAATCGGTTTTTTCATAACTTCTCCTTTTTTCTGTATGTATTCTACATATATTTATACTCAATGTCAAACAATTTTTCAATCTTTTTTACCTTTTTTCAACAGGTTTACTTCAGCCTGAGAAAGTCGCAAATAAACTGGCAAAAGTTCCTGCTCTGTGACAAATTTCCCCTGCTTTTCCTGTTCAAGAGCAAAATTTAAAAAGTCTCTGCAACTAATTTCAATCTCTTGACATCTGTCACAATCTAAATCGCCCTTCAAAGCAAAGATTGGCAAAGTTATTTTTTCAAATTCGTCCTTTCCAATCATCTGCTCTTCTCCCAATTTTATGCCATTTTTATCAAAATATGCAACAAAATACAAATCAGACAAAGCATTCAAAGCACAGACAAATTCTTCTTTGCAAGAGCCAGTTTTATTAGCAATGTATGCCATAAGTTCCAGCGATGACAAAGCGAGAAATTTGAGGTTTGGATTGACGCACCCCAGCGCTTTTGCAACCGCCGTGCCAATTCTCAGTCCAGTGAAAGACCCAGGTCCGACAACCACGCCTATTGTCCCCACATCAAGCACATCAATCTCCGCTTCTTCGCACATCTGTTCGATGACCTGAAGAAGCAATTCGGAATGCTTACTTTTTGCCTCTATATCTCTGAGCACAACCTTTTCGCCGTGTTCGCTCTTTACCTCCAACGCCAAATTTGCCGTCGCAAATGCCGTGTTAATTGCCAGCATATCCAGACTCCTTAATCACAAAAGTTCTTTTGTTTTCTCCCGTTTTTTCAATTTCGATGACAAAGTCCACATCTTTAATCAACCCTTCAATATTCTCTGACCACTCAACAAAACACACGCCGTCAAGCGTTTTTTTGTCAAAATATTCCTCAAATCCCACATTCATTGCCTCTTCAGCCGAGGACAGCCTATACATATCAAAATGATAAATCGGAAATTTTGCATTGTATGTGTTTAGAAGCGTGAAAGTCGGGCTTGTCACGAGTTCATCACAACCAAGCGCCTTGACAACCTCCTTGACAAAGGTCGTCTTCCCGCTTCCAAGGTCACCATTAAGAAGAATTATCATTGGACTCTTCAGACATTTTGCAAAAGCGGTCGCAATCTCACGAGTTTGCTCAAGACCGTTTGCTTCCATTTTCAGTTTCATATTTCTCCCTCTTCTGTTTTTCATAAATTCTCATAAGGATTATTCCAAGCGTGCAAATGACGGCAGAAATCACAATTCCCGCAATCACATCCGTCAGATAATGCATCCCCAAATACATCCTTGAAAGTCCAACCAATCCAACAAAAAGCCCACACCCCAAGACGATTCCAACTCTCGTCGAAGTCTGCTTGTAGGAGGTGAACAGGCTGTATCCCACAAAGATTGCCATTGCGGTCGCACAAGCGGAGTGTCCGCTTGGAAAACTGAAATCGGTGGAGGCTTCGCCAATGCAAACAATGGTTTCGGTTAGGTTATAAGGTCTGACCCTCTGAACTTGGTCTTTCAAGACCCAAATCAGCAATGCCGTAATTCCATAAGACAACAAATACCAAAAAAGCATTTTTCTTTTGGTAAACAAAAACAGCAGACAAAGCACAACTACTCCCGTCACACTCCCAATTGCCGAGATAATTTTGAAAGTAGCATCGAAAAATGGGCTTCTGCCAGATTGCAAAAATTCGATAAGTTTGATTTCAAAATCCATAGTGTTATTTTACCAAATTTAAACAAAAAATACAAATAAAACTGCTATTTCTCTTTATTTTGCAAAAAAAAGAAAGCGGTCAAACTTTCTTCTTGCTCAAACTCATTCCGTTTGCGAAATCGTAAATTGTGGTTTCGAGTTCCTCGTCATTTTGAATTTCAGCGATGAACTTTCTCAAATTGTTTACAATCGTCCTGTGTTTATGCTCGATATGCTCCTCAGACTTTACCATTCCATAGAAAAGAATGTCATCTGCAAGCAAAAAACCGCCTTTTTTAAGCATTTTTTTTAAAAAGGGCAGATATTTGAAATATTGTCCCTTCGGCCCGTCCAAAAAGATAAAATCAAATTGCTCATTTTGCTGACTCTGCAAAAATTCATAAGCGTCACAATTCAAAACCTTAAATCTTCCCACAAAACCCAAGTCAGTGAGATTCTTGATTGCATCTTTGGCGTTTTCCTCGTCGATTTCAATTGTTGTGACAAAGCAGTCCCTGTCCGCCTCAAGCATTACCGACGCGGAATACCCAATGAAAGTGCCGATTTCCAAGATGTTTTTTGGTCGGTATTTTTTAATTAACTCTTGCAGAAACTCAATGCTTTTATCCCTTACAATAGGCGAATATTCGTGTTCCGCAAAGCCGACAAACTCCTCTTTATTTTTCATAATTTGTCCTAATCAAGCAAGACAATCGCCAAAACCATAGGCTTTCTCTTTGTTCTCTTGAAAATAAAGTTTGAAACATTTCTTCTTATTGTGCTTCGGATAATCGCTGGGTCGCAACCTCTAAGTTCCTGTTCTTTCAAAGACGCAATCACCATATTTTTCGTATCTTGAACGAAACTCTCCGCCTCGTCTTGATAAACCACACCTCTTGTGATGATAAATGGCTCTCCAACAACCTCTCCAGAAACATTGTTGATGGTCATAACAACGACGCAGAAGCCATCTTCAGAGAGTTGTTTCCTCTCCCTGAGCACATTGCTTGACATATCTCCAATTCCATAACCATCAATAAGTCTTTGTCCTGCCGTGACAAACCCAACTTGTTTGATTGAGTTTGGCGTCATCTCAATTTGCGAACCAATCGAAGCAAGCAAGATATTTCTCTCTTCCATTCCAAGATTCATTGCGAGTTGTTTGTGCATTTTGAGGTGCCTATACTCTCCGTGAATTGGGATGAAGAATTTCGGCTTGACAAGAGAATGGATGGTCTTGATTTCCTCTTGACAAGCGTGTCCAGATGCGTGAACATCGGCAAGTTCGTCATAGATAACATCTGCTCCCCTTTGAAAAAGAGTGTTGATGACATTGTAGACGCTCTTTTCGTTTCCTGGAATTGGAGATGAAGAAAACACAATCAAATCGTTTTCGCGAATTTTGATTTGCTTAAATTCGCCAGCAGCCATTCTGGTGAGTGCTGACAATGGTTCTCCCTGGCTTCCAGTGGTGACGATAAGAAGTTCCTTGTCCTCATATTTGTCAATCTTGTCAATATCAATCAAAATCTTTCTATCAAAAGAAATCTCGCCGATTTTAAGCCCGACTTCAGTGATATTTATCATACTTCTTCCAGTGAACGCAACTTTTCTGCCATATTTGACAGCAAGGTCAAGAATTTGTTGAAGTCGGTTTATGTTTGAAGCAAAGGTCGCAACAAAAATTCTGTTGTCTTGGTGATTTTTGAAAATTTCATCAAGAGTTCTGCCGACGCTCTTCTCACTCTTTGAATACCCTGGTCTGCAAACATTGGTGCTTTCGCACATCAACAATGTCACGCCTTTTTTGCCAAGTTCTCCAAACCTCTGAAGGTCGGTCATAACTCCATCCAGTGGTTCAAAATCAATTTTGAAGTCACCTGTGTGAATGACATTTCCTGCAGGCGTCGTTATGCAAAGTGCAAGTGACCCCGCAATTGAGTGTGAAACCTTGATGAATTCCACAGAAAACGAACCAATCTTCAAGACATTTTTAGGCTTGACAGAAATCGCTTTGTAGGAAACTTTTGGATGCTCTTTCATTTTGTTTTCGACAAGAGCAAGCGTCAATCTCGAACCATAAATTGGTGCTTTGATTTGTTGAAGGACAAAAGGAAGGGCTCCGATATGGTCCTCGTGTCCGTGCGTCAAAATAATCGCTTTGATTTTTTCTTTGTTGTTTATTAAGTAGGTTATGTCAGGTATGACAACATCAATTCCTGGAAGGTCATCCCCTGGGAATGTCATTCCAGCATCAACCACGATAATTTCGTTGTTGTATTCAAATGCTGTCATATTTTTGCCGATTTCCCCCACACCACCAAGAAAGGTGATTTTCAGTTTGTTATTACTCATTTTTTCTCCTTTTAAATATCAAAATAAATTCAACACATCGTGCTGATAAAATTCGTCAAAGAATAAAGCCTTACAGAAGGAAAGCGGTTTTGTTTATATTGTCAACTTCTTCAAGTTTTTTTGGTGTCAAAATCTGAGAATCATTGACATAAAATCTCATTCCCTGACTTGTGAAAAACACTGTCATATTGTAAACAGTGAGCAAAATTGTCATCACAGGCACCAAAACAATCATTGTGTAAACGCCAAAAATCATCACGAGTGCCCAGAACAACAAGAAGTAACAGAATGTCACTCCAAATATTTTCCAAAAGTGTCGTCTCACGGCCTTGACGCCCTTTCTGAAGGCGGTGAAAACTCCACAATCAAAAACAATTGATGCAGGTGCCCAGCCGAGCACAAGAATCTGGTTTAAGGTGAAAAGAAGCACCAAAACCAAAATTTCTGCCAACGGCAAAAGATAACGGACAAAGGTCTCGTCCTCAACCAACCCAAGTCCAAAGACTGCTGAGATAGTTATTGCCAAAAAGATGAGATTGTAACCCACTTTGCAAAGTGCAAAAAGAACAGATTTTTTCAAATTTTTGACAAATGCGCTGAAAAAGCCGATTTGGTTTTTGCTTGTCATATAACTGTAAAGCATACACTCCAAAGTGTATTTCCCAACATTTATCACAAATGGCAAAATCACAAACATGACAATAAGACCATAGATTGCCAGTCCCACATTCGCGTCAAAAATGTCCACAATTGCATCACCAGCAGTGACAATCATTCCGTGCAAATTTTCACCAAGATTTCCTTTGAAAACGCCTGCGAAATAGCCCGAAATTTCATTGAAATTTGAAGAGAAGATTTGCTCAAATTCAAAAGCGACAGGCAAAAACAAAGCAATGCAAATTCCCCACACAACGATGTAATAAAGGAAGAATTTTAAAGCCTTGCTCCAATTTGAACGCAACAATCTCAATGAATTTACAAAAACCATACAAATCCTTTAAAATTTCAAACAAACTCGTGTCTTATGGAGAGACTCACCTCCACACAAAACAACCTATCTCGATAATAATATACCAAAATCAAAGGAAAAAGTAAACAAAAAATGGCACAAAACAGCCATCTTCTGCGGAATTTCCTAAATTCTTATTGAAACAATTTTATATTCAGCCACTCCACCTGGAGTTTTGACAGAGACAACCTCTCCTTTTTTGTGCCCAATAAGAGCCTTTCCAACAGGCGAAACATTGCTTATTACACCGTTTTTTGGGTCACTCTCAGAAGAGCCTGAAATGCGATATTCCACTTCTTCGTCGAAATCTTCGTCATAAAGTTTCACCGTGCAACCAACATTCACCGTGTCGCTGTCAAGATTTTTCTTGTCGATAACTTCAGCGTTCAGCAAAATGCTTTCCATTTCAGCGATTTCTGCTTCAATTTGTGCTTGTTCGTCCTTTGCTGCGTCGTATTCAGAATTTTCAGACAAGTCACCAAACTCTCTCGCAATTCCGATACGCTTCACAACCTCAGGTCTTTTGATAGTCTTATAAAAGTTCAATTTCTCCTCAAGTTGAGACTTTCCTTCAGGTGTTAAATAATGTTTTTCCATAATATTTTCCTCCTTGCAATCTTGTATAGTTGCCTTATAAAATGTAAAAAAACGACCGCACAGGTCTTTTACCGCAAACATATATCCAACTCAAAATCGGCTTTATTATACATTGTTTGCAAAAAAAAGTCAACTAAATTTCAAACATTCCTTCATATTTTATTCGCTGGCGAAAGAAAATATTCCAAAATTTTTATAATTTTAACATTTTTCCAAACAATAAAAGCGAAAACAAAATCTTGGGGAGGTTTTATGATAACTTTCATCGCTTTTATATTGACTTTGATTGGATGTGTGAATTGGCTTTTAATCGGTCTTTTGCAATATGATTTCATCGCTGGTATGTTTGGATTTCAAGCGAGCATTTTTTCAAGACTTTGCTATATCCTTATCGGCGTCGGCGCTTTGTATCTTGTGATAAGAATCATCGTAAACAAAGGAAATTTGAAAGTTTACGAAAAGAAGAAAAAGAAGGAAACGGAAAGTGCCCAGCCCGCCACTGCGACGAATGTTGAGGCAGGAAAAGAACAAGTCTCTTCCAAAGCACAGTCCGAGCAAAGACACAAATCGGAAGAGGAGAATTATGACTATGATTACGATGAAAAGTATTACAAGGATGAGTCCGACTTCAGCGAAAACAATCAATATTTTGATGAACATTACAAAGAAAACTAAAACAAAAATTTGACTTTTTCTTTGCCAAATCGTATCATATTACGGAAAGGAGATTTTATGGTTACACTTGTTATTCTTGACGGCTTTGGCGAGAAAAAAGAAAAATATGGAAACGCAATCAAAAGCCAAGGCACGCCTTATCTTGACAAACTTAAAAAGGAATATCCGCACACGCTTATTGAAGCAAGCGGAAAGTATGTCGGGCTTCCTGACGGAGTTATGGGAAACAGCGAAGTCGGACACTTGACTTTGGGAAGTGGAAGAGTGATTTTGCAAGACTTGAAACTTATTGACACCGAAATCGAAAACGGAAACTTCTTCAAAAAACCTCGTCTTCTGAAAGCCCTCACCCACGCTGAAAAAAATGGTGGAAATTTGCACCTTATGGGACTTTTGTCAAATGGTTGCATCCACTCAAACATCACCCATATGTTTGCAATTCTTGACCTAGCAAAAAACTTCAGCATCAAAAACATCTTCATCCACGCCATCCTTGACGGAAGAGACACTGGCGTGAGAGACGGTCTGAAATTCATAAAACAAACTGAGGAGAAAATTGCTGGCACAAACGCAAAAATCGGCACGATTATCGGTCGTGTCTACGCAATGGATAGAGAAAAGCGTTATGACAGAGTGAAGATTGCTTATGATATGCTCACCGCTGGAAAAGGCAAAAAATTCAACTCCGCAGTTGAGGCAGTGGAAGATAGTTATGAAAACGGCGTCTATGACGAATACTTTGAGCCAACCGTCATTGCCGAGGGCTGCCAAATCAAAGACAACGACTCTCTCATTTTCTTCAACTACCGCTCTGACAGGGCAAGGGAAATTACGTTTGCATTCACAAAGCCTGGCTTTAAGGAATTTGAGACCAAAAAACTCAACAATTTCTTGTTTACGGCGATGACTGAGTATTCTGACGAACTTAAAGACGTGAACACCATCTATCCCCCAACAAAAATCGAGGACAACTTGGCTGCTGTTCTTTCGGCGAATGGCAAAACACAATTCCACATTTCAGAGACCACAAAATATGCCCACGTGACCTTCTTCTTCAACGGCGGAATTGAAGAGATGTATAAGGGAGAAGAGCGAAAACTTATCGACAGCATAAATGTCAAAGATTTCTCGGAATATCCAAAGATGAGGGCTGTGGAGATTACGCAAGAGGTTTTGGACGCAATCGCATCAGCCAAATATGACTTCATTTTGGTGAACTATTCAAATCCAGATATGCTCGGACACACTGGAAACTTCAACAGCACAAAAGAGGCAATTCAGTGCGTGGATAAACAGGCATACGCCGTTGCACTTGCAACTCTTATGGCTGGTGGAGACTGCATAATCACCGCCGACCACGGAAATGCAGAGGAGATGTTTGACAAAGAAGGAAACAAATTGACAAAGCACACGACAAACCCTGTCCCTGTGATTTTGGTTTCAAGAAATCACCCAAAAGTCAAACTTAAAAAGGGAAAATCTCTCACTTCCATTGCTCCGACTGTCCTGAAACTTTTGGATGTCGAAATTCCAAAGACCTATGATGAGCCATTGTATTAAAATTTCATAAAGAAACAAAAACCAAAAAAAATAATAAAAGAAAAGAAAAGAAGGAATTTGATATATTTTCCTTCTTTTTTATATATAGAAACCGAATAAAAATAGAATTCCCCACCGAACCCCAGAATTAAACATCACTGATTAAGACATTTTTTGTGGAATTTTCTGAGGATGACAAAGGAGTTATGTTTGAAAGCAGTGCAATTCTTTGGCAAGAAACCTCGTAAGCGGTTTTTGTCTCCACCTCGCCATTTTCGAGGACTTTGTTGTATTGTCTGGACTGGATTCTGCCGACAATTTCCACTTTACAACCGATGTTTTGCTGTGAGATAAACCTCGCATTTCTTCCCCACAAAATACAAGGAATATAGTCAGATTTATGATAATTTGTTCGGTTTACGGCCAATAAAACATCACATATTTCTCTGTCAAAAGGCGTTTTGCGGTAGACTGGAGTTTTGCAGATAAATCCCGTGAGCCTGACCTCGTTTAGATACTCTTCTCCGCCAATCTCAATTTCTTTTGCAAACAGATGAAGCACGAGTTTGCTTTTCTCGCCCGTGAGTTTGTTGTAACTTCTGTATTCGCCACAAACTTTGACAAACTTGCCCATCTCGACTGAAGAATTTGCCAAAGTCCTCTCAGAGATTGTGACAGGAATGGTGTCCTTGATGCCTGAAAGTCTCTCAACGTCCACCTTAAATTCGTAAAAATTTTCTCCTTCCACTTGGTGTGAAAGCGTCGGCACGCAGGCAACAACTCCCGCAATTTGTGCCACATTTGTGTTTCCTTCGTATGTCTTAATGTAATCCATAAATTCCTCCTAATTTTTGTGTTGTATACCATTTCTGTCTATCGTGTAATCGCTTTCATAAACCAAATCGGAAATGCAGGTGATTTTGTATCCAGCAACCTTCAATCTGTTCAAGGTCAACCTCAAACCCTCAAGAATGTTGTCTGAATTGTTGTGCATCAAGATGATTGAGCCGTTTTTCACTCTTGAAGTGATGCGAGAACAAATCTCTGAAGCCGACAACCCTTTCCAATCTAAACTGTCCACATCCCACTGAATTGTCTTGAGCCCCAACTCGTCCACAGTCTCAAGCAAAGTGTTGTTGTAAGAGCCATACGGAGCACGGAAGAGTTTGACATCTTTGCCTGTGACCTCTTTAATTTTCGAGATTGAGGTTTCGAGTTCGCTTTTCATCGTTGATTTGGAGAGTTTAACCATATCAGGATGAGTGTTTGAGTGTGTCCCTATTTCACAACCCGCCTCGTCAATCGCCTTAACCATTTCTGGATAATCGTCCACCCAGAACCCCACAAGAAAGAAAGTTGCGTTCACATCAAACTCCTTCAAAATGTCGAGAATGCCCTGAGTTTTGTCCGCACCCCAAGCGGCGTCAAATGAAATTGCAACCTGCTTCTCCTCCGTCTCAACATTGTAAATCGGGACTTTTCTTGTGGAATAACCAAAGAAGACCTGTGCCGAAGACGACCCATTGAAAGACACCGCAAGCAAAATCATCACCAAAACCATAGCCACAAAAATCTTGATTGTTTTTGATTTGATAACGCAGAAATGCATACCAACCTCGCTTTTTATTTTAGAATAACGCCCCTTTTGAGCCAATGCCATTTTTGACCAATAAACTCTTATATTGTCCAAAATTGTCGAAAGCAAAGACACCGCCCAAAATTCGCTTTTGATAGAATAAAATATTTCCATTAGAAAAAATTTAGAACAAAAAAATATTCAGTCTGAAAAATCAAACTGAATATTTCTTAATTTTTTTCGCTCTTTGCTTTTGGACATAAAAGTTTCTATCTGCACAAAATCATCAAGTCCAATAGAACACCCTAAGCGTCCAATACCCATTCGGCAACTCAAACCAGATGTCTTTATCTAAACCATAATTCCCGAATGCTTGTCCTGTGAAGTCATCCAATTCAATTGAACTTAGTGTATCAATCAAGTAATAGGTTTCATTTTTGTTTCTGAAGTAACAATTTGAAATGCTGACATCATCATATCTTGTGTTTCCTACAATTGACATAAAGTCTTCTAAGTAACTGGTTTCCTCAACCAAACATTGCTCCATCCTTGAGCCATCTTCAATACTTCCAACAAGACTACCTAAAAGAGCAACATCATATAAATATAATGAATTTGCATTGATAGTTCTACTTGCTCTATTTGAACAGCCAAACATAACACTGTTTTCACTCATATAACCAACTAGCCCTCCTACATAACATCTGTAAAGAAAGAGTCCAACATTGCCATAGCGGGTATATACTATTTCTCTTGCCACTTCTGTATAAATTTCAGTCACACCAGCATTAGCCAATTCTGTGATTTCCCCATCGGATTCCCTATAGTATATTAAACCCATGCCCAAAGTGGTTAGTGTAGGTGAGTACGTAATGTTATAAATATCTTTAATTCTGAAACGACTCCCTATATTAACTTCGCTATCATAATTTTGCAAATTATACATTTGAGTGTTGTATGCTCTGGCAATAAAGACACCTGAAGAACTGAATGCAGATAAATATGTATCTTTAATTATCAAATTTTTAATTGTCGCCCCATTGGTGTATCCAAACATCCCTATGTCAAAACTGTAAGCACCATCGACAGCATTGAATTTAATATTACTTATTATATGATTTTGCCCGTCATAAACCCCTTTAAATGGACTATCATTTGTTCCGATAGGCAGAAGGTATCTTGCACTTGCTCCGCCGTCTTGTACCTCAAAGCCTGCCTGCATATCAATATCCGCGGTTTGCTTTATGACATATCCCTCAAAAGAGTTTCCCTTAAGCACACTTGTGGAAAGTTTAATCAGGTCTTGCGCGGTTGAGATCTCAATGACATTTGGACTCACCTCTTTCAGTGGACTTTCGTCAATCTCATAATAAGAATATATTGAAACAAGAGACAATGAAACGGAGATTTCATCCAAAATATATTTATATTGACCATATTCGCCGTAGTAAAACACAGTACCAACAAAGCTTCTATTTTCTGCGTCAAAAATTTTGTTCGGGTCCAAGAAAAAGGTATATTCTGTTTGAGATGGAGTAAGCAAGTTATACTCACTATATTTGTCTTTACTGCCCGAAGTACTTCCTGATGCACCAAACCAACCAGAAAATTTCTTGTAAATAGATCCATCAAAATCTTCTTCCGCACATCTCACAGTGACAGGGGCATAGAAATAAACAACATAAGATTTGCCTCCCATCGTGCTCGTTTTCTCCCTACTGTTTTCTGAAATTAGTTCAAAATCTGGAGGAGCGTCACAGTCACCCGCCGACAAAACTTGCTCAGTACTTTCTTCCCTGACGTGAATTGTATAGGTCATCAGTTTATAATAAGCATAGATTGCGATTTTGTTATCTCTTAATTCATACGCATTGACATTGTAGTCACATATATTGATAATATAATTTAACAGAAGTGTTGAAAATGTTTCTCCTGGAGCAACATTCTCGCCACTGGACTCACCAAAATTCGGACGTTCGTAGAAACTTGAGCCAACCATTTTGTAACCATAATTTGGAGTTAAAGCGAACCCAATCTCATCCAAAACATTGAAAGTCGTTTTCGTGTCCTCATCGTCACCATTATTAAGCGTCATAGATGAACTTCCACCAATGCCTTGAGATGTCCTGTCAACAAACAGACCTGGGTTTGTGTAACTGTCCACCATATTCACAAATTCCACATCATACTCAATCGCTTCTCTTTCGATACGGACATAAATCACATCCGACTTAACGCCACCATTCAAAAATGCTGTCCTCACCAAATCAAGCATTCCAAATCTCAATTCTTGATTGGTGTTCAACTGCTCTGTGGTGTCCGACGGCTCATAAAGCGTGACCGTTCCGCCTGCATAGGAAGTTTCATATTCATTTGCATCTGTGGAAGCATAAATCTTGTATCTGTATCCATAGTCAAAATAGTTCGCAAATCTAAATGTCATTTCAAGAAGCCCATCTTCATTTAAACTTCCTCTCTCTTCCCTATAAAATGTTGCCGCTTTCTCAATATTTGATGTTCCACTTCCTCTTGATCCATCCAAGAAAGCATAAGAGTTGATTTTGTATTGATTTGGTTTGTTTTCTGGCACTCCATCCCCAACACCCAACACATTTATGTCGTACCAAACAGGCACAAGATAAATCACCAATTCATAATCATATTGGAAATCAAAGGACATAGTTTCATTGACAAAAGAACTTGGCTTGATTTCATCCACAATTGAACCTTTATAAGTTATATCTGGCTCGAATTCCGTGTTTGGATTCAAAGATTCGATATATCTGTCACTTCCGTCTTTTGTGTATAAATAATTGTTTTCTGCATACAAGGAGTAAAGCACCGCATAGCCAAAATTTGGAGCGATCATAATATCTTCCACTTCATCCTTGTAATAGTAAGTTGTTTTTTGGCCAGAAATGGTCAAATAAGAATCTGAATAAGTGGTCCTTGTCAAAGTCGTATCCAAAATTGATTTAAAATTATATCTTGAATCAACTCTCCCATCGCCATCTATATACTCTCCCAATTTGTATGTTACACTCAAAGATTTTGCTTGGCTTTGGAAAATGAATGTAAAAGACGAACTGGACGACAGCCCTGGGTTGAAACAAACATAGTTTGTCCTGTTTTTTGAAGAAGTGCTTGAGTCGGTATACTTCCAAGTTGGGTTTTTATTTATTGAATAGTTAATTGAAATGCTTGAAGCCTTAAATTGAGATGCGTCATAAATTATTTTCAATGCTTCAAGTCCATAAGTATTATAAGAAAAGCCTTTTAAGTAATAAAATGTACTATAACCCCAGGTAACATAATCTTCGCTCCAAATATTGACGCTCGACACTTTGTAATTGCTTGAGCTTATCATATTTGTGTAGAATTTGATTGAATCATCATTTGCTTCAAAATCATAATTTGTTGAGCCGTTCTTCCTATATTTTGGACTAAAGTTTATCTCTCCCAACAAATAAGATGGCAACATTGTGTAAGGATATGTGCTGTTTGGAGCACTTACTATCCCCAAATCAACCACAATAGTCGTGACACTCCAAGTGAATCCAACTCCACCCGAATTGATTTCAACACTACATAAATCCCAACCCCACAATCGATATCCGACTGCCGAGCCATTAAAATTAGTACTGCTACTGGAGTTCGTAAAAAATGAAGCCTTACAGATGGTGGAAGAGTTATACTTTGTGCCCGCGTATCCACTATCTCCTTTGTTGTACCAACTACCAATGGCAATGTCAGAATTTGCGGCTCCACTTAAAGCATGGTTGTTTGACGCATTCCCTTGTCCATTTAATTCTCCCGCATATGTTCCCAAATTGCTTGAACCATTTATGTCCCCATAATTAACACAGTTTCCAATAAAAACATTTTCCTGTGCCTCTTTGCTTGTCCAAGACCACCACAAGAAAGAAGAAGTTTCTTTTGGAGAGCCTAATTTCCCAGCAATTCCACCGACATTATCTTTCCCATAAATATCTCCATAATTTATACAACGATTTATAGCAATATTATTGATTCCACTTCCAATAATTCCGCCGACACAACGACTTGCGAGTCCTCTCTGAGGCACTATGTTAACATCGCCGTAATTTACGCAGTCTTGTATCAAAGTGTTTCCACCATTTCCATTGATCGCACCGACAAGTCCGCCAAAGCCAACACCATCTGCGAGCCAACTAATATAGCCGTGGACTTCTCCAAAATTTGCACAAAAGTCAATGTCAGCATTTGCTTCAGCCACACCCAAGAGTCCGCCAGCGGAAATTCGTGCAAGGTTATCTCCATACAAATCTCCATAGTTACTGCAAGTGTCAAATGTTATTTTAGACTCTGCACTTCCAACAAGTCCACCCATAGTTGTATCAAAAAACCAATATGCACCACTGACGTAGTCATATTCAATATCCACCTTATAATTTATTACATTGTAAAATTCCACAGTATTGGTGCAAATTCCAACCAGTGCTCCTGCCCTAAACTTTGTGTAAGTCCCCACAAGAAGAAGTGCAGAATATGCCAAAAACACCTGTCCATCTTGAATGACCAAATCTTTTATACTTGTCCCGCCATAAACTCCGAAAAATCCAACACCATACACGCCATTATATCTAATGTTTGCAGAATCATAACGCAAATTTCCCGACGAACCAAATTCAAAGGTAAAGATCCTCTCAATATCAATATAAATTCCAGAAATCGTATGTCCATTTCCATCGAAGTCTCCTGTAAATTGTCTAGCACCATGACCAATTGGTGTCCAATAGCGTGCAGACAAATCAATATCATTCTCCAAGACAACATCCGCTTCCCGCGTCAAAACTCCAGTTCCAACTCCTCCGAGCCAATAATTCGTATTAAGGTCATTAACCTGACACATAAAATCAACAAGATCAACAACATTATATATGTGAACAACAATATTCTTCCCTGAGCCAGTATAGGTCAATTGTTTTTTATTATTGCCAGTCCAAGTACTTGTCCAATATCCACTTGCCTGCACTTGCGTTGGAGCGTCTTCTTCCTCTTCTGCTGTTTCAACTGCCTCTGTTGATGCCGAAAAAAGAGTGTCGGCGTTTAGACAAATTGCTCCACCAACAAAACTGAAGACAAGAAACATCGAAACGAAAATCAAGAGGAATTTTCTTTTCATAGAAATATTATATACATAATTCGTCAAAAATCAAAATAATTTAACAAATTTCTTCTCAAATTTTAAATATTTTTTTCTTCTACTCTCTAATTCAAATTACAATCTAAAAAACATCTAAAATTGCATCTTTTGCGCAAATTTAATTTTTAAACAATTTTTTATTCAAGAGTTTAAAAATTTACACAAAATTAAAAAAATATTAAAAATTTTACTTTTTCATAAAAACCACATAAAAAACTGCTAAAAAGCACAAAAAAGAGATAAAAACATCTCTTTTTCGCAATTTTTAATTGATTTTGTTAAATTTTCATTATATTTTAAACTTATTGAAAAGGTTTAATTTCGCATATTTTTTTACATTTTTACGCAATTTTCAATGTTTTTTGTTTTAAGAATTTCCTATCTACCAAATCAAAACCTAATCAATGTAATTATAAACTCCCAAGAATTTCTTCTTGACAATTTCCTCTCCCACGCTCAATCTGTCATTTGAGACTTTCAAAGATTTTTTCTCAATAAGCGTAAATTTCAAGCCGTGGTCGACAACAAGTTTATCTCCAGTGCCTACAAAAGCAACATTTTTCCCACCTTTGTCAAAGTTTGTGTATTTCACACCCTTTCTGTATCTTGCGCACATTGGAATTTGAAGAGCATTGAGTCGTTTGATGAAACCATTGTTTGTAACAATCAAATATTCTCCATTTACGCTTTGTCCCGCATACACAACTTGGTCCTTGTCGTCAAGATTTATACCCTTGACACCACCAGCAACTCTGCCTTGAACTGCAACCTCACTCTTTTCAAAGTTCACACAATTTCCAAGTTTTGACAAAATTACAAACGACTTACCTTTCAACTCGTGCTCAACATTTATGAGTTTGTCGTCATCAGAGAGTTTGATCGCCTGATAATATGTCTTTGAAACCACCATATCCTTTTCGCTGGTGCGTTTGATCATCCCGTTTTGCGTGAAGAAAGCAATCTCTCCGTCGCCCTCAACTTTCAAAACTGAAACTGGCGTTTCCAAAATATCCACCGTTTTGTCGATTTGTTTGAGCGGAACACCCTTATCTCTCCACTTGCACTCCGCCAATTTATCAACAGGAACTTTCAAGCAATTTCCCTTGTCCGTGAAAATCAAGACGGTGTCTGTTGATTTAACTTGGAGCGTGAAAGTGTGAATATCAAAGAGAGTTGAGTTTTCGGAAATAACCTTTTGTGATTTTGAATAATTCTTCATTGAGACTTTCTTGAGGGTCTTTCCTGCAGTCAAGCAAACCAAATAATCTTTTGTATCTTCCACATCCTCAATCTTGGAAAGCACAATCTCGTCACTCTTGATTTCTTTTGACCTTCTTGGATTTGCAAATTTTCGTTTAATCTCCAAAATTTCTTTCTTAACCACATCAAGTTGGAGTTTTTTGGAACCTACAATCGCTTCCAATTCTTTGATACGATTTTTAAGTTCTGCAAGTTCTTGCTCAAGTTTGTTGACTTCCAAATTTACAAGACGGGCAAGCCTCATATCAAGAATCGCCTGGGCCTGTTTTTCCGACAACTTAAATTTGTCGCGAAGTCTCTGCTTTGCCTCGGAAACATTTGCAGATGTTTTGATAATTTTGATAACGGCATCAATATTTTTTATTGCAATGAGCAATCCTTCAACTATGTGTGCACGCTCTTTTGCAACATTCAAATCAAATTTTGTCCTTCTGAGCACAACATCTCTTTGGAAAGCAGTGTAATATGAAATTATGTCCAAAAGCCCCATAACTTTCGGCTTCCCACCAGCAATGGCAACCATATTGATTGAGTAAGAGGTTTGAAGATTTGTAGATTGGAAAAGATAACCCAAAATCTTCTTTGCATTTGCCTCTTTTTTGAGACGAATGACAGCACGCATACCATTTCTGTCACTCTCATCTCTTATCTCGCTGATGACAGAGAGTTTATCCTTGTTTTTCTCCTTGAGTTCGGCAATTTTCTGAAGAAGAAGTGCCTTGTTGACCTGATAAGGAATCTCGGTGATAACCAAACTCTGCTTGTCTCCATTTTGCTCAATGCCAACCTTTGCACGAATGGTTATTTTCCCTTTTCCAGTGGCATACGCACTTTTTATGCCGTCTCCGAGGATGAGTTCCCCACCAGTTGGAAAATCTGGACCTTTGATAATTTTCATCATCTTGTCAAGCGTGATGTTTGGGTCGTCAATATATGCAACAACCCCGTCAATCACCTCGCCAAGATTGTGAGGCGGAATATTTGTCGCCACACCAACCGCGATTCCAGAAGCGCCGTTGACCAACAAATTTGGAAATCTACCTGGCAAAACCTCTGGCTCTTTCAAGGTGTCGTCAAAGTTCAAGCCCCAACGGACAGTGTCCTTTTCCAAATCTCGCAAAAGTTCCATTGCAAGAGGAGTCATTCTCGCCTCGGTGTAACGCATCGCTGCCGCCCCATCACCATCAACCGAACCAAAGTTTCCGTGTCCGTCAATAAGAGGTGCTCTCAAAACGAAATCTTGAGACATACGCACCATTGCGTCATAAACAGAACTGTCGCCGTGTGGATGATACTTACCCATACAATCTCCGACAATTCTTGCCGACTTTCTGTATGGTTTGTCTGGAGTCAAGCCAAGTTCAAGCATTGAATACAAGATTCTTCTTTGGACTGGTTTGAGCCCATCCTCAACTCTCGGGAGCGCTCTGTCCATAACGACCGACTCGGTGTAAGGAATCATTGAATCGTGCAAAACCTCTTCAAGAGACTTGAAAACAATTCCGTCGCTTCCAAAATTTCCGCCATTTCCGTTTCCATTGCCGTCATCGTTCCCGTCGTCCGAGCCACCGTCATTCTTTTCATTTTTTTTTGCTGTTCTGTCAGAAGAAACACTTTCCTCTTTTGTTGAAATTTGGGAAGATTTCGCAGAAATTTCTTCATTTTTTACTAAATTTTTGATTCCGTCATCACTTTTTCTTGGGTCAACGCTCCAAAAATCTATTTGTCCTTCTGCCACAAAGTTGTCAACTTTCTTCTCTTCTTCTTTCTGCGGAACGAGAAGTTCGTCATAACAAATTTGTCCCTCAATAGGCTCAATCACTGTTGGTTTAAATTCGTCTTCGTTTTTCTTTTTGCTACTCACAACAACCCCCAAATTTTCCTTTTAAATATTCTTATAGTCTCTCATAAATGTGTCAACACGGTCAAAGTTTGCGTGCTCATTTATATACGCTTTTCTCTCGTCGATGTTGTCACCCATAAGGGTGGTGATCATCCTCTCAGCCTCTGCCGCATCCTCAATGGTCACCTGAATGAGAGTTCTGTTTGCAGGATCCATTGTGGTCTCCCAAAGTTGTTCTGGATTCATTTCACCAAGACCTTTGTATCTTTGAATCATATAGCCCTTTCCCGCACTTGTAACCGCATCAGCAAGTTCAGCATCTGAATAGACATATTTTTCATAATCTTTTTTATACACTTTGTAAAGTGGCGGCAACCCCACAAAAATATGCCCCTCGGTGATGAGTTGCCTCATATAACGATAGAAGAAAGTGCAAAGAATCGCCCTGATATGAAAACCGTCGACATCCGCATCAGAGAGGATGATGATTTTGTTGTATCTGAGAGTTGAGAGGTCAAAATCTTCTCCAAACCCCGTGTCAAGAGCGGAAATAATCGTCCTTATCTCCTCATTTGCAAGCACCTGGTCCACTCTCTTCTTCTCGGCATTAAGCGGTTTTCCGCGGAGAGGCAAGATTGCTTGAAAACGCCTGTCTCTTCCCTGTTTCGCAGAACCGCCCGCAGAGTCACCTTCCACGATGAAAAGTTCGCATTTGCTCTTGTCTCTTGAGGTGCAAGAAGCGAGTTTTCCAACGAGATTGAAGTTTTCTGCACTGTTTTTCGCCCTTGCAAACTCTTTCGCCTTTTTCGCAGCAAGCCTAACCTTTGCAGCCTGCTTTGCTTTGTCAATGATTATCTCTGCATAAGTGGCATTTTTCTTGTCCGCAAGAAGTTTTGTAAGTTCCTGTGTGGCAAGTGCCTCAACCTCAGTCCTTGCCTCAGGGTTTCCAAGTTTTGTTTTTGTCTGACCTTCAAATTGAACATTGCTCATCTTGACATTGATGACTGTGACAAGCCCTTCTCTGAAATCTTCTCCAAGCAAGTTTGGTTCCTTATCTTTCAAAAAGTTGTTCGCTCTTGCATAATCATTGAAAACTTTTGTGAATGCGGTTTTAAAGCCAATCTCGTGCATTCCACCCTCGGTTGTTGGGATATTGTTGACATACGAGAAAGTATTTTCGGTGTATGAGTCTGTAGAAACAAAACTGACTTCCAAATCAACAATCTTGCTCTCCGCAGAAATATAAAGCGGATTTTTAAACAACGAATTTTTTCCCTCAACCAAGTAAGAGACAAAATCTTTTATTCCGCCCTCATAGTGAAAATGGTTTTCCTCGCCTGTTCGCTCATCGTTGACAGTGATGCGAAGCCCTTTGTTTAAGAAAGCGAGTTCTCTTGCACGCTTAATAATCGTGTCATAAACAAATTCCTGCTTTCCAAAAACTCTGTCATCTGGCAAAAATGTCACTTTTGTGCCTGTTTTGTCAGTTTTTCCGATCTCTTTTAAAGGTGTAACTGGCACTCCGCTGTGAATTTTTCCCTTCTCATCTTCGTATGAGTGAAACTCAATAAAATACTGCTTGCCACCTTTGTTCACAATGACCTTGCACCACCTTGAGAGTGCATTTGTCACGGATGCACCAACTCCGTGAAGTCCGCCAGAAAATTTGTAGTTTTCGTTGTTAAATTTTCCACCAGCGTGCAAAGTCGTGTAAACCACTTCCACACCACTTTTTTTAAGAGTTGGATGAATGTCAACAGGAATACCACGGCCATTATCCTCAACGGTTGCACTTCCATCTTCGTTTAAGGTGATGATGATTGTGTCGCCGAAACCATTTGAGATTTCGTCAATAGCATTGTCCACAATCTCCCACAAGATGTGATGAAAACCTCTCGAACTTGTCGTGCCGATATACATCCCCGGACGCAGTCTGACCGCGTCAAGCCCATCAAGCACAACCAAATCTTTTGACTCATATCTTTTTTCTGCCATAATTCACTCCACAAAAACCTTTTGTTTTGACAAAAACGCGTCAAAACACATCATTTTGAATTATTTTAGCATAAAATGTTGATTTTTAAAAAATAAAAACGCAACTTTTTCAAAATTTGATATTGACATCCCAAAATCCCTGTGATAAAATTATCACGAAAATGATTTTAAGGAGAAAAAATGTTTAAAAAAGTGTATCGAATAGCAAATTTTTCTGATTTAGAGTGCAAATTAAGTCTTTACACATATGGGTTTATTAGTGTGAACGGCATCAATAACACACATTATGATGAAGAAAGACCTTTGAAATACTTAAGAGCAAAATACCAAAAAAACACAAATCTTCAAACTGAAATTGCAATTGCTGGACTTATCAGGAGTTATGAAAATCGTGCAGATGAACATCCAGAGACCAAAGAGGAAATGGACAAGGAAATTGAAACTTTGCTCAATGTAATGAACAAATATGGTCACTACAAAAAAAATTATTTCAATGATTTGAGTTTCTCTTTTAGAAAAGACATAAAACTTAAAGAAAGACAAAACTTCAATGCTGTTTGCAAAATCATCCGTGCAAAATATGAAAAAACATATTCCAAAGAATTGAAAGAGACAATTGAAAATGAAAAGGCAGAAAGAGAAGCCGAAAAACAAAGAAAGGCAAGAGAAAAAGCATATAAGAAGAGTTTAAAAAAAGAGGTCAAGCGTTTGAGATAAGAAGTCATATTTTGTGACTTCTTTTTTTTGTGATTTTGATGATAAGTTTGAGAATATTGTGATTATAATATTTTGCATATTTATGCATTCTATTATATATTTATACAACAGAAAATATCACCTTGATTGTATATAATATTTGTGAAAATGAAATAATAAAATACATCAAGGAGTCATTATGAAAAAAATTGTTTTGACTGGTGGCGGGACTGCTGGTCACGTCTATCCCGCACTTGCTGTCGCAGAGGAACTGCAAGACTGCGAACTTCACTACCTCGGCGGAGAAGGCATTGAAAAAGAGATTCTCGCAAAATACAAAAACATAACTTATCACACAATTCCGACGGTCAAGTTTGAAAGAAAGTTGACACTGCGAAATTTTCTAATTCCCTTCAAACTTGCAAAATCAATCAAATGTGCAAAAAATGTTTTGCAAGAAATTGACCCTGATGTAATTTTTTCAAAGGGTGGTTTTGTGGCAGTGCCAGTTGCAGTTGCTGGAAAATTTGAAAACATTCCAGTGGTCAGCCACGAAAGCGATTTGACGCTTGGGCTTGCAAACAAAGTGATACTTCGCTGTTGTGATGTTATGTGCACCACTTTTGAAGAAACCGCCAAGCAAAACAAAAAATGCAAATACACGGGACAGCCAATACGCTCACAAATTTTTCACGGTAATAAACTGAATTTGTTCAAAAACAACCTCCCGACGATTCTCATTTTGGGTGGAAGTCTTGGAGCAAAAACGATAAACGAATTCATTTTTTCAATTCTCGACAACCTCACAGAGCAATATAATATCTTGCATATTTGCGGAAAAAATAACTACAAAAAAACATCGCACAAAAACTATCATCTTGTGCCATATGCTGACAATATTGAGGATTATTATGCGACGGCAGATGTCGTCATTTCAAGAGCAGGAAGTGGGGTCATCAATGAACTTCTCGCCCTAAACAAACCTATGCTTCTTGTCCCGCTTTCAAAGTCAAATTCAAGAGGTGACCAAATTGAAAATTCAAATTTATTTGAAAAAATGGGATTTGCACAGGTCTTGACTGAAAAAAATTTGAATTTGGATAATTTAAAAAATAAATTAAATTTATTAGCAAAAAATAGCGAAAAAATTAAGAAAAAAATGCAAAAATACGCAAAAACTGATGCCGTGTTGCAAATTTCTAAAATTTTAAAAAAATATTAAAAAATAAAAAAACATTAAAAATTAGTATTTTTTAAATAATTTACTTAAATTTGGCATTCCAAATCCTTCCAAATTCATCTCAAAACCCAGCGGATTGCAACTTTTAAGTAAATTATATTTTATTTTATCTGGAGTCAAATTTTTGTTTAGCTCAAGCATAAGACAAACGATCCCTGCCACCATTGGTGTTGCGACAGAAGTTCCAGACAAAGAGGTGTAAGTTTTTCCAACTCCGCAAGAGACAATATCCACACTTGGTGCGACCAAATCGGGCTTAATGTTTCTCATCGCAGGTCCACGTGAAGAAAAGTCTGCGATTTCAAAAAAATTGGGATTGTAATTTGTTTCGTCATAGCGGTTGTCATCAATTCCACCGACTGTTATAATTTTTGAACTTATGCCTGGAGACTTTATTGTTTGATATTCTGGTCCACTGTTCCCCGCCGCAGCGACCACCGTGACACCCTCTTTCCAAAGTGCCTCCGCACCCAGCATTATCGGGTCATTTTGCCCCAGAGGCTCACTCCCAAAACTCATACAAACGACTTTGATGTCCTCTTTTTCGTGATTGTCAAAAATCCACTCCATTGCACTGATAATCTTGTTTGCACCAGACTCTCCGTCGGCATTGAGTGCTTTGAGTGCCACGATGTTTGCCTTTGGTGCAATCCCAGCAAACTTGAAACCAGACAGTGCCCCATTCCCAGCACAAACCCCTGCGACAAAAGTCCCGTGACCATTGTCATCATAAGCGACCTTTTTGTCATTTACAAAATCCTTGAAGATTTTCAGTCTGTCTCTGCCAAGCAAAAAATCAGCGTGTGGCGACACCCCCGTATCAATAAACGCGACGCTCACACCCTCGCCAGAAAGTTTTACATTGTCGTTCTTCAAAATCTTCTTTGCAATATACATCATTGCACACACATTTGTGCAAGAAGAAATATAGTCCACCACTTGCAAGTTCGCCAAGGAATAGATCTCCTTTTGGGAGACCGAACAAAAAAAAGAATTTATGAATAAATATTCATTTAGGATATGTATATTTTTACTTTCAAGAAGCCTCTTCGTCCTTGCAAAATTTTTGCCAAAAACGAAGCAAGGAATTTTTCTTTCGTAAGAAAGCACTGCAATTTCCGAAAGCAACTTTCTGTCGATTTTATCTAAATTCATTTTAAACTTTCAATTATCCTTATCATATTTTCATAGGTTTGTGACGGAAGATATTCTCTGATTTTTTCAACGGATGCTCGAAGCGTCTGATAGTCAAAAGTGCCATTAAGTTTCTGCCCCTTAATCTCATTCGACAACCTCTCCATAAGTTCCTCAGATGAGAGCCCTTTGAGTTCCTCATAAGCCTCATTTACCGTTTTTTTCTTTTGAGTGGTTTTTTCTTGTTTGTTCATTTCGCTAATTTTCATAACCTCTCCCTAACATCAATATATGAAAATTTTAGGCAAATCAACACTAAAACATTTTCAAAGACATATAAATATTTTATGAACAACCATTCAGATGAAACAGAAAATTTAGTGAATGCCGAAAGTTATTATCCAAAATCAATCACTTTGGGTAAGGGCACAAACGCCCAATCTTCATTTGAACACAACCAGCCACAGCAACAAGCCACATCTCAAAACGAAAACTCGCAATCCTCTTGGCAAAGCAATAATTTTTCATTCGGACAGAGCGAACACCCCAATTTCAACCAGCAGTTTCAGCAAAATCAATTCTCTCAGCAAAACCAAGGTCGAAATCCTTTGCAATCACTTTTCTCAAACCTCTTTTCTTCAAACAATCCACTTCTGTCCCAATTTTTGAGTGGGAATCCACTGCTTTCAATGTTGTTTTCTGGAAAGCAAAACACAAATCAAAACGAACTTATGACAAATCTTTTAGGTTCTTTAATGCAAAAGCAAGACAGCAAGGAAAAAGAGGAAAAGGTCATTGATTTAAAAAATTCAGTCGAAGAATTTTAAAACATAAAATTTCATCTTTCCCTCTCAAATTGCATCCACTTTTTTCTGCCAATTTATTTCAAATTATGAAAAAAACTCACAATCTTTGAAAACGGCAAAATAAAAGATAGCGGAAGCATTTCCGCTATCTTTTTTTTTGTTAGTTTTAAAACGAATTGATGAAAATCTGCCCTTTTTTAATCTTCCACTACCTTGCCGTGCTCGAAATAAATCTTTCTTTTACAAATTTTCTCTGCAATTTCTGGTCTTGTGCAACAAAGGATCAATGTTGTGTCGCTTTCTTTCAATCTTTTGATAAGACTCAAAATCGCATCGGTGTAAACCTCAGAGATTTCGTCAAAAATATTATCCACCAAAAGCAAATCAAGTTTTCTGAAAGAAAGTCTTATAAGTGACAAGACATATTTGTCCTCTTTTCTTATGTTTTTTATTTTTTCGTCTCGAATACGCTCCAAAGAGAAGTCAATGATCGCGTTGTTTATCATTTTCTCCGCTTCTGCAGGTTTGACTCCCTTTTTATGCAAAATATAACTGAAATTTTCATAAACAGTCTTATTTTCCAAAAAAACTGGACAATACGGCACATAGCCCACGCTCAAATCGGTCTTGAAGTCAACCTTTTTGATTGGAATTTTGTTTATATAAATCTCTCCACTGTCAAAATCTTCCAATTTCGCAATAACACGAAGTAGAGTGGTCTTTCCGCTGTTGGATTCCCCAACAAATGCAACGCTCTCTCCCACAGCGACATCAAGATTTACATCTTCAAGCGCATAAAATTCTTTGGTGTATTTAAGGCACAAATTTTTGATTGATAACATATTTTCTCCCAGTTGGCTTCTTTCAAGAATAAATCCGCGAACTCCTTCGCAATCAAACTCAAAAGAAACGAAAGCAGAACGCTTTTCATATTTATAATACTATATCTGAAAAAAAAATAAAAGTAAATTTGCAAAATTGCCACAAAATCGTCTGCAAATTTACTTTTATCATCACTCATCATCAAGTTTTTTAACTTTTATGGTGAGCACATCCGAAATATCTTCGCTGAGCACAAGAATTTTCTCTCCAGTTTCTGAGTTTTCCTTCTCTTTCCCAGCGACGACTCTAAACGAAATCTCCACATCGTTTTGCGAAGAGAAGTTGAAGATTTTGCTTCCAAAGTCCTCGTACCTATGGTATTCCCCCTCGACTTCCAAGCCATTTGTCTTGCTGATAAGGTAAGTCAGATTATACCAATAGTCCTTGTCCTCCAAGGTGATTGTGTATGCATCTGCATTTTCCTCTCCGAAACGCAATGTTTGGTTTTCCTTGCTTGACTTAATCTGCAAATCGACATATCTCTCTGCCACTCTGTCATCTTTTTCAAGATTCACCCTGATTGAATAGTGAGTGCTCAGTTTGGATGTCATATTGCTTATTGTCGACACCCTCAACTGTGTCTCAGTCTCACAACCAAAAGCCAAAAAAGAAAAACAAACACAAAGAAAAACTAATAAAAACTTTTTCATAGTTTTATTGTGTTTGTTATTTCAAAAATTATTCTATAAAGACTTAGAAATTGACTTCGATAAGCCCATATTTCTTGTCGTTTCTCTTGTAAAGCACATTGACTTTCCCGTCTTCTGCGTTGAGGAAAATGTAGAATGTGTGGTCAAGTCTTTCGATGGCGTCCTTCGCCTCTTCAACAGTGATTGGGTCAAGGTCGAAGACTTTCCTCTTGCTTATCTCAGCAAGTTTCAAGTCTGGCTTCTCCTCCAAGAATTCATAACCCACATTCTTTGGTGCTGAGCGTCTGCCCGCTCTTGCTTTTTCTTTTGTCCTCACGATTTGCTTCTCGATTTTTGGAAGAGCGAGGTCAATATTTTCGTAGTTGTTGTTTCCAGAAACTTCCGCCCTATAAAGCAAGCCTTTTGCAGAAATGGTGAGTTCCAACTTCTCTCTGTTGTCTTGCTTTGAAACGCAAACAGTTGCTGTTGCATCATCTGGAAAATATTTGTCCAGTCTTGCAAGTTTGTCCTCAACAATACTTCTAAATCTTTGAGCAGCCTTATATTTTTTCTCTACAAATACAACTTTCATAATTTTTCTCCTTTTGTAGATTCATTTTAACAAATATTTGTGAATTCACCAAATATTTTTAATAATTATTTTTGAGAATTGAAGACTAATTCATCACCAGAAAGCGAAACTTCAATCGTTCCCTGTTCTGGCAACTCTCCAAGCAAGATTTTCTCCGCAACTCTATCCTCGATTTCCTGTTCGATAAATCTTTTTAGAGGTCTTGCCCCATAGGTGAGATTTGAGCCTTTCGCCACGATATAGTCGATTGCATCGTCTTCCACCTCGAGTTTGAGTCCTTTTGCAGAGAGTCTCTTGTTGATTGAATCAAGCATAACCTTCGTGATTTTAATCAAATCTTGTTTCGTGAGCGACTCGAAAATGCAGATGACATCAATTCTGTTTATAAGTTCTGGTTTAAATCTCTTTTTGAGTGCGTCAAGATAAATATCTCTTTCGTTTACCTTTTCATTTTCTCTAGTTCCAAAACCTAGTTGTTTGTTTTGACGGATTTCGTTTGCTCCGATGTTGCTGGTCATAATTATGACTGTGTTTTTGAAACTTACAGTCCTGCCTTTGCTGTCAGTAAGTCTTCCGTCGTCAAGAATTTGCAAAAGTGCGTTTAAGACCTCTGGGTGAGCCTTCTCAATTTCATCAAAAAGCACAACAGAATATGGTCTGCGTCTGACTTGCTCTGTGAGTTGTCCACCCTCGTCAAATCCAACATATCCTGGAGGTGCACCTATCAGTTTTGACACTGTGTGACTTTCCATATACTCACTCATATCAATTCTGATTATGTTGTTTTCGTTGTCAAAAAGTGCCTCAGCAATGGCTTTTGAGAGTTCCGTTTTCCCGACACCAGTCGGTCCCATAAATAGGAATGAACCAATAGGTCTCTTGCTGTCTTGAAGCCCAATTCTTGCACGCCTGATTGCCTTTGAAACAGCAGAAATCGCCTCGTCTTGCCCAATGACACGCTTATGCAAAATCTCTTCCAAGTGGATAAGTTTTTCCTTTTCTCCTTCCGTAAGTTTTGTGACTGGAATTCCCGTCCACTTTGAAACAACCTCAGCAATCTCATTTTCGCCAATTTGCTTTGTTCCGCTCTTCTTGACGATTTTCTTATTTTGCTCTTCAAGTTGCGATTCAAGATTTATAATCTCAGACTGCAGTTTTGCCGCCTTTTCATAATTTCTTTGAAGTGACGCCTCATCTCTATTTGCAGAAAGCGACCTGATTTTCTCTTCCAACTCTCTCACTTTCTGTGGTTTGAGTGTAAAGTTTACCTTCGCCTTTGAACAAGCCTCATCAATAAGGTCAATCGCCTTGTCTGGCAAACTTCTGTCAGTGATGTATCTGTCTGACAAAGTTGCTGCCGCTTTGATTGCCTCATCGGTGATGATTATCTTGTGGAAAGCCTCATAAGTGTCCTTAAGCCCTTTCAAAATCTCGATAGTCTGCTCAACTGTTGGTGGATTCACCATTACTGGCTGAAATCTTCTCTCAAGTGCCTTGTCTTTTTCGATATATTTTCTGTATTCATCTGTCGTGGTCGCACCAATGGTTTGAAGTTCGCCCCTTGCAAGATATGGTTTAAGCATATCAGAAGGGCTTGTTTCTCCCTCTTTTGAACCCGCCTGTGCCAGTGTGTGAATTTCGTCAATAAAGACAATTATGTTTCCGTCTTGAATAATCGTCTCAATCGCATCTTTCAACTTTTCTTCCATTTGCCCACGATACTTTGTGCCTGCCATAAGCCCGCCAATTTCGAGAGCATAAATCGTCTTGTCCTTAATCTGCTCTGGAACATCACCGCTTGCAATCGCCTGTGCAAGTCCTTCCACAACTGCCGTCTTGCCGACACCAGCCTCACCAATAAGGACTGGGTTGTTTTTGGTCTTTCTGCACAAAATCTCAATCACACGCTGAATCTCATCCTCCCTTCCGATGACTGGGTCGAGTTTGTGTTGCCTTGCTTTGAGGGTTATGTCGCTTCCCATATCAAGAAGTTTCTCTGGCAAAGTGCTTCCCGCCTGAGAATTTTCCTCTGATTTCTTTGTGGACTCCCCTCTTGAAGAAGAGACCTGCAAAGAGGACAAAAGTTTTGTCTTGATTTCCTGAATATTTACACCAAAAACATTTTCAAGCATTTTGGTCGCATAACAATTCTTATTTGACACTATCGCCAAAAGAAGATGCTCAGTGCCAATGAAAGAGTGACCCATATCCATTGCAATTTGCTGTGCAATTTGGAAAAGTTCCTTAGTCCTTGGCGTGAGTTCAACACTTCCAAAGAGCGAAACGCCAGAAGCGGACTCTTCAAAAAGTTCAAAAAGGGCGTTTTCCGTGACACCAACACTTGACAAAATCTTTGACGCAGTGCAGTCTGGTACGCTTGCAATTCCGTAAAGGATATGTTCTGTGCCGACCAAATTACTTCCAAAACGCAAGGCGATTCTGCTTGCATTTTTAATTACTTTTTCAATACTATCCGAAAATAATCCATTATTAAATGCCATAAAAACCTCCTTATGAATAAATTATTTCCTTTTTTCTCTTAGAAAAACGAAGGTTTAGGAAACTTTTGAAACAAGTTCTCCAACCTTCCTAGAAATATACTGACTGCGAGCCACTTCTTCCTTTAAATTTCCCGAAATATTTTCAATTTCTCGCAAATTTGCACTGCAACCGTCGGTGTAAAGTCTGGAAAACGCCTTTTTGTCAGAAATTTTCAAGTATCCCAGTGCCTCTCCAAATTTAAGGAGTGATAAAAATTTTATCATCTCATCTTCTTCCAAAATCATACTTTCCTTCAAAATTCCATACGCCCTGTAAATCTCGTCAATGATATGGTCGTGATTGATTGCCAAAATGTCCTCTCTCGCCGACAACTCCATCTCACAAATGGTCGTAACATATTCATAAACGCCGTCAAGGACCTCTTTTTCGCTTTTGCCGAGAGAATTTTGGTTTGAAATTTGATAAAAACTTCCATAGGTCTTGCTTCCCTCACCGTAAAGCCCTCTCACAGTGTAGCCAAGCCCTCTCGCCTCTTTTTTGATAAGTTCGATGTCGTTGTTTCGCTCAAGTGCTGGCAAAAACATCATCACTGACGCACGCATTGCAGTGCCAAGATTTGCTGGGCTTGAGGTGATAAACCCATATTTACTCGAATAAGCGATGTCGATGTCACTTAAGATTTCGTTGTCAATCTTTTTGATTTCAAAATAAGGCTTATAAAGGTCAAATCCGTCAAAAATACACTGTTCTCTGATGTGATCCTCCTCATTGACCATAATAAAAATATGCTCATCTGGACTCACAAAAACAGCCGAAATGTCTTTGTTTTCAATCAATTCCTTGCTTATTATGTGCCTTTCGAGAAGGGCATTGCACTCATTAAGTGGCAAATCTTTCAATCTAATCAGGTCAAAATCTCCACATTTTGAAAGGACATTTTTGACTGAGTCAATGATAAAAACTGCGTGTTCAGTCTCACGCAGTTTCGTGAAAAAATTGAAGCCAGAGACATTTCTCGCCAGTCTAATTCTCGAAGAAATTGCAATGTTTTCAAATTTTTCGTTCATATTCACCTTAAATTTCAAATCTGTCGCTTTGCATAATTTCCGACAAAACTTGTTCTTCCGTTTTTGATGTTGAGTCCAAAATGTATTTAGGGTCAAAATTCTCTTCCACAAAACTCTTGAGCAAAACGACCACTCTTTCTCCCATTTGGCAGTCAAGGGGTCTTGTTTTGTCACGCTCAATCAACGTTTTTTCGTCCGTCAAAAGCAAGACAAATTTGATTTTCACATCTTTCTCTTTGAAGCGGTCGACTATTTCCCCCAACTGACTCTTCTTGATGATGTAATTAAACACAACATCATAACCAAAATCAAGAGAATTTTCAATCAAATCAAGGGAGTTTTTCCAAAAAAATTCCAAATGGTTCCCCTCTTTCCAAGCACTTTGATAACTTCCAACAACCATTGCATAGATGTCGTCGCCTTCAATCAAACAACTTTTCTCCAAATTCTTTGCAATCAGTTTGGAAATTGTGCTTTTCCCCACGCCTGCTGGGCCTGTTATAAGGTATAAAGTTTTCATATCTTACTCCTTATGCCTTTTCCCGCCATAAAGTTTGTCCACTGCCTTTTGAACATCTGGCAATTTGTAGCACTGTTCACAGCCCACAAACCCAGTTTCCAAAATCTCCTTTACAGTCGTTCCACATTTTGGACATTTATCCATATTATTCTCCGTCTTTTTCGATTCCTTTCATAGTGAGTGAGATTCTCTTCTTTGGAAGGTCAACAGAAAGCACCTTGACATCGACAACATCGCCCACTTTAACGACATCGCTTGGATGTTTGACGAAACTGTCTGAGAGTTGGGAAATGTGAACAAGTCCGTCTTGGTGCACACCAATATCAACAAACGCACCAAAATCAACAACGTTTCTCACAACGCCCTTGAAAACCATTCCCTCCTTCAAATCTTCCATATGAATCACATCACTTCTGAGCACTGGTTTTGGCATAGTCTCACGAATATCACGGCCTGGTTTGAGAAGTTCTGATGTGATGTCATTGAGTGTTGGAATGCCGACACCGCACTCCTCGGCAACTTTCTTCTCGCCTTTCTCCTCAACAAGTTTTGGTAAACTTGCGAGATTGTTGTTTTTGACATCGTCCTCAGAAAGAGAGAAGATTTTCAAGAGTTTTCTTGCCGCATCATAACTTTCTGGGTGCACAGCGGTGTTGTCAAGCACATTTTCGCCTCCCACAACTCGAAGGAAGCCCGCACACTGCTCATAAGCCTTTGGTCCAAGTTTGCTGACCGACAAGAGTTCTTCTCTCGATTTGAAGCCCTTGTGAGCGGTTCGGTATGCGACAATGTTGTTTGCGATGCTCTTGTTGAGCCCCGAAACATACGACAAAAGACTTGGAGACGCAGTGTTGAGGTCGACGCCAACGCTGTTTACGCAGTCCTCCACAACCCCCGTCAAAACCTCTGTGAGCCTGTTCTGTGGCATATCGTGTTGGTATTGCCCGACACCGATGGACTTCACATCAATTTTGATAAGTTCAGCCAAAGGGTCCTGCAATCTTCTTGCGATTGAGACCGCACTACGAAGGTTTACATCATAATCTGGAAACTCCTCGGCAGCGAGTTTTGAAGCAGAATAAACCGAAGCACCTGCCTCACTCACAACCGCATAAGTCACAGGGCGGTTTACGTGTTTGATAAGTTCCGCAACAAAAATCTCGGACTCTTTTGAAGCAGTTCCGTTTCCAATGGCAATGACATCAACTTTATTCTTCTCAATCATCGCCTTGAGTTTTTCCATTGCCTCTTCAGTCTTTGACCTTGGAGGAGTTGGATAAACCACAGTCGTGTCCAGAACCTCTCCGTGTTTGTCGATAACTGCGATTTTGCAACCATTGTGGTATCCTGGGTCAAATCCGAGGATGACATTGTTTTTGAGTGGTGCTTCAAGGAGCAACGGTCTCAAGTTCACCTCAAACATCTTTATCGCCTGCTCGTCAGCAACATCCGTCAAATTGTTTCTACACTCTCTTTCAAGCGAAGGGAACAAGAGTCGCTCATATGCATCGTCAATGGTCTCGTCCATCAAAGCGTTTGTATCCTCGTTGTCCTTCTTGAAATACTTTTCAATGACTGGAATTGTCAACTTTTTGTCAATAACAACATCAACCTTCAAGCATTTTTCGTTTTCGCCACGGTTGATAGCCAAAATTCTGTGACTTGGAATGTTTTTCACCTCTTGTTTGAAGTTTGCATAAGTTTCATAAGTCAAATTGTTTTCATTTTCAAGAAGCGAGCACTCAATAAACGCTTTCTCGGCGATAATCTCACGCAAATCTTTTCTAAGTTCCGCACTGTCGGAAATTCTTTCTGCGACAATATCCTTTGCCCCAGCAACAGCATCTTCCACAGTCGGCACTTCCTCTGTGATAAACTTCTTCGCCTCTTCCAAAATCACATACTCTTTTGATTGAGCCTGCAAAATATCTGCGAGAGGCTCAAGCCCTTTGGCAATGGCAACAGACGCCCTCGTCTTTCTTTTCGGCTTGTAAGGTCTGTAAATATCTTCAACCTCAGTCATCGTCATTGCTTCTTCAAGAGCGGTTGCAAGTTCCTCAGTCCACTTGCCTTGTTCCGTGATAACTTTCTGCACCTTTGCTTTTTCATCGTCCAAATTTCTGAGATATTTCAGTCTGTCGGCGAAATTTCTCAAGACTTGGTCGTCGCAAGAGCCGTGCATTTCCTTTCTATATCTCGCGATAAACGGAATTGTGTTTCCCTCATCAATCAAATTGATGATGTTTTCTGTGTAATCCGGTCTAAGCCCAAACTCGCTTGTTAGTCTTTCTTGTATTGTCATTTTGTTCTCCTTATTGTTTCAAGTTCCTAATCATTGTATCATAAGTGGTGGCATTTTTCATAAAGATTTCGCCATTTTTTTGCAAAACTTCACCATTCTTAACGCATAAGAGGACATCTCTTTTGCTCATCTCCCACACCAGAGTTTTGAAGATGTCGTCATAAAGACTTTCCCTTGCACGCACAACAATAAATGTGGCATCTCCACCGACTTTGATGCCGTTCTCAACTCCCAAAACACTTCCATTTGTCGCAATGCCAAGCACCTGTCTTTCGTTTATGCAACCAATATCCTCAAAAAGCGACCTCATCCCAAAAATCAACTGCCTCATATACGCAAAAAAATCAATTTCGGAGGAGTCTCCGCTCCCCAAAGCAATGTTGAAGTCTTTGGAAAAAAGTGTGGCAAGATTGACCGCTCTTCTTCCAAATTTTCCGTCGTCATTCGGCAAAATGACAAAATCGCAATCGTAATTTCGAAAAGTTTCCAATTCATCTTTTTCGAGGCAATTTCCACCCACAATGACTGCACGCCTATCCAAAAAACCAAAATCTTCAAGCACTCTTGAAACAGACTTTCCGTATTCCTTGTCGATTGAACCGAGCGACTCCAAATCTTGTCCAATTTTCAAAAACGGAGTTCTCTTTTCTTTTGCTACTCTCAAACTCAAATCATTCAGCATTTTTTCATCTTTTTCTTCAATTTTGTCAATCAAACAAATTTCATTTTTTGCCACATCAGCCGAAAAAACTGCACCCGCAAGCAAATTTTTTGCATAAAAAAGGTCGCAAACCTTGTCAATCTGAGATTTTTCTTTTAATTCAAAAAAGTTCTTTTGAAAAGCAGAAACGCTGTTGCTAAAAGAATTTACAAAACTTGGGAGGACATAATTCCCTTCCAAATCAACAATCTCTCCGTCAAAATTGGAAGTTTGAATTTCGCCAATCTCCAAAATTTTTCCTTTCTCTTCCAAGATGTCAGTCAGGCAAACCTCTCCATTTTCAAGGTCAACCAGCCGAGCATTTTTAAACAATTTCATAAACATTCCTCTTCACCAAAATTATACCGCAAACCACCTCTCCCACGCAAACAATAATTGCACCAAATAAAATATTAAACAAAAAAAGACAAGGATTTTTCCTTGCCTTTGAAAATTGATTTTTTTGAAATCTTACCCTTATGAGTTCCCTTATGCGTCGAGAACCTCAACACTCTCTTCAATTTCAGTGGATTTTGGTTTATTTTTCTTTCTCTTTTTAGGTTTGTAAGCAATTGCCCAAAGCCCAGGAATCAGACACACCGAAGAGTAGAACCCAGCCAAAATTCCAATCAAGATTGGAAATGCAAATTCTCTTACGTCCGCAACTCCAATCACTGTTATCATAAGGAACATCACAAAAACTATGACTCCAGTCAAGATTGAACGAAGTAATGTTTCTTTAGCGGAACTGTTTGCAATTTGAACATTATCAACTTTTTGATTTGCATTTTCTGCAACTTTAAGTTTCTCTTTTATTCCATTAAATGTAACCATCGAGTTGCTTACGGAGTATGCCAAAATTGCAAAAAGCCCAGCGATAAACGAAACATTGATTTGAATTCTGCATATCAAAACGACTGCTGCTGCCACCAATATGTCGTGGAAAAGCACAAGAATCGTAATAAGTCCACTTGAAAAGTTAAATCTAATTGTGTTATAAATCAGGACAAGCACAATTATCACCAAAAGTGCGATGAAAGTCCTCATAATCAGTTCTTCCAGAGCACTCGGTGTGGTCACTCCACCATTTTGAACGAGTGCTGCAGTCTCAATTCCTTCCAAATCTTCCACCACAGTAACGCTCTCGTCAACATACCCAAATGCCTTCAAGATTTCCAATTTGATTTGGTCATTAACACTTTCAATCTCCTCAGTTGAGAGGGAGTCGTCATTTTGGTATTTGATAATTATTGCATCTCCGTCAACAATGCCGAGATCATCCACATCCATTGTCGCGGTTTGCAAAGTCGTGATTTTGAGTCCGTGGTGCTCCAAAACCTCTTGAATTTTATCTCTTATCTCATCGTCGTCCTTATCTATATCAAGTTTTTCGCCATAAGTGCCGTCGCCGTCGATGTAAATCGTCATATTTGAGCCACCAGTGAAGTCAATGCCGAGATTGAAACCAAGTGTGCAAAGCATAACAATGCCAACAATAATGATAAGAACAGGTGCAATCAAAAACCATTTCAAGTTTTTGCAAAAATCAAATTTTGATTGTTCGATTTTTTCGTCAAGCGAAAATTTTCCAGTTTTCTTAAACTTACTCATTTGCTTCACCTCCCACAGGAGACTCTTTCAACTCTTTATGCGCCCTGGATTGTTTTGGCAAATGCAGTTTCTTCGCCTTAACACTATTGAAAGGCAAGTACCATTTCACGAAGAATCTCATCACAACGAGGTTTGTAAACATAGCAAGCAGAATCCCGATAAGCAGAATAATTCCAAAACTTTGAATTGCGGATGTTCCAATAATGGAAAGCATCAAAGCGATAACGAACACGACAATATTGCTGTCAAAAATCGGCCAGAAAGCACGCTTGAATGCACTTTTAGTTGAAAGAGGAATTTTCTTCCCAGAGCGATATTCTTCTCTGAATTTCTCAAAGATGATAACCATTCCGCAAACTGTCATACCGATGCTCAAAATTATTCCTGCGAGTCCCAGCAAAGTGAGTTGGACGAAAGGAATTGCCTGCAAGAAGAAGAGCATCAAGACCAAATAAATAACAAGAGCAAAAGCGGACAAAAGCCCAAAGTCGCCATATCTTATCCACATAGCAAGCATAATCAAGACAAGTCCAACCGCTATGCCAATGATTGCGAAAGTGAGTGCATTTGGACCAAGTGTCGCAGATACAACCGATTGCTCAAGCAAATCCAAAGAGACATCGAAAGTTCCGCTCATAATTTGAAGTGCATATTCTTGTGCCTGTTCGTAAGTGTCAAAGGAAATGAAAGTTGAACCGCCCGTGATTTCTTCTTCACAAGTCAAAGTCAAAATTTGTGTGTCATCTCCACCGATTTCACCGACAAAAATATAAATTTGTTGGTTATCACTTTCTGCCGCTTCAGCAGTGAGGGAAGCAAATTTGTCTGCCCCTTCGTCAGTGAACTGAATATTTACGCCATATCCATAAGTTCCGTCTGTAGTTGGTTGGTAAACTGCAGTAGCACTTTCAATATCCGTCCCAACAATTCTCGCTTCTGCATCGTCATCGTTGGTTAAAGCCATATAAATCGGATGACCAATGAGTTCAAAAAAATTGCCAGAATCGTCCGTGGAAGGAATTTCAATTCGGATACTGGTGCTTCCCTGTCTGGTGATTGTCGCCTCGCCGTACTCCTCAGAAATCACAGAAGGAAGTCTTTCAACCATTTCGTCTATAGCCTTGTCCAAGTCTTGAGTGTTACTGCCTGTGGAGAGTGAACAATCATAGACAGCATAAATCCCACCTCCAAGGTCAAAACCCAAAGGAATTGAGTTTGCAAAACCATTGTAGGTGGAAGTTGTGAAAGGAATTTCAAAACTGCATACTGACAAAACAATTCCAATAATAGTCAAAACCGCAACTGCAACAAAATTCATTATGGAATTTTTTTTCATTCTATTTTTAGCCATTACGTCCCCTTAAAACAAGTAATAAAATCGGTAAATTTATACTTGTTAAGTATAATACATTAAGGGGCTTATGTCAATTAAAAAGTCAATTTTTTTTCAAATTCACACAAATGATGCCACATATCGCGCCAATGATACTGCCAAAAACAATATCATTGACAAGTGTTCTGTCGAAAGAGAAAGCCCCGTCGAGAATTGAAAACACCAAAAATGCGACGATTGTATAAAGCAGTCCAATCAAAAAACCGCTTAAGAGTCCGTTCTTTTTGCACTTTTTAAGCCCAACGAACACACCGAAGAAAATGCTCACACCTTTAATCACCTGATTGACTGGAGCGATAACCTTGTCCGAAATGCTTGTGAATCTCAAAATGAATGCAAACAAAAGAATTCCCACCAAAGAAACGCAAAGTCCAACGACGACACCTTTCAAAACAGCCATCAAAAGAGCGGACTGTTTTTTGTCGGTTTTTAATGCTTTCACTTTCATTATTGCCTCCAAAAACGCTTATTAAACTTTCAATTTAACTTATGCGACCTCTTGCCAAATAAGAACAAAAAAGAAGACAACCTCACATTTGATTGTCTTCTTATTTTTTAAGATGATTTTTGTGTTCACCCAACTTGGACACTACATCTTCTTAAAATTTCAAAATTTTTGACTTTTTGAATTTCAATACGACCCAAATTACAGTCTTGAGCCATCAGTGAAGGTCAAAGCAAATCTAAATCCAAGATACTCATCCAGCCACGGTCTGGTGACCGTCCCAGAGGCAGAAATCGCAACCCCTGAGCCAAGGTTTGAAAGCTTTCTCGTCCAATATGAGCAATATTTCCCGTCATATCCCAACATAAATGCAACAAGGTCACTCGCTTTTGCCCTTAAGTCAACCAAGCCAGAATTACTCAATTCTTGAGTTGAGGCAATTCTAAATCTTGATTGATATAGATAATCGAAACCATACACATTTTTACGCTATTTTTTACAATTTTCTACGATTTTCGCAATAATTTTCTTGCTTTCGGTCTGTATTTCGGAGAAATCTTGCTTATTTTGTTATTCTGTTTTGCGAATTTATTACATTGTCCTTTTTATCGCTATGGAAATTTTGCGTTTATATCAAATAAAACCATAAAATCCTTCCACAAACATTACAGAAATTGTCCCGCACCATAAAAACAAAAAAAGAGGCAAATCGCCTCTTTTCTTATTTGTTGTTTTTCTTTCTTCCTTTTTTTTCAGGTTTTTCTTCATTTGACTCTTCGGGAACTTCTGAAACTGTCGCCTCATCACTGTGACTTGTGACTTTTTCAACTTCTTTCTCAAGAGAATCGTTTTTGGAGTCGACTTTTGCTTTTTTTGAAGCCTTCTTCTCTGCTTCCTCTTCTTCTTTTCTCTTTTCTTCCTCGGCTTTAAGTTCCGCCTCACGAGCAAGTTCCGCATCGCTCTTGAAAACTGTGTATATTGAATACGCGTCCACGCTCATATAACTCTTGGTTTTTCCGCCAGTCTCAATCACAACCACTTTCTTTGAATCGTCGAACTTAAGTTCGGTGATAGTGCCATAAACACCACTTGTCGTCAAAACCTTGTCGCCCACTTTCAAGGAATTCGTTTGTTCTTGAATTTTTTGGGTTTCTTTTTTGTTTCTTTGGTTCATCATAATTGGCATTGCAATCAAAAGCAACACAACAACAGCAATCAAAACATAGTTCCAAACGCTGTTTGATGATGCAAGCAACATACTGTTCATTTTCGTCTCCTTTCGCGTCACCTTGACGCCTTAAAATTATTTGAAGTAAAATCCCATAACGAGCACAAGGAATATCACTCCGAGTGGAATAATCAACTCATTTATCCCCATTTTGCTTTCACTCCTTTTTGATGTTACCACACTATCTTACAATAAACCAAACAATTTTTCAAGATTAAAAGCAAAAATTGTCGAAATAAGTCGTAAAATTTCGATTTTTTAATTAATTTTCTTTGTCTCAATCTCTTCTTCAAGTCTTTTGATAAAATCGTCAAGTTTAAGACCACTCTTGTTTTCATATCCACGACCACGAATTGAGATTTCGCCGTTCTTCTCTTCCTCGTCACCGACAATAATAAGATAAGGAATCTTCATAGAGAGTGCTTCACGGATTTTGTATCCAATTTTCTCGTTTCGGTCGTCAAGTTCCGCTCTCAAACCTTTCTCGCAAAGCGTGTCAAAAACCTTCTTCGCATAATCATTGTTTCTTTCCGTAAGAGTCAAGACCTTAACCTGCACTGGTGCAAGCCAGAGTGGCAAAAGTCCTTTTGTCTCTTCAAGAAGGAATGCAATAAATCTGTCAAGCGAGCCCAAAATCGCTCTGTGAATCACGACTGGTCTGTGTTTTTCTCCGTCCTCGCCAACATACTCGAGCATAAACTTCTCTGGCAACTGATAGTCAAGTTGGACGGTCGACAAAGTCACTTCGTGCCCCAAAGCACTGTAAACTTGGACGTCGATTTTTGGCCCATAAAATGCCGCTTCGCCGATTGCTTCATAATAATTCACGCCTGTCGATTTGATAATCTCTCTCAATGCATTTTCGCTCTTTTCCCAGAGTTCATCGTTTCCAAAATATTTGGATGTGTCGCTCTTGTCACGCAAAGAGAGTCTCAAAGTGTAATCTTTAAACCCAAAATCTTTATATACTTCCATAATAAGTGAGATAACACCTTTGATTTCGTCTGCGATTTGGTCTGGCGTGCAGAAGATGTGGGAGTCGTTCTGTGTGAACGCTCTTGCTCTTTCCAACCCACACAAATTTCCGCTGTCCTCAAACCTGAAATCGTTTGCAACCTCTGCAATTCTTAATGGCAAATCACGATAAGAGTGCATTTCGTGCTTAAACATAACCATATGATGTGGGCAGTTCATCGGACGAAGAACATACGCCTCATCATCAAGTTCCATAGCAGGAAACATATCTTCTTTATAGTGTTCCCAGTGCCCCGAAGTCTTGTAAAGGTCGACATTTCCAAGAGACGGCGTCATAACGTGCCTATATCCCTTTTCAATTTCCTTGTTCATAATATAATCAGACAAAAGCCTTCTCAGCGTAAACCCATTTGGAAGATACATTGGCAGACCTTTTCCGATGAGTTCGTCAAACATAAATATGCCAAGTTCTTTTCCAAGTCTTCTATGGTCATTCTTCTTCGCCTCTTCAACCATGTTGATGTGCTCGGCAAGTTGTTTTTTGTCTGCAAACGCATAAACATAAACTCTTTGGAGCATTTTGTTTTTCTCACTCCCACGCCAATATGCACCATTTACGGAGTGGATTTTGAATGCGTAGTTTTGGAGATTTTTACTGCTCTCAACGTGAGGCCCACGGCAAAGGTCAAAAAAGTCATCGCCCGTGTAATACAAGGCGATTTTCTCGTCCTCTGGAAGTTCCTCGATAATCTCCGTTTTGTATTTGTTTCCAGCAAAAAGTTTGAGTGCCTCTGCTCTTGAAACCTCTTTTCTTGTGAAAGGCTCACCCTTGTTTATTATCTCTTTCATCTTCTTTTCAATGGCTGGGAAATGGTCTGGGGTGAGTTGTTCCTCGAGGTCAACATCATAATAAAACCCGTCGTCAATTGCTGGCCCAATGGTGAGAAGTGTGCTTGGATAAAGTTCGGTAAGTGCCTTTGCCAAGATATGTGCAAATGAGTGTCTTGCCGTCTGCAATTTTTCGTCAATTTGTTTGTTTCTCATAAATCTGTCTCCTTTTTTCTGCCTTTTGGACTCTTTGTCACATTGCTCCGCTTGAAGCAAAAACAAAAAATCCTTAAAGACAAGCATAACTTGAATTTAAGGACGATTTTTAGACCGCGGTTCCACCTTAATTGCAACCAGAAATCCGATTGCCACTCTTTATAAGATTAAGTATCTTCAAACGCAAAAGTGGTTTCATTTTTGAATTTGTCAAGGTTTCGCACCAACCAACCCTTCTCTGTGCACAAGGTTCCAAAAACTACTTGTCTTTCACTAAATACACCCTCATTATATCTCCACCGCACGCCATTTGTCAACACTTTTGTGTTTAAATTTTAAAAGAATTTTTCGGTGCTTTGTGTTTAATTTTGTCGAAACTAATGCGATTTGCAAAATTTTTCAAAATTTTTAAAAATTTCTTCAAACAAACACTTGACTTAAGAAAATTTTGTGCTATAATGGGCAAACACACTCACTTAAAAGCATATATATTTAAGTATGCAAAAAGCGAGAAAAAATTTCAATTAAAAGGAGAAGAGACGAAGATGAAAAACACAGAAAAAACAGCCGTGCTTGAAGATTACAAATTGCCAGAAGAAGCAAAAGAAGAAAAGAAAGCAGATTTCACGAAAGACGAACTCAAAAGCCTCTCACACACTGGAGAAGCAATCATTTCTCTCAGAAACTCTGTAAACTCAGAATCTGATGACAAACTCTTGGGCTTTATTTTGAAAAACAACAACTCTGACAAAATCATTTCTTATTTCAATTTCATAGGCAAAAAGGGCATTGCAAACATTCTTGACGAAATGGTAAACGGCTCAAAAGAAAAAGAAACACCTGTCGCAGTTGTGAAAGGTTAATTAAGTCCTCAAATAAATAAGTAAAAAACATCTAAAGAGATTCAGATGTTTTTATTTTATTCTATCTTTCCGAATTTCAAAATTTACTTTTAAAATTTGTTTTTTGCGAAAAATCTTCTTTTTCTATTTCAAAACACTAAATTTGTCCACTTTTTCAATGTTTTTGTCATAACAAACGTTGACTCGTTCATCGAAAATTTTGCTCAAAAAGACCGCTGTGTTATCGTCACTGCGACAGAAGAGGTTTATCTTTTTGGGACACAACTCAATCAATGACGACACAAGCCCCTCCTTTGACAACTCTTTGCATTTGAGACCGTCTTCCTCTCTTTCGGTTTTGATTGAATACCCCTTTTCATCTTCAAAGACATTGATTTCCTCTTCGCCTATTTCGAGGTTGTCAATCAAAAATTTGAGAAGGTCGAAAAAGGCGTCCGAACTTACAAGATAGTCGCTGTTTTCATTCGCCAAAGCGACAAGTTCCGCCCACTTTTCTCGGAGCGGTCTAAGTTTGAAAGAATAGAAGGAATCAAGATACAAATTCTTCTGCAAGTCCAAATTTTTGCTTATCAAATAAAAATCTGTCTCCTTGTCGAAATTTATGAGGGCTTTTTTAAACGCTGTCACTGTCATATTTTCGTGCAAAGGCAAGTGCAAATTTTCACTGAGAAAACTCTCTTTATAGAAATTGCAAATCACTTTGATGACGCACCTCTCGACAAAATTTGTCACCCTCGCTTTTTCCTGTTCAGGACACGCCAAAAGCACAAAAATCCTCTCAAACTCCTCATAGCAAGTCACAACACCGCCAAACTCCGCAGTTTGTGCTTTGATGTTTTGATAAATAAATCTTGCCACCTCAAAGTTTTTTGAATCGACAGAAATGGAAAGTTCCCACATAAAAACTCCTTAAGAAAACGAACTTGATAGAAAAATTTTCACACATCATATTGTATGCAACCCCTTCAAAAATACTCATATTTGTTTCCAAATTTTCATAATTGTAAATTTTTGTTTGACTTTTGAAAAAATTTTTAAGATAATATCTTAACAAAAGGATAACTATAAATATATGAAAAAGAAATTTTATCTTTTAGCCTTGATAGTTTTGGTTGTTCCCGTCCTCGCCCTTGTGGGTTGCGACAAGCCTTCTTCATTCACGATTGAGGTCTTTTCGAGTTGGACAGGCACACCAGTGGGCTCTGGTGGCGGAACAGTCTCTGGTGGTGGAACATTTGAGGAAGGCACAGAAATTTCCCTCACCGCAACTGCAAAACCAAACAGTCGTTTTATCGCTTGGGTTTATGAGGACTCGGTGATAATTTCAAATGAAGGTGCTTACACAATTGAAAATGAGACCAATGATGGCAGAGTGACAAAAAGCACACTCACCTTTGAGGTAAGTTCTTCTCGAAGAGGAAAATATACCGCAGTTTTTGAGGACCCGTCAATCATTTACACCAAACTCACCTCTTGGAGAATAACAGATGACTACTCCGTGCCTGGAGTCGAAGAGGATATGAGCACTGAGACCGCGACAATGACATTGCGAATGTATATCTCTCAAGGAAATGCAAACACGGACATCTTTTCTGCGGATGCAATGCCAGTCAAGAGAAATGTGATTTACCACACAAATGATGTCAATGAGGTTTTGAAGTTAAACGCTGATATTGCACAAAATGTTGTCGCTGATATTATGCTCACAAAGGAAAACGCAACTTTCACAAGAACTCTCAGAGCAAGCGTATCTTTCCAAGAGACCATTGACAATATGTCAAACACAGCAAACCCATACCTAATCAACTACAACAGCCAAAACGGAACATATGAAATCATCTTCGGTTTCACAATTGGCGAAGAACAAATGTATTTGATTTTAAATTATTCAAACTTAAATGTAATTTATTAAAAATTTAATAAAAATCGAAAAATAATAAAAAATAAATGTAAATTTTGATTAAAGCAAAAAAACAGCGAAAAATTGCTGTTTTTTTTATTTTTTTGTATTTTTTATCTAATTTAATTTGTATTTTTTAATAATTTTTAATAATTTTTATTTTTTGACATTTTTAATATTCGACTTTTTTCAAATATAGTCCATTTGGCTCCATAGTTTTTCCCAAAATACTTCTTTTTTCGGTCAAAAACGCATCACGTATGCAGTTTTTATCCAATTTCCCTCTCCCAATGTCAAGAAGTGTTCCGACAATAATTCTCACCATATTATATAAAAATCCATTCCCGCAAATTTCAAATTTTATCTTTCTTCCTCGTTTTGAGATGTTGAAAGAATATATTTCTCTTTCAAAATTTTTGACACTGGTATCTGCACTGCAAAATGCCTTGAAATTGTGTTTCCCAACGAGCATTTCTCCTGCCTCTTTCATTTTTTGCAAGTCGACATCATAAGGAAAAAATCCAATCGTGTCACACTCCAAAGCACTGCGACTCCCGCCGACCTGAACAATATAAATGTATGTTTTTCTTTTGCTCGAAAACCTCGCGTGAAAACTTTCTTCTGCGTTTTCAACTTTAACAATTCTCACATCACTTGGCAAAAGATTGTTGAGCGCGGTCTTTATGTTTTTGAGTGGAATTTTGTTTTCGCAAACCACACTCGCGACCTGCCCGAATGCGTGAACACCCTTGTCAGTTCTCCCACTTCCTTCAAACGAAACTCTCTCCTTTGTCAGTTCATAGAAACAGCGTTCAAGTTCTCCCTGCACTGTTCTTTTCCCATTCTGCTTTTGCCAGCCAAAAAACTTCGCCCCATTATATTCGATTGTAAACTTCAAATTTCTCATATATTTATTTTACATAATAATAAATTATTAAGCAAATAAACTTGAAATAAATTTGACTTATCTTTTCAAAATGTCTAAACTTAAGACAGTAAGTTTCTTTTAAAGGAGTATTCAATGAAACATATCGTTGTTGATGGAAACACCGCTGCGGCAATGGTGGCATACAAACTTTCTGAGGTCATCCCAATCTATCCAATCACACCTTCTTCTCCTATGGCAGAATATTGCGACGGCGAAGCTTCAAATGGACACCTAAACATTTTCGGAAAACTTCCGACTCTCATCGAAATGCAATCGGAGGGCGGAGTGGCAGGCACTCTTCACGGAAGTTTGTGCTCTGGTGCGATGTCGACAACTTTCACTTCAAGTCAAGGGCTCCTTTTGATGATTCCAAATCTTTACAAACTCGCTGGCGAACATCTCCCTTGCGTCATTCATATTGCAGCAAGAGCAATCGCTTCTCACGCCCTTTCGATTTTCGGCGACCACAGCGATGTTATGGCAATAAGACAAACAGGTGCAATCTTGCTTTCCTCTTCCTCTGTCCAACAGGCACACGACTTCGCACTCATTTCTCACATCTTGGCATACAAGACAAGTTTGCCAGTTGTGCACTTTTTTGACGGTTTCCGCACCTCGCACGAAATTCAAAAAATTGAGATGATTTCTGACGAACAAATCAAAGCACTCTTGCCTCTTGAAGAAATTGAAAAATTCCGTGCGTCAAGACTCTCTCCTGCCTCACCTTACCAAAAAGGCACAGCACAAAATCCAGATGTTTTCTTCCAAAATAAAGAACTTTCAAATCAAGATTATTTAAATGTGTTCAAGATTTTAAATCAAATTTTGAAGGATTTTGAAGCCGTTGTGGGCAGAAAATACGAAGCGTATCAACTTTTTGGCTCAAAATCACCAAAAAATGTCATCGTAAGTATGGGCTCTTCTTGTGAGACGATTGAGGAGTTTATCGAGAATGAAAACCTCTCCGATGTCGCTCTTTTGAATGTCCACTTGTATCGCCCGTTTGATTATGAGACACTTCCAAAAATTTTGCCTAAGAGCGTTGAGAAAGTTATTGTCTTGGATAGGACAAAGGAAAATGGTGCAAGAGAACCACTCTTTCTTGATGTGTCCTCCGCACTCAAATCTCGCCCTGAAATAAAGGTCTTGGGTGGAAGATATGGACTTGGCGGAAAAGACTTCACTCCAGCAATGGTCAAGGCTGTTATGGAAAATTTTGAGAAAGAAAAGGATGACTTCACGGTTGGCATAAACGATGATGTGACCCACACCTCTCTTTCAATCCCAGATTATCAGTCAAAAAACAAAGATTTCCAAATGAAGTTCTTTGGGCTCGGCTCTGACGGAACAGTCTCCGCAAGCAAAAGCACAATCAAAATTCTTGGCACAGAACTTGACAAATATGTTCAAGGTTATTTTGAGTATGACAGCAAGAAGAGCGGAAGTTTGACGAAGTCACATATCAGAGTGAGCGACAAGCCAATCAAAAGTGCGTATCTTGTGCACGAGGCGGACATCATCACCATAAGCAATTTCTCATTTGTGCACAAATACAACTGCCTTGAGGGGCTCAAAAAGAATGGAAAGGTGCTCATCAATTCGATATTTAGTGCGGACGAAATCGACGCCGTCTTGCCTGATATTTACAAAAAGACTCTGCAAGAGAAAAATGCAAGACTCTTCGTCGTTAACGGCACAAAACTTGCAAGCGAGGCAGGTCTTGGAAACAAAATCAATATGGTTATGAAAACCGCGCTGTTTAAAGTGTTAAACATAATTGATTTTGAGGTTGCACGAGAGCAAATTCAAAAATATATAGAAAAGACTTTTGCCAAAAAAGGCAAACAGACAATTGAAAAGAACCTCAAAGTCAGCAAAATGACTGAGGATAATATTGAAGAGGTCGATGTTTCAAAATTGAAAGTGAAAGGTCTCGGTCTTTCGCAAAAATCAATAAATGACCCGTTTTATACAAACATTATGCGACCGATTGAAAAACTTGAAGGCGACAATCTGCCAGTTTCAGCCTTTGACAAGTGCGGAATTGTTCCTCAAGGCACGGCAGAATTTGAAAAAAGAGGCATAGCCTCCCAACTTCCAAAATGGATTCCTGCAAATTGTATTCAATGCGGACAATGCATACTCTCCTGCCCGCACAACGCCATAAGACCAATCTTGATAAAAGCAAAAACGCCTGAGGAGATTGAATTTGCAAACGCATTTGGAATGAATGGATATTATTACCGCGTCCAAGTGAGCCCAGAGGACTGCACTGGATGTGGAAATTGCCAAAACGCTTGCATTGCAAAAGTCAAAGCAATCGAGATGGTCTCTGCAGAGAAAATTCTTGAACAAGAAAAGAAAAATTTTGAGACTATGCAGAAAATGGAAAGAGAAACCGTGACACCTTTCTCCACCGACCTTCCAAAAGGGCTTCAATTTAAGGAAAGTTATTTTGGTTTCTCTGGTGCGTGTGCTGGCTGTGGCGAAACTCCTTACATCAAACTCGCAACTTCTCTCTTTGGAGAAAATATGGTCATCGCAAACGCAACTGGCTGTTCAAGCATCTATGGAGGGTCATTCCCAAGTTGTCCATATCTGAAAGATGAAAAAGGTCGAGGACCAGCGTGGGCAAACTCGCTCTTTGAGGACAATGCTGAATTTGGTTTGGGCATAAAACTTGGAAGCAAATACACCTCAAAAGAAAAAGAGAGCGTTTGGATAATCGGCGGAGATGGTTGGGCTTATGACATCGGATACGGCGGGCTTGACCATATCCTAAACGGAAAAGAAAATGTGAATATGCTTGTTTTGGACACAGAAGTTTATTCAAACACAGGCGGTCAAGCGTCAAAGTCAACCCCAAGAGGTGCAATGGCGAAGTTTGCAAACTCTGGAAAAGCCACCAAAAAGAAAGATCTCGTCTCCATTGCCATTACCTCAAAAAATTGTTATGTCGCACAAGTCAGCCTCGGAGCAAATATGATGCAGTGCATAAAGGCGTTTAAGGAAGCCGAAAGTTTTGACGGCCCAAGTTTGATTGTCGCCTACGCTCCTTGCACAAGCCACGGATATGATATGTCAAAGACCCCAGAAGAAATGAAAAAGGCTGTCGAGTGCGGGTATTGGTCGCTTCTGAGATACAACCCAAAAACTGACAAATTTGACATCGACAGCATCGCAAATTTTGACAAATATGAACAGTATTTAAACGGAGAGAGCAGATTCAGCAGTCTGAAGGAACTTAAAGCGGAAGAAGCGTCTAAACTTCTTGAAAAAAGCAAACAAGACGCAAAAGAAAGACTTGAAACTATAAAAAGTTTTATAAATTTGGACAATAAGACATAAAATATAGTATTCTGAGATGCTTTTTCGTCATAAATATTTGACAAATATGGAAAAATTTTTTAAAATCATCTTATTAACATCATTTTTGAAAGGGAAAGAAAGCTATGGATCTGTTTCATTCTTGGTTGGTGGAGACTCCAATCGCCCATCGTGGTTATCATTCAAAAAATGTCCCAGAAAACTCTCTAGGGGCTTTTTCAAAAGCAATCGAAAAAGGTTATGGCATCGAACTCGATGTGCAAATGATTGCTGACGGAACTTTGGTCGTTTTTCACGATGAGAGTCTGGCAAGAATGACAGGGAATGACGGCTATTTGAAATATCTTCACAAAGAGGATCTCAAAGCCCTCACCTTGAAAGGCTCAAAGGAACATATCCCGACTTTTGAGGAAGCACTCTCCCTCATTGACGGAAAAGTTCCAATTATTGTCGAACTTAAAAATTATTTCAAGCCTGGAAAACTTGAACAGGCTGTGATTGATGTTTTGAAAAAGTATAAAGGCGAATTTGCTGTGCAATCCTTCAATCCATACTCTCTGGCATATATCAAAGAGCACGCTCCAAACTTTATAAGAGGTCAACTTTCGGGTTATTTCAAGGGCGAAAAACTCTCTTGGCTTAAGAAGACGCTTTTGAGAAGTATGAGGTTTAATAAAAATGTCAGCGAGCCACACTTTATAAACTACCAAGCAAACACGCTTCCAAACAGATATGTGAGGAAATTTAAACAGCTCCCTCTTCTCGCTTGGGTGGTCACCAGCAAAGAGGAATATTTGAGAGTGGTGAAGTATTGCGACAACATTGTATTTGAAAAATTTGACCCGGAAATCTAAGTCCCTTTGAGGACTTTTTTCTTTTTTATAAGCGGTCCTCAAAAGCAGAAATGTCGACGGCGACAAGTTTCGATTGAACGCCCCTATCTTTCCACCCGATTTTTCCCAAACAAACTTTTCACGAAGTTTCTTCTTCGCTTATAATTCCAAAAAATGCCCTACTCAACCGTGACCGATTTTGCAAGGTTTCGCGGTTTGTCTGGGTCAAGTCCTTTTTCCAGACAAAATTCGAGAGCGAGTTGTTGCAAATAGAATATACTCTCAATCGGCATAAGCCATTCCAAGTTTTCTTCCAATTTGATTTTGTATTCCACATCAATATTGTGGTCAAGTTGGGAAAGAAGCAGAATTTTTCCACCTCTTGCTCTTATTTCTTGAATGTTGTTTTCGATTTTTTCCTTGAGGTCACCTCTGGTCGAAGTCACCACAACAAGCGTCTCCTCATCGACCAGTGCGAGTGTTCCGTGCTTAAGTTCTCCAGCAGGAATCCCGATGCAGTTTATGTATGCGATTTCTTTCAACTTCAACGCCCCCTCAAGACTTGTCACATAGTCCTGACCTCTGCCGACAAAGAATATCTTTTTGAATTTGTAAATCTCTTTGAAAAGCGATCGGTCAAATTGGGTGATTTTGCAATTTAGCACAAATTTTCTAAGTTCATCCTCCATATCAATGCCTGCAATTTTCCCTGCAAAAGTCAACAAAGTAAACACTTGTGCGACATACGCTTTTGTCGACGCAACTGCGACCTCTTTTCCAGCAAAAGTCGGCAAAATAAAATCGGCAAGCGAATTGAGCGAAGAATAAGGAACATTTGTCACACAAAGGACTTTCCCGCCTTTTTTCTTGACCAAATCTGCACAAGCAATCGTGTCTGCGGTCTCTCCACTTTGGCTGACAAAGACATAGACGCAATCTTTCTTTATGGTTTGGAAGCCATATCGAAATTCACTCGCAACCGATGCCGAACAACTTTTTTTTGCAAAAAACTGCAAAAATTCTGCCCCAAGAAGCCCACTATGATAAGCCGTTCCGCAAGCAATAAAATGAAATGATTTGTATTTTCTCAATTCTTGAAAAACTGCCTCCGAAATCAATTTTTCAGAAAAATACTTAAAAAAAGTTCTTTTCAAAACAATTGGCTCTTCTGCAATTTCTTTTCGCATAAAGCACTTTTCGTCAGGAAAAACATCAAAAAACTCAACTTTTTCAAAGTTTTTCTTCTCTTTTTCGATTTTTTCGCCATTACAATCAAAAAACAGAGCCTCATCCTCAGAAAGCACCGCAAACTCGTCATCTTCCAAGATGTAAAAATACTCAAATTTGTTTTCAAATGCTGAAATGTCACTTGCAGTCATAACCTGCCCTTTTCGATAAGCGACATAAAGCGGACTTTTTCTTTTCGCACAATATATCTTTTCTTCATCTTTAAAAATAACGGCAACAGCAAAACTTCCCTTCGCAATTTTTGATGCCGAAATCAATTTTTCAACATTTTTCCCACTTTGACGCTCGATTAAATTTGCAAAAACCTCCGTGTCCGTTTGAGAGCGAAACTCAACATCTTTCATCTCGCTTTTAAGCGTTTCAAAATTCTCAATAATTCCATTGTGAACCATTGCCAAAGTCTTTTTGAACGAAAGATGAGGATGAGAATTTTCTTCGCAGACGCGACCGTGAGTTGCCCAACGAGTGTGCCCAATCAACACCTTTGCACAAACTTTTTCATCAATCTTTTTCTCCAAATTGCAAATCTGTCCCACGCTCCTGCAAAGCGAAATCTCACCCTTATCCAAATAGGCAATTCCGCTTGAATCATATCCTCTATATTCCAAATCTTTAAGCCCGCGCAAAACATTTTGCACTTGGTTACCACTGCCAATGCTGGCACAAATTCCGCACATATTTTTCTCCCCTAAAAGAAAAAACTTTTATAACAAAAATATATGCGTGAAAGATTTAGATGTTTAAAAAATGGGACTTTAAAAGCCCCACTTTCTCAATCTTCTTTCTTAAGATAAGTCACCATAATTGTGCCATATCGCTTTTCGTCAAACACTGCAAATCCTTGATAATCAAAACTATCTTCTTTTGCGTGCTCACAGACAATAATTCCGTCATCTGCCAACAGGTTTTTGTCAAAAATTTTCTTTAAAACCACCTCATAAAGTCCGCTTTTGTAAGGCGGGTCAAGAATAATCAAATCAAACTGCTCTTCACATTTTTCAAGAAAAACTCTAGCATCACACTTGAAAACTTTCTCGGAAAGCCCAAGACATTTTAGGTTTGCTTTCGTCAAATTTACACTTCGCTGGTCCTTATCCACAAACACAACTTTCTCTGCCCCGTGACTTAGAGCCTCAATTCCCATTGCACCCGTGCCACAAAAAAGGTCCAAGACCCTACTGTTCGGCAAAAAGAACTGCAGTTTGACAAACACCGCTTGTCTCACCTTGTCCGCGGTCGGCCTTATGTGTTGAAACTTGTTTTTATTAAGTGGAATCCCATTAAATTTTCCAGAAACGACTCTCATATTGTATATTTTATCACTATTTTTGGAATTTTTCAATAAAATTCAAGATTATTCCACCTTTGTCACACCTCTAAAGTTTGAAAACCCCGTAAGCACCTCATACGAAATTGTTCCCAGTTTCTTCGCAAAAACCTCAGCATCTTGCATAACTTCCACCTTGTCCCCCACCTTGACCGTCTCATCAACTCTGGCAAAAAAGACATCCATGCAAATATCGCCCACAACTGGAAACTTTTTCCCATTTATTCGCACGCAAATTCGCCCGCCAAGCCGTCTTTGCAGTCCGTCACCATACCCAACAGGCACAACAGCAAAAATTCCGTCGTGCTCCACTTGGTAGACCTGCCCGTATCCGATAAACTCTCCAGATTTGACATACATAGTCTCGCAGACAAAGGAAAAGATTTTCATCACAGGCTCAAGCTCTTTTTTGCCATAGCCATAGAGCCCAATCCCAAGCCTTAGCATATCAAACTTAAAAGGATACTCAGCAATCTCACTTCCACCAAAACAAACAAGCGGATTTTGGCTGAGTTTAGACTTCAACGCAAGAAATCTTTGATAACTTGCACAAGTCTGCTTTCGATTTTGCGTGTTTGGAAAATGCGTGTAAACACTTTTAAGCACCACCCCATTGTCGCTAAGGATATTGTCCAAAATTTTCATATTAAGTTCGCTGTTCACACCAAACCTGTTCATCCCGCAATTTATCTTGAGGTGACACTGATTTGAAACATTAAAAGCGATTGCATTTTTCAAATCGGTTTCGCAGTCCACCATAAATTCCAAGTCAAATCTTTTGCAACGCTTGAAATCTTGCACCTTGCCCACGACCAAAATTGGACTGCTTGTCAGCCGTCGAACTCTCACCCCTTCCTCAACATTCGCCACCCCAAAATAACTTACCTTGCCGTCCAAAATTTTCACAATCTCATCAAGCCCGTGTCCGTAGGCATTAGATTTGACCATTGCACAAATTTTTTTACTGCTGAAAGCCTGCAAATTGTCCAGCAAGTTCTTTTGAGACAACAACTTAAAATTTTCCATATTTTCATATATAATCAAAAATTTTTTTGTGACACACTTTTTCAAAAAATCAACAAAATATGTCTACAAAATAATCAAAAATCTGATTTTTTAATGGTAAAATTAAAAAGGGAGAAACAAATGAAAAATCTTACAAGATACACACTGAGAATACCTATGGAATTGCAAGAAAAGATAAAATACACAGCAAAATTCAATTGCAGAAGCAGAAACAAAGAGTTTGAAGTCGCAATAAAAAGATACATAAACGACTTTGAACGACTTTATGGCACGATAAGCACAACTTGCGAAAAAGACTAAATTTTTTACACAAATCCAAATTTTTGATTGACAAGCAAAGAAATGTGTTGTATAATACACATAGTTTTTTCTTTGGAAACAAAAAATTGGAATTTTGGACTGCTAGCTCAGTTGGTAGAGCAACTGACTCTTAATCATACGCTCCGAAATGAGTATAAACTACATTTATGGACCAGTAGCTCAGTTGGTAGAGCAATTGACTCTTAATCAATGGGTCCAGGGTTCGAGTC
>CALWKD010000003.1 GCA_944381175.1 uncultured Clostridia bacterium | reverse complement strand
AGGCAGCGCGTTATGAAAAACCTTTGAGCCATCTCACCTTAGTGGAGAGAGACTTGGAGGAGAACCAACGAAGTAGCGGTTAGATTTACATTTCGTAAATCGTGCCCGCGTTAAACGGAGTTGGTGCTTCCCAAACTGAATTTAGGTGGTACCACGAACGCACGCTTCGTCCTAAAAATTGGATAAGCGTGCTTTTTTGTTGGAGTGAATATGAAACATAATGGAACAAAAAAATTGGAAACAGAAAGATTGATTTTGAGAAGATTTAAACTTTCAGACGCAAAAGATATGTTTGAAAATTACGCACGAAAAGAAAATGTGACAAGATATTTAACTTGGGAGACACATAAATCTATCAGTGATTCGCAAGATTATCTAAACAACATTGTCTTGCCAGCATACAAAACGGAGGACTGCTATCGTTGGGCTATTGTTTGGAAAGAAACGAACTCAGTTATTGGGGCTATTGATGTTGTGAAAAATGAGAGTGAAAAGAAAAGAGCGGAAATCGGATATGTTCTCAGTGATGATTTTTGGGGCAAAGGAATTATGTCTGAGGCTGGAAAAAAGGTCGTTGAGTACCTTTTCAATGAGGGGTATGAAAGAGTTCAGGCAAAACATTTTTCCGAAAATGCAAAAAGTGGAAGGGTGATGCAAAAAATTGGAATGAAGCACGAAGGAACATTGAGAAAATACGCTTATTACTGGTGGGATAACGAAAATTTGCAAGATATTGATGTTTATTCAATAATCAAAGGTGATTAAATAGGAGGAAATATGGAAACAAACTTGATTTTGGTTTTTCCAAAACTTAGTGATGAAAAAGATTGGAAAGAGTATATTGACGAGTTTGCAAAAGCAAACCCGCAGTCGCACCCTTTGGACTTTAGGCTTGGAGATGATTACAAAAAATGGCTCGAGAAGAAAGAAAACGAAAGATTTGGCAAAAATTTGGAAGAGGGCAGAGTGCCTTCAAGTGTTTACTTTTTGAAAGAGAAAGGGAAAGAGAGAATTTTGGCACACCTATCAATCAGGCACAGCATTGACAACGAATTTTTGTCGAGAGTTGGCGGGCATATTGGTTACGGAACACGACCAAGCGAGCGAGGAAAGGGGTATGCGACAGCACTTTTGGGATTGGCTCTTGAGGAGTGCAAGAAATTGGGCATTGAAAGACCTATGATAACTTGCAAACGAAACAATCTTCCAAGTGCCAAGTGTATCAAAAATAATGGCGGAAAGTTGCGTGATGAGATTGAGTTTAATGGCGAAGAGTTTAATAGATACGATTTTGATTTGGAAAAGGAGACAAAAATGAACAAGGTTGATAAAAATCTTTACAATGTTTTGAAAGAGCGTGGGCTTTTGTATCAATGCACCGATGAAGAGGGCTTGAAAAAAATGTTGGAAAGCGGAGTGCCTGTCACTTTGTATGAGGGAACGGACCCGACCGCCGACAGTTTGCACATCGGTCACTGCGTGCCTTACTGCATTTTGAGAAGATTCCAAAAGGCAGGACACAAAGTTTTGCTTTTGATGGGCGGGGCAACTGCTTGTGTTGGCGACCCAAGTGGAAAGCAAGAGATGAGAAAGATGATGACAAAAGAGCAGATTCAGAGCAATATTGAAAAGATAAAAAACACTTTGAAAGTCTTTCTTGATTTTGACGGAGACAACCCAGCAATCATCGTCAACAACGCAGATTGGTTTAAAGATTACAGTTATATCGACTTTATGAGGGATGTCGGAGTGCATTTCAATGTCAACAAAATGCTCTCAAACGACCTTTATTCCAAGAGAATTGAAGAGGGCGGACTGACCTTTTTTGAAATGGGATATATGCTTATGCAGGCATACGACTTTGTCCACTTGAATAGAGAATATGGTTGCACTCTTCAATATGGCGGTGGCGACCAATGGGGGAACATCGTCGCTGGAGTTGAACTTCAAAGGAAACTCAACTTCGCAAATGGCACAAATATAAATCTCATCGGAGCGACAAACCCACTTCTTCTCACTCCAGACGGCAAAAAAATGGGGAAGACTGAGCGTGGTGCGATTTGGATTGATAAGGACAAAATCTCTGCTTACGACTTCTACCAAGGGGTTTACCAGACGCCAGACGCTTGCGTCGAGATGATGTTTGCTCTCTTCACAGATGTCCCAATGGAAGAAGTGAGAGAAATTTGTAAGAAAGACATCGTGGGAGCGAAGAAGAGGTTGTCGTTTGAGATAACCAAATTTGTTCGTGGGCAGGAGGATGCCATTCTTGCACAAAAGATGAGCGAGAATTTGTTTGCTGACGGAGGAGACGACGCGCCAATTGTGGAGATTGCAAAAGATGAGTTTCCGATTGGCATTTGCGACCTACTTTTTAAGTGCAATATTGCGTCTTCAAAGAGTGAGGCAAGACGACTTATCCAAGGAGGTGCGGTTTCGTTTAAGGGAGAAAAGGTTTCCGATTTTGCACAAATGATAAGTGTGGAAGAGATTGGAGAAGGTGCACTTTTGAAAAAAGGCAAGAAAGCGTTTATCAAGGTTAAAGTGAAATAAAAGTAAACTTAAATCACGAAAAATTGCAATCGTTTTCACTTTTTTCCTCTGAAATCAACATTTCACACTTCAAATTTGTCACCAACAATATTTTCAGAATGATTTGAATTGAGATGTTTGATTGACCTGCAAGCAGTTTTCTGACTGAAGATAAAGAGACATCGCACGCTTTTGCAAATTGTTTTTGCGTGAGGTGCTCTTTTTTTATATAATTTTTCAAATATTCTGTGTTGATTTTTGGCTTTGTTTGTTGTGTCGATTTCATTTTTGTGATATACTCCTTATGTGGCTGATGTATCAAAAAATTGCGAAGTTTGTCAAATTTTGTTTTTTTAATCTTTAAAATATAACACAAACTTTTGAAAAGTGACAAAGCGTTTATTGTTGGGAAAAAAGATAAATTGATGTAGAAAGGTGTTGTATGTCGAATTTTTCAAATCAGGTTGAAATAATAGAGAAAAAGTCCAGATTTATTGGATATCTTTTGCATTGCAAAACCATTGAAGAGGTGCAAACGGCACTTGATGAATTGAAAAAAGAACACAAAAAAGCGACACACATTTGTTATGCTTATTCACTTGCGAGTCCTTTCTTGGAGAAAGCGGTCGACGACGGAGAACCAGGTGGCACTGCTGGCAGACCGATCCTTTCAGTCTTGCAAAAGAAAGGTGCGAAAGATGTGTGCGTTTTTGTGGTCAGATATTTTGGCGGAATAAAACTTGGTGCGGGCGGACTTGTCAGGATGTACACAAAAGTTGCAAGTGAGGTGATGAAGTGAAAGTTGTCACAATGAGCGGAAGTATGAGATTCCAAAAAGAAATGCCAAAGATTGCGAAAAGATTGGAAGCAAAGTATGGCTATTGCGTTTTGCAACTCGTCTATGATTTTGAAAATGAGGGCTTTTCAGAGGAAGAATATAAAAAAGTTGAAGAGGCTCATTTCAAGAAAATTGACTTATGCGATATTCTGTATGTTGTGGACATTGACGGTTATATTGGCTCGTCCACAAAGGAAGAAATTGAATACGCAAAGAAGTTGGGAAAAGAAGTGATGTATTTCAGTGATGAGAGTGGGAAGGTATGATAATTACAAAAATAAAACAAATTGGAAAGACAAACAAATACCACGTGTATGTTGACGAAGAGTGGTTTGGCATTTTCTTGGATGAAACGCTTGCAAGGGAGCATCTTAAGACAGGGCAGGAAATTGACGAGGGGAATTTGGCGGAGATAAAAAAAGAAAACGACCGCAAACTCTCTTTTGATATGGCAGTTTCGTATATGGAAAAATATGTCGTCAGCGAGAAAGGAATAAGAGATTATCTGAAAAAGAAATCTTTTGACGGGAAAACCATTGACAGCACAGTGGAAAGACTCCGAGAATATGGTTTTGTTGACGATGAAAAGTTTGCCAAAAATTATTTTGACAGTCTTTCTGGAAATAAGGGAAAAAATTCGATTGCAAACAAATTGCGCCAAAAAGGAATTTCAAAAGAGATTGTTGAAAATTTGCTTGAGAGCGTTGACGAGGAGAGTCAAATTGAACTCGCCACGAGGCAGGCGGAGAAATTCGTTAAAAGTCGAGCAAATTCGGCAAATATCAAAAATAAGTGCTTTGCTCATTTGATTTACAAGGGGTATGATTACAGTGTGGCACAAAAAGCAACACAAATTGCCCTAAAAAATTACGAAGGAGAAAATGATGATTGGATTTGATTTGCAAGAAGTGGGAAGAATTAAGGACGGAGAAAAACTGCTTGAAAAAATTGCTCTTCAAAGCGAGATTGCTTACATAATGAGGTTTAAGGAGAAAGAAGAGCGAATTGCATCCTTGTGGGCGGTCAAGGAAGCCACCTTCAAGGCACTTGGAATAAGTGCAGGCGAGATTTCTTACAAGGAAATTGAACTCTGTCATCACGAGAATGGTGCGCCATATCTCAGATTGCACGGAAGAGCATTGAGTCTCTTCCAAAAAAAGTTCAAGAGTTTGGAAGTTTCCATTTCACATCAAAAAAGCATTGCTGGGGCGGTTGTTGTTGCTCAATAGATTGAAAAATCTCTGATTTTAACTATTTTGTTGCCACAAAAAATATCTTTTGTGGCTTTTTTATTGCCAAAGAATAAAAATTTTATATTTCTTTAAACTACAATCAAACAGATTGAAAAACACATTTGGAAGTTTTTGGGGTATAAGATTTTTGAAAACAGGAGATATTTTTATGAGGAAGAGAGATTTTTGTGTTTTTGAACGAGAAGCGAAAAAACTTGAAAAAGATGCAAAAAAGATTGAAAAAAAGTGGAGGAGCGTTGAAAATTTTGTCATAACGACAACCTTTGACCGCACCAAACATACAATGAGAATGGAAGAGGATTCCTTTTCCGATGATAATCTTTTGAAAGTCTACGAGGACTTGGAAGAACTTGAAATTGCGGACCTATCAGATTATCAAAATTTGAGCGAGGAGTATGGAAAATTTTGTAAAAAGAGGAGACATATATTTTGCTGACCTCAGTCCTGTGGTTGGGAGTGAGCAGGGTGGAATTCGTCCTGTTTTGGTTATACAAAATGATGTCGGGAACAAATATTCTCCGACGGTCATCGTCTCAGCGATAACCAGCCAACTTACAAAAGCAAAACTTCCAACTCACATCGAACTTTCCTCACAAGAATACAATTTGCCAAAAAATTCGGTTGTTCTTCTTGAGCAAATCAGGACTCTTGACAAAAGAAGATTGAAAGAGAAGATTACGGTGATTGACGAGAAGAAAATGAAAGAAATAAATCGAGCAATTCTTATCTCTTTAGGCTTTGTAAGTTAAAGAACGAACAAAAATTGACCTAAAATTAAAACAAAAGACTTTACATTTTGCAAATTATGTGTTAAAATGAGGTCGATTAAATTTTAGGAGAAAAAAATTATGATGATAGAACCACCGATTGATGAACTTGAAAAAAAGGCAGGAGGAAACAAATATATCCTCTCCATAGTCGCATCAAAGAGAGCGAAAGAAATTGAAACCACAAGAAGAACGGAACTTGCCACCGCAGATAAAAAGGCAATCAGCATTGCCCTTGATGAAATCTACGCAGGCACAATCAAACCAAGTGATATAGATGATTGATTTAGGCGAATTTTTGTGATATAATTCTACTGTCAGATTGGCAGTAGAATTATTTTTTAAGGGAAATGTATGTTTGCGAAAATCATAATTGACCAAGACGCAAAGGCGTTGGATAAAGTTTTTGAATATCGCGTGCCAGATGAGATGTCTGTGCAAGTCGGAGAGCGTGTGATGGTGCCTTTTGGCAGTCGCAACCTCCAAGGCTTTATTGTCGGCTTAAGCGAGGTTTGCGAGTATGACGAAAGCAAAGTGAAAGAGATTTCAAGCAAAATTGAGGACTTTGCCGTGATAAAAAAAGAGATGCTCGAACTTATGTTCTATATGGCGGACAAACTCCACTTGAAACTTGCAAGCATTTTGAGGCTTTTCTTGCCGAGTGAAATGCGGACGGACAAGGTTAAGGAACTTATTGTCAAAACGGTGACCCTCGCACCAAATTTTCAAATGCCGTCGCAAAGGGCGAAAAAGCAACTCGAAGTGGTGGAATTTTTGAAGGAAAATGGCGAGAAAAAACTCTCGGAAATGTCCGAAAAATTTTCTTATTCCACAATCTCCGCAATGGTTAAAAGTGGAATCTTGGTGACGGGCGAGGAGCAGATTTTGCGTGCTCCAGCCTTTGACAAGATAAAAAGCGAAAAGAGAAAACTCACTCCTTTGCAACAGCGGGCAGTCGACACAATTTGCGAAAACAAAACCTATCTTTTGCACGGCGTGACGGGAAGCGGAAAGACGGAAGTTTATATGAATTTGATTGAGAGGGTGCTTTCTCGTGGAAAGACCGCTCTTATGCTTGTGCCTGAGATTTCACTTACGCCACAGGTCTTGGCGAATTTCAAGGCGAGATTTGGAGAAGATGTCGCGCTCATTCACAGTGGACTTTCTGCTGGGGAGAGGTTTGATGAATGGAAACGAATTTTCTTTGGACAAGCGAAAGTGGTTGTCGGGGCAAGGTCGGCAATCTTCACTCCACTTGAAAACCTTGGCATAATCATCATCGACGAAGAGCACGAACAAAGTTATGTCTCCGAAAGCAACCCAAGATACGACACACATATGATTGCAGAATTTCGACGTAAATACAACGATTGCACGCTTGTGTTTGGGAGTGCCACGCCGTCTATTGAAAGTTATGCAAAGGCAATGGACGGGGAGTATACTTTGGTGGAGATGCCAGTGCGAGTGAATGGAATGGAAATGCCAAAGATTGTCGTTGTGGATATGCTTATGGAGATGAGGCAGGGCAATAACCAAATCTTCTCAATTCCACTCATCTACGAACTCAAAGACATCATCGCCGAGAAAAAACAGGCAATGATTTTCATAAATCGAAGAGGGTTTTCTTCATTTCAAAGGTGCAGGCAGTGCGGATATGTTGCAAAATGCTCCGACTGCGATGTGTCGCTTGTTTATCATAGGTTTGAAAATAGATTGAAGTGCCATTACTGTGGTAAACGTTACAAGGCGCTCGATGTCTGCCCAAGTTGCGGAAGTCGAGATATAAAGCAAGGCGCGGTAGGCACGGAGAGAGTTGTCGAGGAACTTCACAAACTCTTCCCAGATGTGCGAATATTGCGAATGGACAACGACACCACTTCAAAGAAAAACGGACACAGGGAAATTTTGAACGAATTTAGAAACACCAAACCTGCGATTTTGGTTGGCACGCAGATGATTGCAAAAGGGCACGATTTTGAAGATGTCTTGCTTGTGGGAATTATTGACGCCGACCAAAGTTTGTATCAGTCGGACTATCGAAGCATTGAAAGGACTTTCCAACTCATCACGCAGGTCTCGGGTCGAGCGGGGAGGAGTTCGAAACAAGGCAAAGTGATTTTGCAAACTTACAGTCCAAAGCATTATGTCTATCGCTACGCGGTCAATTATGACTACAAAGGTTTCTTCAAAAAAGAGATAAATTTGCGAAAGGTGACCAATTTTCCGCCTTACGCAAGGATAATTCGAGTGTTATTCTCGCACGAAGACGAAAAAATAGTGGCACAAGAGTGCAAAGTGTGTTATAATAAAATCAAGGAAATCCAAAACGCCTACAAAGACGAATTTGTCTATCTTGATGTTATGAAAGCACCGCTTAACAAAATCAAAAACAAATTCCGCTACCAAATTATGATGAGAGTTAAACTTGCAAAAGCGGACGAGATTGAGAAAAAAGTCTTTGAAAGCGTGGACGAAAAATGCAAGTCGAGTGTATTTTTTGAGATAAATCCAAACAATTTGAGTTAAAAAGATGTTTTTTTTGCATATTTTTGAAAGGAGAAAAAATGGCTGTAAGAAATATTGTTAAAATTGGGAATGCAACTTTGAGAAAAAAATCGAAACCTGTCCAAGTTTTTGATGAGGAACTTGGGAATCTTCTTGACGATATGAAAAAGACGATGATTGAGAAGAAGGGGGTTGGAATCGCTGCCGTTCAAGTCGGAGTTTTGCGTCGTGCAATCGTCATTGAGATTGAACCAGAAAAATACTTGGAAATAATAAACCCAACCATTTTGCAAAAAAAAGGCAAAGTTGTGGCTAGTGAGGGCTGTTTGAGTGTTCCAGGGTTCTACACCGATGTTGAGAGACCAAAAACGGTGAAGATTGAAGCGTATGACCGAAATGGTGAAAAGTTTGAGTTTGTCGGGAAGGATTACATTGCACGTTGCATTTGCCATGAAATCGACCACTTGGACGGAATTTTGTTTGTCGATTACACGGAAGAGGGAAAAGAATACAAGCGAGAAAAAGGGGTGGAGTAGATGAAAATTCTCTTTTTTGGCACACCAAAATTCGCGGAGATTATCTTGGATGGACTTCTCGAGAAGGGTTTTGATGTTGTTGGTGTTGTTTGCCAGAATGATAAGCCAGCAGGACGCGGGAACAAAATCCAAACTCCTCATATTGTTGAGTTTGCGAAAGAGCGAAATATTGCGGTTTGTCAATTTGAAAAACTCTCACTTCATATTGACGATTTCAAAAAGATAGATTATGACATTGCAGTGACGGCATCTTATGGGAAATTTTTACCAAAAGCACTTTTGGATTTGCACCCTTGCATAAATGTGCATCCGTCAATGCTCCCAAAATACCGCGGAGCAACTCCAATTCAGACCGCTCTACTCAACGGTGACAATATTACAGGCGTCTCGATTATGGAGACAGGAGTCGGAATGGATGACGGAGATATTTTTGTGCAAAAAGAAGTGGAAATTTTGCCAGAAGATGACTATTCCACTTTGATAGAGAAACTCGCTTTGGTTGGACTTGAACTTCTTGCACAGACTCTTGAAAAAATTGGAAATGGGACTGCAAAAAAGGTTCCACAAGACGAAAAAAACGCAACGACAGTCAAACTTATTCAAAAAGAAGATGCACTTCTTGATTTTTCAAAATCGGCGGAAAGTCAAGTGAACAAAGTTCGGGCTTTTTGTGAGGACCCGGTCGCCTTTTTCTTCTTGGGAGATGACAGGATAAAGGTCTATAAGGCGAGAGTCGCGGAAGATTTTGAGGGCGAAGACGGGCAAGTTATTCCGAATAAGAAGAGGTTTTTGATAAAGACCTCAAATGGTGTTTTTGAAATTTTGAAATGTCAAATGCAAGGCGGAAAAGTCTTGGACGCAAAGAGTTTTTTGAATGGATACCGATTTAAGACCTTGGTGGTGGGCGTATGATTTTGGATTTAAACTACGAAGAAATCTGCGAATATGTCAAAAATCTTGGACAGCCAGCATACCGTGCAAAACAACTGTATGAGGCGTTGACGCTTGGCAAAACTCTCGAAGAGGTCACAAATCTTCCAAAAGATTTCAAGGAGAAAATCGCGAAAGATTATCCAGAATATGAAGTTGTGGCAAGTCTTGAAAGCCGTGACGGAACAAGAAAAGTCGCTCTGAAATTTCCAGACGGAAGCATCGTCGAAAGCGTGCTTTTGAAATATAAATATGGAAACACCGTCTGCGTTTCGACTCAAGTGGGGTGCAGAATGGGATGTAAATTCTGTGCCTCGACGATTGGTGGGCTGAAGCGAAACTTGACTCCAGGTGAGATTTTGGCGCAGGTGATTTATTTCAACAAGGTCTTTGGTGGGACTTTGAAAGAGAGAAAGGTGACGAATGTGGTTTTGATGGGTTGTGGTGAGCCGTTGGACAACTACGAAAATGTCACCAAATTTTTGCGTTTGGTTTCGGCAGAGCAAGGACTCAATATAAGCCAAAGAAACATCTCGCTTTCCACTTGCGGGCTTGTGCCAAACATTTACAAACTGGCGGATGGCGGGTTTTCTGTCACGCTTACCATTTCTCTTCACGCACCAAATGATGAAATGCGAAAGACAATTATGCCAGTGGCAAATGCCTACAGAATAGAGGAAATTTTGAAGGCGTGCAGATATTATTTTGAAAAGACGGGAAGGAGAATTTGTTTTGAGTATTCTCTTATTGAGGGTTTTAATGACACAGACAAGGCGATTTCGGAACTTGCAACACTTCTCAAAGGTTTGCCTTGCCACATAAATCTCATTCCGCTAAATTCCGTCAAAGAAAAACATTTGTCTGGCACACCTAGGAAAAATGCCTACAAAATTGCAGAGAAACTTACGCAGATGGGGCTCAGTGCAACTATCAGAAGAACAATGGGAGAAGATATTGAGGGTGCTTGCGGACAACTGCGAAACAGAATTGGAGGTGAAAATGACCAATAAAACTGTTCGCGACATCAATTTTTTCCAAAAAAACACTCAAAATGGGGATAAAAATTTACAAAAAGAAAGCGGTCTAGTTTTGAAAAAACAGGCGGATTTGTTCACGATTGAAATTTCAAATGGTGAAGAAAAAACCTGTGTCGCAAGAAAAAACTTGAAAAAAGAAGGAATTTTTGTTGGAGATAGGGTTTTGCTTGACGAAAATGACGCCATATGCAAGGTCGAGGGAAGAAAGAACATTTTGATTCGCCCGCCTGTTGCAAATATTGACAAGATGTTTATCGTTCTTGCACCAGTTCCGAAGCCAGATTTGTATTTGGTTGACAAGATGATTTTGTTTTGTAAAGTGAAAAATATTGAACCTGTTGTTTGCATAAACAAAACAGATTTGGACGCAGATTATTGTGAAAAAGTTGCAAAAATTTATGAAAAAATTGCAAACGTGCTCACTTTTTCCACTTTAAATGAGTCTGTTAAGGTGATTTTGGGAGAAATTAAAGGAATTTGTGTGCTTGCAGGACAGAGTGCCGTTGGGAAATCTTCAATCATAAATACTCTAAAAGGTGAAGATTTGGCAAGGGTTGACACCTTCAGCAAAAAGATTGAAAGGGGAAAGCAGACGACGAGGACAGTTCAACTTTTCAAATTTGGGCAAGACAAATATTTGGCAGACACGGCAGGCTTTTCAAAACTCGACGAAACGCTCATAGATTTAGATTATGACGAAATCAAAGGGTATTATCCAGAATTTTTGAAGTTTGCGGGGCAATGCAAATACAAATCTTGTTTGCACACAGGTGGCAAAGATTGTGCGGTTTTGAAGGCTGTTGCTCGTGGAGAGATTGAGAAGACGAGATATGAAAATTATTTGAAACTGCTTGAGGTTGTCAAAAACATCAAAAAGTATTAAAATGTTTGCAAGTGGCGAAAAATTTTGTTAGACTATTGACGTGGGAGGAGTTATGAAAAGAAGGGTTGATATTGCTGTTTCAACGGACCCGATTTCTGATTATCAACAAATTATTGAGTATGCAAAAGAGATGCAGGGCACTGCCGATTTTTTGCATTGCGACATTATGAATGAAAATTTTGTTTCAAAAAACACTTACGATTACAACCTACTCGGAAACATAAATAGGAATTCGCTAATTATGCTGGATGTGCACTTGATGGTCAACGAACCAATTGAAGACATCCCAGAATACATTGAGGCGGGTGCAAACATCATAACGGTGCATTATGAGGCGTTTGAGGACAAGGAAAATTTGGTCAGGACAATAAATTTCATAAAAGAAAACGATGTTCTCGCTGGAATCTCTCTCAAGCCAAAGACGCAATTTAAGGAGATTCGCTCTTTCGCTTTCAACTGTGATGTCGTTTTGGTTATGGGGGTTGAGCCAGGCGCAAGCGGGCAGACTATGCAGAAAGAGATGATTGACAAGGTCAAAGAGATTTATGAGTTTAGACAGAGCAACAATCTGCATTTCAAAATTGAATTTGACGGAGGAGTTAATCTCGAAAATGCGAAACTGCTTATTGACGCGGGTGTGGATATTTTGGTCAGTGGTTCTTATGTCTACAAAAGTTTGGATAGAAAAAATGCCGTCATCCTGCTTAGAGGGCAGGAGTGACGAACAATTAAAAGTTCAAATTTTATTAAATTTTAAATATTAAAAATATTAAATTTCAATGGTTTTTCCAAATTCTGGCACTAAAACACTCGTTTTTGGGTGTTTTTTCTTCATCGTCTTGATAACCTTTTCGGTTTTGACAGTCCCAGTAATCGGCGGGAAAGCGTCATCAAAATGATCCAAAATCACAATCTTTGGGTTTATTTTTTCGATAATAAGAAGAGAATATTTCGTCATGCCAGTTCGACCTTGGAAAGGCCAAATCAAAACGTCGACATCCTTTGGCAATTCCACATTTTCATCAATTCCAGCAGAGCCAAAAAGCAAAATCTTTTTGTTCTTAGCATCAATTTCAAAGGCGACGATTTCTCCGCCCACACGATAGTCGTTGTGGAGATTTAAGATTTGCACTGCTTTGTGGACTTGAAATTTGAAAATCACTCGCAAAGCGGTTTTCAAAATTATTCCCAAATTGTTTTTGATATGCTTTGAATTGTGCAAAAGAACTTGCGTGTTTTGAGTGAAAATTGTCTCATTTGGGTGGATGACGCTGACTTTGTTTTCCACATCAACCTCTTGAGCCTTCAGCCTTTTGTAAGCAGTTGAAGAGCCATAAAATTGTGCCTCGGAATTTTGCAAAATTTGCTTCATATCACACAGGTGGTCGAAATGGGAGTGAGTGTTGAAGATGTAATCAACATTGCAAAAGGTTTCAAGTGGAGGCTGTTCAAGTCTTTTGTTTCGTCTGAAAAACGGGTCAAAAAGCAGTTTTTCGCCATTGACTTCAATGCGTATTGTTGCCGTTCCAAACCAAGTTATTTTTATCATAAGTTTGCTACCTTTTAAAAGATTAAAGAATTTAGTAGACTGATCTTACCACAAAAACAAAAATTTCCAAAAAAATAAAAAGACTTTTTTTAAGTTGTGCAAAAGTTTTTTTGTTATAGGAAAATGGAATGTTTTTTGCTTGGAGAGGGGCATATAAAAATTTTTTTTAAAATTTGAAAAAATTATTGCAATTTTTGTTTTTTAATGATATTATATAAAGGCAAGTGTGATTTGGTCCCGTGGTCAAGCGGTTAAGACGCCACCCTCTCACGGTGGAATCAGGGGTTCGATTCCCCTCGGGACTACCAAATAAAATTTATTTTCTTTTTTGTGCTTACTTTTGAAGTAAGTTTTTTTATTTTCAGGAATCGAACGGGCAGTGAGCGGGTCCAGTGGACCGATGAAGCGAACTGCCCTGGCGTGATAGTCTCGACAATGTTTCATATATTTTTCATAAAGTGGAGGATGTCGAGACGGAGCGATTCCCCTCGGGACTACCAAATAAAAAAACTACGCTCTTGGCTCGTTTTTAAACAAGTTTAAAAAGCATCGCTTATTGCTTGTTTTTTTTATTCACGACCAAGCGAAAATCTCGAATGCTCTCGATTTTGTCGTGACTTTTTTATTTTTATACAGAGACACTTCGTATTGTACCGAAAGAAATTGCGATTTGTGGCGACTTTTTGTTGTAATCATAACTAAAATGACACCTCGTGTCCCAAGCGAAAATCTAAAACTTTGGAAACCTCAAAATGTTTAACATTTTGGGGAAAAGGAGCAACCAAGCATTCCACGAGTGCTTGCGACAAGCAAGCCGAGTTCTGAGCGCAGGTTGTGACGCTGTCGCGACTTAAATAAGGTTTGTTTTCAAATTTAGATATACGATGTCTTTAAGGGAATCGAACGGGCAGTAAGCAGAATATTCGTGGCTTGTTGAAACGAACAGGGAGAAAAATGGTGTGGATCTTTCTTTTTTAGATTTTTTAGAGTTTATTTTTTTAAATGAAAGCAATTTGGTGGGGTGATGTTGACTTGTGAGGAGAAAAGTAAAACTATTTAAAAAATTTTAACAATCTGCTTGTGTTTGTTTTTCAAAAATGGTAAAATATTGTAAAGTTTTGAAAGAAGGAAAGATATGAGATTTAAAAAGACTATAAACAAATTTTATAGAAAGGTTAAGTTGGCGATATACAAGAATATGTTCAACAGAATGGTGGAGAACGACGAGTCACTCTCTTCATCAGAGTATTTCTGTCTTGAATGTATTTATCTTATGGACAACCCTACCATCACTCAGTTTGCAAACTTTTTGGACATCTCTGCCCCTAATGCAACATATAAGGTGAAGCAACTTATCAAAAAGGGTTTCATCACAAAGGAGAGGTCGCAAAAGGATAGGAGAGAGTTTATTCTTGTCCCAACTCAAAAATTCTTTGACTGCTATGAGAACAAAGAGGATTATGTGCTTGTCAATGATTTAAAAAAAGATATGGACAAGAAAGAATGCCGGAAAGTCGACAAGATTATGAGAATTTTGACAGAGCAAATTGAAAAATAAAAATGGTTATTTAAGGTATTTTTTTGTTTAATTTTTATGTAAAAATCATAAAATCATATTCTTACTAAATTTTTATATATTCCAATAATTAACCAACTTCTTTTATATTTTCATATTAATCAAATAAACTCACATTAAAATAAGCATTTTGATAGCATATTAAATTGAATTATTAGTATATTCTGATTTGTAAAATTACAATAAAAAATTTGAATAAAGATGATATATTATGATGATATACTATATTTATTATCTGTTTAATTTAAAAAATTTAAAAAATATTTGTCAAATACTTGACTAAATTTGTAAATAAAAGATATACTAATCATATATAAAATTTATTTTTATATAAAATTATAAGGAGGAAACATGACAAAAATGTTGAAAAAATCGCTTAATGTTTTTGCAGTGTTGGTTGTTTTGGCTATTAGTGTATTTGCTCTTTCAGCATGTGGTAAAGATGATAAAACTAAGCCTTCTCCATCTTTTGAAACAGCAAGCAATGTAAAAGCAACAACGATTGAAATTATTGATGACTTTTTCGAAAAAGTTTACAATAATTCATCAGAACTAGGAACTGAAACTACTTACTCTGTTAAACAAATTCAAAACAAAGTTGCAGATTTTGAATACTATGTAGAAGTTGGAACAATCAAAGATATAAATGAGGTAAAATCAATTTCATTGAATGATACATCATTTACAGAAAATCAGACATTCTACCTTTCAATTGGTAATGCAAACCAATTATTAGACAAAGTTTACTATGTTGAAGAAAGCAAGCTTTATGTAGCCGCCCCTGTAGTTGCTTTTGAAACAGTTGACAATGCAAAAATAAAAATCAACAATAATGAATTTAATTTTGATTTAGATGTAACAATAGATCAAATTAATTTAACAAATGTAGCATTTAATACTGGTGCTAATAACACTGCTAGCAAAGTTTCTGACACTGAATACAATTTAACAATTAAAAGTGGTACAGAATACGCAGGCTTGTATTATGCCGGCGCTTCTACAAGCGATACAATTATTACAAAAAGAATGTTAAATGGCGTATTAAGTGGCTATGGTATTGTAAATCCAGTTAATGGTTCAAACGGAGTTTGCTCATACTTTTACCCTGTTGGTTGGGTTAAAAATCCAGCAGAAATAAATTGTGAAAAATTTGATGGTGCTACTTATGACTATTCATTATACATTGTAAATCAGCAAAAATTAGCAAATGTAACATTAAATGTTGATGTTGATATTGTACAAGAAGTTTCTACATATTCTGAATTAACTAGTGCTTTGTACAATGGAAAAGCAATCATTAAACTTATGGAAGATATTGATGTTCATGCTTCTTTAAGAGTTGCTAGAAAAGTTACTATTGACATGAATGGTAAAAGACTATATAACTCTGAAGAAATTTGGAATCCAACAATAAATGATTGGTCAATAATATCAGTAATGAGTAATGGCGAATTAACTATTAAAGGTGAAGGAATTGTTGAAGCATTAGAAAATGATTGCTATGCTGTATCTGTAGATGGTGGTAAATTAATCATAGAAAATGGTACTTTTATTGGAAATATTCATTCTGTTTATGTTTATGAAGGAACTGCTCAAATTAAAGGCGGACATTATGCAATTAAACAAGTTTCTGGTGCAGACAAACCATACGAGTTTGTTTTAAACTTATTAGATGAAAATCGTAAAACCGGAACAGCATCTATAGTAGTAACTGGTGGAACATTTGAAAAGTTCAACCCTGCAGATTGTAAAGCAGAAGGTGAAGGAACTAACTTTGTTGCAGAAGGTTATACTTCTAGATTACAAGAAGGTAGTGAAGATATTTATGAAGTTGTAAAAAATTCATAAATTAGTATAAAAGAAGAAAACACAATGGTTTTCTTCTTTTTTT
>CALWKD010000002.1 GCA_944381175.1 uncultured Clostridia bacterium | reverse complement strand
CGGTAAGACAGAACTACCAAAGCACCTACACCTTCGACACTCCAACAAGAGAGGGATACGAATTTGCGGGCTGGACGCTAAACGAAGGTGCAACAGGTTCAATCTCTGGCAGTGTTAAGGAAGGATTTACCTACACCTTTGGCTACACAAACGACACCGCAACAGCTGTTTGGGCAGCAAATAGGTATGAATTGGTGCTCAACTTCAATGATGCGACCTTTGTAAATGGTTCGACTTATGCAAATATCGATGCGATAAGGACACACGAGGACAACACTCTTTCAATAACAAATGGAAGGTTGACACTTTACACAACATTCGGTGAAGATTACACAATGCTTTACACAAGTGCGACTGGGACTGATTATATCTCACTTGCAGAGTTCAACAGTGCAAATGTCACAAGAACTGGTTATGATTTTGTAAACTTTGTGACATCTCTCGATGGCGGAGAAGTTGTGTCTGCAACAGATGTTTGCGATTCAGTTTATCCAGTTGAGATTTTCGCAACTTGGACACAAAAATCATTCACTCTTACTTTGGAAATTCCTCTTGACAAGGTTTCAGTGGAAGTTCAAAATGCAACTTTAAGCGGAGAAAACACTTACACAGTTCTCTTCGACGAGACCATAACTTTGCTTGCTGATGTTGACACAGGATATCACTTTGTATCTTATGCGATTGGAGAGGATGTTCTGTCAGAAACAGATTCTTTGGAATATGCTTACCGCACTGCTGATGACATTCAAATTGTTGTCACAGTCGAAGCAAACACTTACTCAATCGCTTATGACCCAACAACTGGTGAGGGTGCAACTCCAAACACTGAGGCGACATTTGATGAGGATGTCACGCTCTCAGACGGGGCTGGCTTTGAAAAGACAGGTTACACACTTGTTGGCTGGTTGTTCAGAGATACAAGCACAACCTATGATTTGAGTGAAGTGCTTGAGTCGCCAAACTTCACTTCGGTTGACGGCGGAACTGTGACACTTTATGCTGTTTGGGAAGCAAATAAATATGTTGTCACATTCGACACAAACGGCGGAAGTGATATGAATAATATGACTGTGACCTACGACGAGGCAACCGAGATTACTCAGACGACAAATAGGACTGGTTGGGACTTTGTTGGTTGGTCGACAGTCAACGGTCAGACAATTGATGATGTGACCGAAATCGAGGATATAACAGGATATACAACACTTACCGATTACTTAATCGCAGAGGGAATGGGTGCTGGTGTATATCTTTACGAAGATGCGTTCTATGTCTTCAATTTGAGGACAGAATCAGATGACGAAATCACATTGTATGCAGTTTGGACCGAGGGTGCTGCGTCATACAAAGTTGAGTATTATCTTGAGAATTTTGCTGACGGCACATACACCTTGGACGGTGAGCACTCTGATGTTATTGAAAGTATGACAAACGAAGAGGTTGAGATTGACACAAGCGTGACATTCGACGGCTTCACTCTTGACTTGTCCGCTCCAGGAACTTTGACATCTGGCACAGTTTTGGAAGATAGTTCACTTGTTTTGAGATTGTATTATTCAAGAAACACATACACTGTTGATTTCACGACTCCAGAAAAGGGCGTGGCAAGCACAAGTGCTTCGACAGACACACCAGACGGACTTGTTCCAGACACGACAAATCAGTTTAAATTTAACGCAAATGTCACAATAAATGTTGTTGTGTCTAAGGGATATCAATTCAACAACATCACTTGCGGTGAACATGAAATTGACTCCACCTCTTACTCATTCAACATCGAAGACAATATGAACTTTGTTGTTGATGTGGAAGCGATGACTTATGAGTATCTTGTTCGCTTTGAGTTTGAGACTTTGGACGGAGCAGATTATGTGACAAGAGACATCGAAGATATTTCTCTCACAGCACCAGTTGACACAGAAATCACCTATGATATGATTGCTGAGGCGATTGAGACTGCAGAAGCGGAAATTGTTGGGTTCACTTACAAAGACTTTGAAGAAGGGAAACTTGTTTTGCCTGTTGTTGAAGAGGGTGACGAGCCTCAAGTGGTGGTTGTCAGATACTCAAGAGACTCCTTCGTCTTGACACTTCAAGAAGTGACGGGCGTTCAGAGTTTGACAGCAACCGCAGACGAATACTATGTTGTGGACGACAACACAAACGCAACTGAGGGCACAACAAGATATATCGTAAGATATGAAGCACCAGTGGAAATCAACTTGGACATCGCCGATGGATATGCGTTTGGAAGTTGGTCAAGCGAGATTGTGAGCGGAGATGAGACTGACGGATTTGTCATCTCAAATATGCCAGCAGAAGACACCACAATCTTCCCAGTTTTGACCACTTTGGAAGTCAACTTTACGGTTGTTTACAATGTTGAGAATATGGCTGGCGACGGCTACACCGAACATTCGACCGACACAAGACGCGGATACACAAACAGTGAGATTGAGACGGTGGATGACTTGAATCTTAAAGAGATTGAGGGCTTCACATACTCGACATTTGAAACTGGCGTGGTTATTCAAGGTGACGGAAACACAAGGCTGAACGTTTATTACAAGCGTAACTCAGTCAATGTGAAGATTGACCTTGAAGAAGGTGTTTCAAAAGTCACAGTCACTGTCAATGAAGACGGATATGCTTTCACAGAAGAGTTTGAACAGAGAGGTGAGTTTACGCTCAAGTATGGCGCAACCGCAATTCTCGTCGCTGAGAAAGACAATGACGGATACACATTGACAGGCTTCACAGGTGGCGTGCTTCAAGATGAAAACTCACAATATTACATTACTGCAGGCACACAAGACTTTGACATTGTTGCCACGGCAGACAACAACACTTATGACATCATCTTCTATGCAAACAAGGGATACTTGCCAGACAGTGAAGAAGTTTCTTACAGGCAAGAAGATGTTATCTACAACAGACCTGTTGCACTTGCTGAACATAGATTTGAAAGAATTGGTTATGTCTTTGACAGTTGGAACACAAGTGCAGATGGTCTTGGGACAAGATATGAAGACCTTCAACTCTTCACATTTGAGTTTACGGAGGACCTTGAACTCTACGCAATTTGGACGCCTATAACCTATAATATTGTCTACTCTCCAAACGGCGGAACGGGCAATATGGAAGGACACGCTGGCGTTGAGTATGACAAAGATGTCACACTTAGGGAAAACACCTTCACAAAAGCAGGCTTCACCTTTGCTGGTTGGTCTTATGAGGATGACGAAGGCGAGACCATCAATGTTCCACTTGGAACAGCCACAATCAAGAATTTGACCGCTCAAGCAGGAAAGACGGTGACGCTCAATGCTGTTTGGGATGAAAATGATTATGATGTGGTTTACAACTCAAATTACTCTTCAGTATCTTCACTTGAAGATGTGGCCTCAGACCCAGAGAATCACCTCTACTCAGAGACCTTTGAATTGAAAAATTCAACCGATGAGGGAATTGGTTTTGCTTTGACTGGATACACCTTTGTTGGTTGGACAAGAGATAAAGACGGTCAGACAAACATCTTGCCAGCAGGCACAGAACTCTCTGCTCTTGCAACAGGCGAAGAGGGTGACGATTTGGTTGTGTTCTATGCAGTTTGGGAGCCAATCCATTATTACATCGCATTTGATGCAAATCTTGGTGCAGGCGAAATGGACAGAATGTATGTCACCTACGACGAAGAGGTTAAACTTTCAAAATCTCTGTTCACAAGGACAGGATACGAGTTTATCGGTTGGGCATTGACATCAAACGGTGATGTTGAGTATGTGGACGAAGACACTGTGAAGAATCTTGCAAACACAGATGATGCGGTTGCAACTCTCTTTGCAAAATGGGAGGCGATTCCTTACACAATCACAGTTGATGCAAACGGCGGAACATTCAGCGGACTCACACTTGATGGTGATAAATATGTTTACACCTACACAATTGAGGAAGATATTCCACTCATCACTGAGGATAACTTGACATATGCTGGCTTCATGCTTTTGGGATACTCTTTCACAAATGAAGAAGGAAATTGGGCAGATAGATTTGTTGGACAAATTTTGTTTGATGATTTGACATCAAATACTATATCTGCAGGCTTGTATGGAGATGTTGAACTCAAGGCTGTTTGGTCTGTAAATAGATATCAACTCACCATTGAATACAAATATCTTGACGGCGAAGAAGCATATGAAACCTACACATCACTCGTGGCATTTGGAAGTGAGTATGAAGTGGTTTCTCCAGAGATTGCAGGATACTCTGCAGACAGACCTGTTGTCACAGGAACAATGGTTGTTGGCGGAGTGACAGAAGAAGTTGTTTACTCTCCAAATACTTACAAGCTTATCTTCGACCTCAATGATAGCATCGGCTCTTCAAGAGCAGAAATTGAATATCCAAGTGTCGATGTTGTGTTTGACTCCACTTACGAAAAGGCAACAGTCACAGTTGACGACGAGGAAGTGGAAGTTGGACTTGTTACACCGACAAGAGCAGGATATCAGTTTGAGGGTTGGTATTTCGATGTATCACTTGAAACACCAGTCCTTGAAAGCGATACTGTCAAGATTTTGGAAGACACAACCGTTTATGCAAAATGGACGGCAGATGAAGCAAAATACTATGTTGATTTCAAGTTTGAATCTTTGGACGGCTCAACATTTGAAATTGACGAAGATTTGCAAGCGTCTCTTGAGGGATATGGCACTTCCGACACAATGGTGACCGAGGATATGGTCAAGGCATTGACAGGCGGAGATTATCCAACATTCGATGCATACACATTCAAGAATATTGAACTTGTTGAGATCAACGCAAACGGCACATCAAGAGTGACTGTGACCTATGCAAGAAAGTATTTCGCTTTGACTATCACAAGAGATGACGGAGTTGACTTTGTTGAGGCGTCTTCCGAGAATGTGCTTGCGGAAGGACAAGATGAAGACTTCTACATCAAAGAACTCACAGCAGATTCATATTCAATCAGATATGGTGCAACGATCAGACTTGAGGCAACCGTGACAAATCTTGGATATTCATTTGATGGATATGTCGGAACAGGTGCAACTTTGACACAAGAGGGAATGGTTGCGACATTTGTTGCGGGACAGTCCGATGTGACTGTGACAGCAAATGCCATTGAAAATCCTTACACAATCACCTTCCACGGAAATGGTGGACAGACAGAAACCGATTTGGAAACTGAGTATGTTCAAGAAGGTGAAGGGGTTGTTTATTTTGCAAATGTAACTCTGGAAGCAAACAGATTCTTGAGAGAGGGCTATACCTTCAGCGGTTGGGCAACTTCTCAAGAAAATGCAGACAGAAAGATTGTCTCTTACAACGATGCAGAGATTTACAGAATGAGCGTTTACGCTGAGAATGTTGACTTGTATGCAGTTTGGGAGCCAATCTCATACAGACTCAACCTCACAGAAAGTGCAGGAATTGATGTCACAAAAGCAACAATTGTTGTTGACGGCGAGGTTCTGCCTTATGTAAGCGGTATGTCGATTAACTATGACAGCACAGTCAGAGTTTACCACACATACACAGACGTCTTGGGGCAAGTTTCAACTGTCGTTGCAGGCGGATATGATTTTGCAAACTTCACCATTGGCGAAGATATTGTTGAGGACACACTTGAGTATTATGAATTTGTTCTCAGGGGCGACACAACAATCAAACTCAACGCAACTGCTAGGACAGACACCAAGTTTGTTGTGAAATATGTGATGCAAAACCTTGCGGACACAGATTACACCGAAGTTGAACAACTTGTCGCTGAGGGCGAGACAGACAGACTTGTCACATACGACTATATGCTTGAACTTGGACTTATCAAGACTTTTGAAGGATACGTTTATTCAGCAATCACAAACGGAATAAATCAAGATTCATTTGTCATTGAGTATCACAATGATGACGAAAACTACACTGTTGTTGAAATTCGTTACATTAGACTCACTTATGACTTGACTCTAAATTCATCAATTGGAGTGCAAAACTTCTACGCAGAAGAGACTGGACTTGGAAATATGATGGAATACGAGGGAGTTTATAAAGTCCTTTATGAGACCCCATTGAACTTGATTTTGAATATGTATCCAGGGTACAGTTTTGACAACTTCACCGTAACAGTGAAAATGATGACAAATTCAGTGCCTTTGACAGATGACGCGGACTCTTGGACATTGACTGCTGGAGAAAACGGATTCTATTATGGTGACAAACTGATTTTGGAGATTACGGAAGAGGATGGAGTTTACAAACTTGCAAGGATGCCAGCATACGCTGTGGACATCACGACAGTAACTCATGCAAATCCATATGAAATCATCTACCACAGAAACTTCAACAGCGATGACACTCAGACCTTTGATGAAGAAGTGATTTACAATGCACCATATTCAATCAAGAATGTGTCAACAATCGGCTGGGAGAAGGCTGGTTATGAATTCTTGGGTTGGGCAACATCACAAGAAAATGCAAATGAAGGAATTGTTGCATACACCTTCACTGCAGACGAAGATTTGCAATTCGACGCTTACACAACCATTGGAGACACTGAACTTTGGGCTGTTTGGGAAGCAGGAGATGCTCCTTACAAGATTGAGTATTACTTTGAAAATCTTGACGGAACATATTCTATAAATGACACCTTCACAAAAGATTTGGAAGGAAAGACCGACTCCACAGCACAATATGTTCTGCTTGAAGAGGATGAAGTTGTGGGCTTCGAGTTTGACCTCGACAATGTAAACAACATCCTTTCTGGAAGAATTGACCCAGAGGGAACTTTGGTGCTCAAGGTTTATTACTCAAGAGTTTGGTTTGATTTGACAATCACCTTTGATGTTGGCTTTGAAAGCATAACGGTTGAGGCTGAACACGAGATCAGCATTGCTGATTTGAATGTTGACAACCGAACATTCACCTTGACTGCTTCGGTTAAGAATGGAGAAGTCTTGACCATTGTGAAAGACATCAAAGATGGATACACATTTGAAGGTTATGAAGTCACACCAGAACTCAGCATATCTTCTGACTCGTTCACAATGCCAATAGACGATGTGAGCATTGTTGCAAGCACAGAACCTATTGAATACACATTGACCTTCAAGACTGAGGAAGGTGGATATGTTGAGGGAGAAATTGAGTATGACTCTTACACTCAGAAATTTGACTTCCTCACAAGTGCAAATCTGTTGCCAAACAAATTTGTCAGAGACGGTTACACCTTTGTAGGTTGGAGAATAACCAAGACGGATGTTCAAGAGACCTATGATGACGAAGAGATGTTCACTTATGATGTTGCAAGAGACTTGGAAGCGTTTGCAATTTGGGAAGCGAACAAAGACACAGACTTCAAGATAAATTACTACTTGCAAGGAATTGACGGAGAGATGACTCTTCATCAAACAATCACAATGCAAGGCGTGACAGATGACCCAATCACTGACGATATGGTTGCTGAGGGCTTTGCAATGCTCTCAATCGAACACGACGGTTATGAATATGTCGGAATGAGAGAGGAGGACCCAATTATTCTTGGTGACGGCTCGGCAGTCGTTTCTGCAGAATACAAGTTGAACTCATTCGTTTCGATATTCGACTTGACTGATGAGGAGACTGGAGAAGTTTCGGAAGGAATTTCAAGAGTTGAAATCACCTATGAAAGCACAACTGGAGAGGTGACAGAGGAAGTCACAAACGGAATGGAAGCAGACATCGAGTACTCTTCGACAGTTAAAATCAAAATTGAACTCCAAGACGGATACAATCTTGTTGAAGTGAGCATCACTGGTGAGACATATTCAAACACACTCACCGAAGATGATATGGAACTTGGATACCTTACATTCACAATGCCTGCCGAAAGCATTGATGTGAAGATTGAGGTGGAGAGAAGTCAATATCAGATTAAATTCCACAAAAACTTTAAGTCTGATATGTCTTACACAACTCAAGATGTGAGATATCTTGACACAGATGTTCAGTTGGTAGGAAACTATGTCGAAGTTGGATACGAACTTCTTGGCTGGGCGTTGAGTTCGGAGGGTGAAGTTGAGTATGAAATCGACGATGTGATTGAGGAATACACTTGGACGGAAGACCTCGATTTGTATGCAGTTTGGAAGAACAACACCTACACAATTTCCTTCAGCAACAATGGTGGCTCTGGTGAAATTGATGATGTGACGGCAAACTATGACGAAGTTCTTCAACTTCCAGAAGCGGATGTCTTGAGTAGAATAGGACACACATTTGTTGGTTGGGGTACTGACCCAGAGACAGCCCAAGTGACAAACATCGAGGACACAGCAAGCATCACAAACGCTGGAATTTACTTCAACACAACCGACGAGCAATACTATATCTTCAATCTTGCCACAGGTTCTGCAGGAGACAGCCAAGTGACACTCTATGCAATTTGGAGACCAATCACTTACACCGCGACTTTTGCATACTCTGAGACATCAGATGTGACAAAGGAGATTGGAGAGTTCACTTATGGACAAGAATATTCACTTTCTGCATTTGAAACTCTTGGTTGGACAAATCAAGGATATGAGTTCTCAGGTTGGTATTATTATGACGACGACGGAACAAGACAAAACATCCTTTGCGATGCGGACGAAATGGCATCAGTAAGCAACCTCACCGCTCAAAACGGAAAAGATGTCAAGATTTATGTAATTTGGGGACTTGGAAATTCTCCATTTACAATCAGAATCTTGCTTGAGACCATAAACGGAAATTATGGCGAACTTGAAGGGCAATATGTTGATGTGACAGGAAACTCAATTATGACAGAGACTGTCATCACGAGTGAATTTGTTTACAACGCATACCTCGCTGGAAAACCAGAAGGGACGATTGAGGGCTTTGAATATTTGCAATCTTACCAAGACAGCAAGACCGTAAACGGAAACGGAACGACAGTCATCTATGTAAGATACGCAAGACAATTCTTCAATGTGATTGTAAACGCTGACAGCAGTATCTCAAGAGTTGAGATTGCGACAGAAAACAACAGTCACTTGCTTGATGATGACCTCACAGAAGGCTCGACATTTGTTTGGTCTGTCAAGTTTGGAGATAAGGTGACTTTGACCTTGACCGAAAGCGTTGGATACAAAGAGACTTATCTCGAACTCGTGGCAGAAGAGAGTGTGCAAGGTGTCGAACTCGACGGATTCTCATTCTATATGAAGGGAACTGACGGAATAAGCGACAAGGCAGGAGATATCACACTTAATGCTTTGGCTGTTCCAAGAGACGACATAAATTACACAATCAACATCTACAAGCAGAATGTTGAACTTGAATATGAACAGACCGCATCAGCAACAATGACTGCAACAGGCACAACGGGAGCAGAAATCTCTGTAGACGAAGTGCAAAGACTTGTTGAGGAGAATGAAGAACTTGACTTCACTGGCTTCCAATTCAGTTCTGTAAACTTGAACGACCGCGTGATTAAGGGAGACGGAACTTCAGTTGTAAGCGTCTACTTCTCAAGAAACAGATATTCACTTAGTGCTGAGACAACAAACGCAAAAGCAGTGGAAATTTTGTTTGAAAGCGGGCAGTTCGTGTTTGAATCGACGACACAAGTCAGATTCAGATTGAATGAAGGTTATTCTTTGGATGAAGAAATTGGAATCTTGTTGTATGACGAAGAGGGCGAACCTTTGGAATATGACGGATATCAAGTTTCCAAGTCCGACGCCACAACAGGAGTGGTTGAGTATACAATAAACTTCACAATTCCTGCTCAAGATGTGACGATAAGAATTGTTCCATCAAACAATACTGACACAAAATACACAGTCGTTTATATGTTCCAGACAGTTGGTTTGGGTGACAATTATGAAAGGCTTGAAGAATATCCAGATGTGACCAAGACTGGCGAAACAGAACATATCTTGACCAGAGAGGACATTGGATATGGAGACCTTGAAGTTGAGGGATTTGCTGTTGACAGGGCGTCCATCGACGGACAAGAGGTTGAAATCGCAGGTGACGGCTCAACAGTTGTGACAATCTATTACAACAGATTGAAGAAAGAAGTTTCTGTGACATTTGTTGATAAAAACGACGGATATATTCCAGGCTCGTTCTCAATTCTTGTTGAAGGGGAACCAGCAGAAGTTTTGACAACTATGGTTTGGCCGATTGCTTACGGACAGACAATCACACTCGACTTTGATTACAGCGAAGGCTTCGACTTTATGGGATATCAAGTCAATGGAAAGCTTCAAACAGTCAATGTGACTGGCACAATGATGACTTACACGATTGGCTCAGAGGACGATGAAGGCTCTGACAAGGTTGAGATTGTCATCACTCTTGAAGCAAGAGACGACATTGTTTACACCCTTGTTTACTATGTTCAATCGGCACTTCCAGACGGCGGATACACTTATGGAGACCCAGTTTTGACTGTGCTTCAAAGAGGAACGGCAAATGATTATCTTTCTCCGGATTTCATAAAGACGGAATATGTTGACGGACTTCCAAACTTGAGTGGATACAGAGAAGAAGACTTCAGAGGAGTTACTTACGGCTATTACACAGCGACAATGTATGGAGAACCTGTTGACACTGAAAGCGTTTATATCGCTGGAGACAGAAGCACGACGATAAGATTCTATTATGCATTGAGACTTATCCCAGTGACGATTGATTATGATGATTCTCAGATTGAGAGCGTTGTCGGAGAAGGAAACTACGCATTTGGTGCAGAAGTTACCATTTCCGCAACTCCAAAGAAAGGATACAGATTTGTATCTTGGGAAATCATAAAGGGTGGCGACGAGGACAACAAGTTGATAGTTACTCAAAATGTCTACACTCTTGTTATCGACGATGACATTGAGATCAAACTTAATGTTGAATCTGATGTTGCTGACACGACATACACTGTAAGGTATTATCTTGAGACACTTGGACAAGAAGATTATGGCGAGCCATTCAGAGAAGAAGTTCTCGACGGTATCACAGAGGCAGAAATCGATATCCAACCTTTGCTGATTAACTTTGATGGTTATAGATACAGTTATCACACAGTGAACAATGACGACAATATCATCCTTGGGGACGGTTCGACTGTTGTCAACATTTACTATCTGCTTGAAATTGTGGAATTTGAAGTTTCCTTTGAAACTGGAATCACATCTGTGACAGTTCAACCAGGAAGCAGTGAATCTCCACTCGAACTTATCGGCTATGATGAAGAGACAAATGTCTACACTTACAGAACGAAGCACACTGCAAAAGTGAGCTTGTCCGTAACAATTGATGAAAACGGATATGAGTTCTCTGGCTGGAGAAGAAATGGAAGATTGATTTCTGGTTCAAGCGTGACAGTAAATTACTTGCTTGACATAACCTACGACACAGAGACCCTTTCTGCAACAGCGTCCGAGAAACAAATCATCATTATCTATGAGCCAAACAATGGTTCAACACAATCAAGACCAGTTTTCGCAACTTTCGGAGATGTTGTGACAATCATCGACAACCCATTCTCACACAGCGGACGACAAGAATTCTTGGGCTGGTCGACAACTCCTGACGGCGATGTGATATATTATGCAGGAGATGAAGTCACAATTGATGAACACTTTATGGAAGGCACAAACGGTTCGTCAATCACTCTTTACGCGGTATGGAGAGAGAAAGAACCTAGCCGTTGGTGGATTTGGTTGTTGCTTGCACTTTTGATTTTGCTTATAATAATTCTGATTGTTATTTGGATTTTAAGCAGAAGGAAAAAGAACAAGAATAGGATTATGGCCAAACAATAAAGAGAAAAAGAGGTGGGAAAAATCCATCTCTTTTTTTGAAATTTATTTTGATTTCTGGAGAAAATATTATAAACTATGAGTAGGAGGAAAATATGAACAAAATTAAAGTTGTCCAATATGGCTGTGGGAAAATGTCAAAATACACAATGCGCTATGTTTTTGAGAAAGGCGCAAAAGTGGTTGGGGCATTTGACATAAGTGAGGATGTGATTGGAAAGGATATCGGTGAGATTATCGGGAACGAAAAACTCTACAAGGTCAAGGTTCAGGATGCCAAAAATTTTGAGAAGTTTTTGATGTCGCACGAGGTTGACATCGTCATTGTCACCACGATGAGTCTGCTCGCAGATTGCGGGGACGCTCTGCTTACCTGTGCAAAATGTGGCGTGAATGCTATCACGACTTGCGAGGAGGCGTTCTTCCCACAAAACAGCAATCCGAAGTTGTTTGAGAAAATAAACGAACTTGCTCTTGAAAATGAGTGCACGATTTGTGGAAGCGGTTATCAGGATGTATTCTGGGGAAATCTTATCAGCGTGATTGCTGGTGCGACACACAAAATAACAAAAATCAAAGGGAGGAGCAGTTATAATGTTGAAGATTATGGAATTGCTCTTGCAAGGGCACACGGCGCAGGTCTTTCGACAGAAGATTTTGAGAAAGACATTGCTTCTGCGGATGATATTTCCGAGGCTGAGAGAAAGAAGATAATCAGGTCTGGAAAATTTGCTCCAAGTTATATGTGGAATGTCAATGGTTGGCTTGCAAGCAAACTTGGGCTCACTGTGACTCATCAAACTCAAAAATGCGTTCCACAAATTGCAAAGAAAGCGATTCACAGCACGACGCTCGGGATGACCATTCCAAAAGGCGCTTGCACTGGAATGAGTGCAGTTGTCACAACCACCACAAAAGAGGGAATCGTGATTGAGTCTGAGTGCATCGGAAAAGTTTATGACAAGGACGAATTTGACTGCAATGACTGGACTGTTGAGGGAGAGCCAAACACAAGAGTTGTCATTGAAAGACCGTCGACTGTGGAACTTACTTGTGCGAGCGTTGTAAACAGAATACCAGATGTTTTGATGTCTCCTGCGGGCTATTTCACGACGGAATATATGCCTGAAAATTTCTACAAGACAGAGTCTTTGGAAAAATATGTCATCGAATACGAAGATGATTGTTGTTGCGATGACGATTGCGACTGTCATAAACAAAAATAAACTTTAGAAAAAAGTTGTTCGGATATATTCCGAACAATTTTCTTGAAGAGGAGCACTATGGAAAAAGGAATTTTGATATCTTTTGAGGGCGGTGAGGCTTGCGGAAAAACTTCTCAAATCAAGAGGCTTGTTTCATATTTGAAAGAAAAGGGAATTGAGGTGGTCACATCAAAAGAGCCAGGAGGCACGCCACTTGGGGAGGCTGTGAGAAATATCTTGCTCCACTCAAATCTTGAAATTTGTCCAAGGGCGGAAGCACTGCTTTTCAATGCCAGCCGAGTTCAAAATGTGTTGGATGTCATAAAGCCCGCACTCGAACAAGGAAAGGTCGTCATTTTGGACAGATTTTATGATTCAACATATGCATATGAGGGTTATGCTGGAAATTTGGAAGTTGAGGAACTTCGTCCCATAATCGATTTTGCGATTTGTGGTGCAGTTCCAGATTTGACTTTTTTGCTTGATATTGATTTTGATGAGGCGTTAAGAAGGAAAAACGCAGATGAAAATTTGAAAAATCTTGACCGATTTGAGAGCAAGGGCAAAGCGTATCACGAAAAGGTGCGAAGTGGCTTTCTCCAACTCGCAAAGGACAATGCGGAGAGGTTTTGTGTTATTGATGCCAAAAAGCCAAGAGAAGAAGTTTTTGAAGAAATCAAAAAAGAAATTGAGAAAAGGTTTGACATAAAAGATTGAAATAAAAAACACGCGATTTTGCGTGTTTTTTATTTCATTTATTGATAATTTTGAAAAATTTTTGAGGATTATTATTGTTTAGGTGGTTGAAATAAATTAACTTTTTTTCTGAAATTTTCCGTCTTTTTTATGCACAACAAAATTAAGGTCTTGTGTCTCAGACAATTCTTTAACTCTGTTTAATGCTTCCTCTTTTGTCTTGAAAGAGGCGATAGTTCTCTTTGCACCATCCTTTTTTATAAGCCAAACTCTTGCTTCCTTGTCATAGACCACACGATAAATTGACTTTCTTGTGCCTTCTTCGGAAGATTTTGTCTCTTTTGTCGTGGCTTTGGAAGTGGATTTCTTGGTTTCCGCACTTTTTTGTGCGGTGCTTTTTGTTGATGATTGTTTTTTGCTTGTTTCCGCTTGCTTTGCGGTCTTGCTTGTGGTAGACTGCTTTGGCTTTGCAGAAGTGCTTGCCACCTTCTTTGACCCGTTTGCCTTTGCCGAAGTCTCTTTGACAGGTGCAGGCTTTTCTTCAACTGCTTGGGTTTGAGGAACTTCTCTTTCCTCTTGAACTTCTTTCTTTTCTTCTTTCTTCTTTTTTCTCGTAAATGGCCACATAAACTTAATCTCCTATCTTTAGTTATATTTATAGTATAAACCCTTTAAAAAAATAATGCAATAATTTTTTTGAAAGTAATCGCAAAAAAAACAAAAAAATTACTCTTATGTTTGTTGATTATGAAATTAAAAAAATAGTGGGAATAATTTCTTCCACTATTTTTGTATTGGTTTGAAAGGTGACTAACTTTTCTTTTTCTCTTTCTTCTTTAGTTTTAGATAAAAGTTGTCGAATTTTCTTTCCACCACTTTTCCAGATCTTGAAAATCTTGTAAGCAGGAAGATAGGGACCATAATTGCAAGTGAACCGAGGAAATCAACCCAATAGTGTTGGCGGGTGAAAACGGTTGAGAGAACAATCAAGATTCCTATAATACAACCAAAAATTCTATACCACCATTTCATTTCCTTGCAATCTACACAAGAGATGAAAACTGCAATCGCCATAAAGCAGTGTTGGGACGGAAAGCAGTTTGTCGGATTTGTTGAGTTCCAAGTCCAAACGACGAGTTTGTCGGTGAAAGTTTCTGGTGTGAAGTCGGGTTTGATGAATCTCGTTTGAAAGAAGAAATAGATTATTCCAGAGATTGCAAAACTTAAGCAAAGCGTGACAAATATATCATAAAGTTTTGTTTTGTTTTTGTATGCCAAATAAAAGAATGTGATTATTCCAACTGGGAAGGTCAGATAATAGATGTAAATAAAGCCCGATATAAGCGGAATTTTGTCGTCGAGCGGGGTGTGTGCCCAAGTTGTCCCATAGTGCATTGAATTCGGGTCGGCGGAATTTGTCAAAATTTGGTTTCCAAAAAAAGTGACAGCGAGTGTCAATCCAAAAAGTAAAAAAGGCAATATAGCGTATGATATTTTAGAAAAAAACTTCTTCATCTGTGGACCTTCCAAAATTATTATAGGTGTATTTTATCATAAAAAACTCAAAAATTAAAACAAAAATCAAGTTTTGGCAAAATTTCGAGCATTTATTTAAAACTTTTTAAGTTTATTTGTTGTTTCCGACCAATCTTGCACAATCATTTCTTGCCATAAGATAAACCTCAGGGCTGATGTTTTTGTCTGAAATTTGGGATAAAGTTCCGTCGCAAATATCAGCGTGGACTTTTGATGCTGGCGTTTGAGTAAGGTCATTTACATTCAAAAGTCGGAAATATTCTGGTTTTGGCATCTTAAATCCATATGTGAAATCAAAAACCTCATCCTCAATTTCGAGAAAACTGTGCAAAATACCTGACAGAGAAGAATTCTCTTTTGAAACAACCGAAATCTCCGCCGTGTGCAAAACACCTTTGTTGAAATTTGAACAGATGTTTATGCAGTTTTGGTGGCAGTCGTTTGGATTGCAACCAAGAGCGTCAAGCACAGTTTGCGAAATAAGGCTGAATGAAAACTTCTCTTTTCCACAAATAACTGATTGGTGATATTTTGGTTGTGCAGAATTTGAAGAGATGAAGGCTTCTCCAACTTTTGTGGTTGGGAAATACGAATGAGCGGAATTTGCGTATTTAATCAACAAAACTGCGCAACTCTCTGTCGCTGAAAGAGAAGAATTTTTCACATTTTCAAATGAAAATTCAATAGAATCGGAAATTTGATGTGCTTTTGAAATTTTTATTGCGTTTTCCAATGATAAGTTTTTCATTTTACTCCTCACGCTTGCTATGATAACACGAAAAAGGAGGCTTGTCAATACAAAAAAATAGCATCGGGTGCTATTTTTTCAAGATTTCCTTGTCGTAAAGCGCGAGACTTTCTTCAATAATTTCAATTGCTTTTTGGTGATTTCCAAGTTCTTTGACTTTGACAGGTTTGTCCTCGAGTTCTTTATAAACCCTCAAAAAGTGCATAAGTTCTTGGAAAATGTGGTTTGGAAGTTCGCTTATGTCCTTGTAACTGTTGTATTGTGGGTCGCCGTAAGGAATTGCAATGATTTTTTCGTCTCTTTTGCTTCGGTCGGTCATTGTCACGACACCGATTGGATAACATCTGACAAGACACAATCTCTCAAGTGGCTGGGAGCAGAGGACAAAGACATCGAGCGGGTCTTTATCACCGCAGTAGGTGAGTGGAATAAAACCATAATTCATAGGATAGTGGGTGCTTGTGTAAAGAATTCTGTCCATAATCAAACAGCCAGTCTCTTTGTCGAGTTCGTATTTAGCCTTGTCGCCTTGCTGAATTTCAATGCAAGCCAAGAAGTCCTCTGGTTTCACTCTTTCTTTGTTTATATCTTTCCAAATGTTCATTTTTTGCTCCTTTGATGAAATTATGTTATCATAAAACAAACAAAAACGCAACTTTTCTTCTTCATTTGAGGCTGTTTTGGGAAAATTTTGGGAAAACGCAAATTCGTGGAGCAATTTTGCTCGAAGTGTGTTATACTGAACGTGACAAATGGAAATTTATTTTTTAGGCAAGAAAAGAGAGGGAATATGGAATTTGATGTTGTGATAATCGGCGCTGGTGCAAGCGGTGTGATGTGCGGTTCTGTCATCAAAGATAAGCGTGTCGCAATCATTGACAGCGGGGCAAAAATTGCGAAAAAGATTATGGTGACTGGGAATGGGCGTTGCAATCTCACAAATGCGAATGTCACATCTGAGTTTTACAATACGAACATTGACCGCTTTTTGAAGCGTTTTGATGAAAAGAAGACATTAGAATTTTTTAAAAAGTTAGGGCTTGTCACTTATTCCGATGAGGAAGGGAGAGTTTATCCAATTTCCAATTCCGCAAAAAGTGTCGTCGATGTGCTGAATTTTGGACTGAAAGAAAATGTCTCTTCTTTTTTAAACGAAAAAGTGAGCAAGGTGGAAAGAATTGGGGGCGAGTTTATTGTTCAAACAGAAAAAAACACAATTCGTGCAAAAGTTTTGGTCGTGGCAACTGGAGGAAATTCTTCGCAAATTTTGAACCAATTGGGCGTCAAACATAGGGAATTTGCTCCGAGCCTTGTCTCCTTTAAAAGCGACGGCACAAGAGATTTGAATGGAGTCAGGCTTTCAAATGTGCTTGTGAAAGCAAGGAACAATTTTGGTGAAGAAAAGAGCGAGAGAGGCGAAGTGCTTTTTAGAGAAAATGGACTCAGTGGAATTGTTATTTTCAATCTATCGACCATTTTTGCAAGACGGGGCGATTTTTTTGGTGAGGTTGAGATTGATGTTTTGCCAGATATTCCACTTGAAAAATTGACGAAGATGCTTGCCAAAAGAAAGGAGTTGAGCATTCGTCTTGACAAATTTTTTGTTGGGATGTTTCAAAATGCGGTTGCAAATGAGATTTTCAAGCAAAGCAAAATGAACACAAATGTTTTATCAACAAAACTGACTGAACAAGACCTTTTGAAACTGGCGAAAACAATCAAGGGTTTGCGATTTAAAATCATTGGGCATTTGGAGAACAATCAAGTATTCTCTGGAGGAGTTCCATTGGAAGAATTGGATGAAAATTTGATGAGCAAGGAAATTCCAAATTTGTATTTTATTGGCGAGATTGTGGATGTTGACGGCGTCTGCGGTGGTTACAATTTGCAGTGGGCGTGGACAAGTGGTCACATTGTGGGAGAGTGCTTATGATAAGAGTGGAGCAAATTTCACTTCCGATTGGTTTTTGTGATGCAGATATAATTAGGTGCGTTTGCAAAAAGTTGAGGCTCAACAAAAGCGAAGTGATGCATTTTGAAATTTTGAAACTTGCAGTGGATGCTCGCAAAAAACCAAACATCAGATTTGTCGCCACCATTGGCGTGGATTTGAAAAACAATCTCGAGAAAAGATTTCCAAATCTTGAATACAAAAAATCGAGCAAAAGATTGATTTATGAGAAGAAATCGACGGACAAGAAGATTGTGGTTGTCGGATTTGGCCCAAGTGGGATGTTTGCAGGACTTGCTCTTGCAAGAATGGGACTTTGTCCGATTGTTATTGAGCAAGGCAAAATGGTCGACGAGCGAGAAAAAGATGTTGAAAATTTCTGGAACAACAGAGTGTTGAACAAATTTTCAAATGTCCAATTTGGAGAGGGTGGTGCAGGCACTTTCAGCGACGGAAAACTCAACACAAATTTAAACAATGACCTGTGCAAAGTTGTCATCGAAGAACTTCACAACTTTGGAGCACCAAAAGAGACAACATACCTAAGCAAGCCACATATTGGAAGCGACAAACTTAAAGAGGTGGTGAAAAACATCCGAGAGCACATCAAATCGCTTGGAGGAACTTTTATGTTTTCGACCAAACTTGTCGACATCGTTGTGGAAGAGGACAAATTGCAAAAGATAAAGGTTTTGAATGTTGAAAGTGGTGAAGAGAAGTTTATTGAGACGGACAGAGTCCTTTTGTGCGTCGGGCACAGTGCCAGAGATGTTTTCAGGCTTTTGAAAGAGAAAGGAGCCGAACTCAAACAAAAACCTTTCGCAATGGGCGTTAGAATTGAGCAAAAGCAAAGCGACATAAACTTAAGCCAGTATGGTCAAAAGAAGGTGGAAGGGTTGCCGAATGCAGATTACAAACTTGTTCAGCACCTGCCAAATGGTCGTGCAATTTTCACTTTCTGTATGTGTCCAGGCGGGCAAGTGGTGGCGTCAAGTTCGGACGAGGGCGAAATCGTCACAAATGGAATGAGTGATTTTGCAAGAGATAAAGAAAACGCAAACAGTGCGGTTTTGGTGAATGTGACGCCAGAAGATTATGGCTCGGATGACCCGCTTGCTGGAGTGGAGTTTCAAGCAAAATACGAAAAACTTGCCTTTAGTCTCGGCGGTGGAAACTTCAATGCTCCAGCCGAAAGCGTGGGAAGTTTTGTCTATGGAAAGGAGACGAAAACTGACATAAATTTTTCTTACAGACCAAATCTCACCTTCACAAAAATCGAGAAATGCTTGCCAAGTTTTGTTTCCGAGAGTCTGAAAATTGGGCTTCCATTGCTTGAGAAAAAGTTGAAAAATTTCGCAAAAGATGAAAACTTGCTGATTGCGATTGAGAGCCGTTCAAGTTGCCCTCTCACCATTTGCCGAGACGAAAATTTTGAGAGCAACATCAAAGGACTTTTTCCTGTCGGCGAGGGTGCAGGATTTGCAGGTGGAATTGTTTCAAGTGCTCAGGACGGGATAAAAGTTGCTGAAAGCATATACAGAAACCTTTAAAGGCTCAAAGATTTTGACGCTAGCAAAAAAAACTAAAAAATAGGGAAAATAAATTTTTACCACAATTTTTTGTATTAGTTTGAAAAATGAGTTACGCAATATGTTTTTCAAAAATTAAATTAAAGAAACAAAAAAGAGCAGAGTTTTGGGCTTAGCCAATTTTTACTGCTCTCTTTTTTATTTTTTGGTCTTGATTTTTTTCGTCTTGTTTGGGTTGTATCGCAACGCCCTCATACTGTTTAATATCGCCAAAAGTGTGACTCCGACATCGGCGAAAACGGCACTCAGCATACCAGTCACTCCAAATGCTCCAAGAAGCAAGAATGTTGCTTTGACCACAGCGGAGAGAATTATATTTTGCCAAACAATACTTCTTGTAAATCTTGAAATTTTGATTGCACTTGCGACTTTGGTCGGGTTGTCATCGACAAGCACGACATCGGACGCCTCAATGCTGGCTGGCGAGCCATTTATGCCCATACTTATTCCGACATCTGCACGGGTCAAGGACGGGGCATCATTTATTCCGTCGCCGACATAACCCACCATTTGCGACGATGTCGATTTGACTTTGTCAATCCATTCAAATTTGTCTTGTGGAAGGAGTTGGTATTTCACCTCATCAATCCCAATGGCATTTGCCACAGCCTCAACACTTTCTTTGTTGTCGCCAGAAAGTAGACAAGTCTTGATGTTCAAGTTCTTCAACTGCTGAATGGAAGCGCGGGCAGTGTCTTTTATTGTGTCACTCAAGTGGAAAATTGCCAAGAGGCTGTTTCCTTTGTAAAGTTCCACCAAAGTTGATTTGTTGTCTTTGTTTTTTCTGCCAATAAAATATTTTTCCCCTTTATAACTGAAACTAAGTCCACTTCCCGCTTCTTCCTTGACATTTTCCACTTTTTCCAAAGGCTTTGAGTTTAGACTCATAATTGATTTTGCGAGCGGATGAATGGAATTTTGCTCTCCAAGACAGGCGAGGTAAATGATTTCATCTTTTGAATATTTTTCATCCAAAATTTTCACTTCGTCGACAGAGAAATTTCCAGTCGTCAAAGTCCCTGTTTTGTCAAAGGTGACAAGGTCAAGTTTTGCACAAGCGTCGAGATAGTTTGAACCCTTAATCAAAATTCCGTGCTTTGAGGCGTTCCCAATGCCAGAGAAGTAGGTGAGTGGAACTGAAATGGCAAAGGCACAAGGACAGGACACAACCAAAATTATCAATCCGCGATAAATTGCCGTGTCAAAAACTTTTGTGACGGCAAAAACAATTCCAAACACCAGCACCGACAGCACCAAAACGCCAAGCGTGTACCATTTTGTAATTTTTGAAATCAAGGTCTCAGTTTTTGATTTCTTTTCTTGTGCATTTTCAATCAAATTGACGATTTTGTTGACAGTGCTTGAGGAGTATTCATTTGTCGTTTTAATTTGCAAAACTCCGTCCAAAACAATGCTTCCAGACAAAATCTTTTCGCCAGTTTTTGCAAAGAAAGGAAGGCTTTCTCCAGTCAGACTTTGGCAGTTTAGTGAAGCATTTCCGTCGACAATTTCGCCATCAAGCGGGACTCTTTCCCCAGGGCGAACTATGATTGTTGAGCCAATCGCAACCTTGTCTGGCGTAACTTTGCTTTCTTTTCCGTCAATCAGCAAATTTGCATATTCTGGCTGAAGATTGGTGAGTTCTTCAATAGATTTTCTCGAACGCCCCACCGCCAAGTTTTCCAGAAGTTTTCCAATGGAATACAAACAAATCACCATAAGTCCTTCTCTATATTCTCCAAGTGCCGTCGCGCCAATGACTGACAGAGTGAGGAGTAGGTTTTCGTTTATGACGCCTTTAAACAGAAGCACGACCGCTTTGTAATAGGTTTTGTATCCCAAAAGCAAGGCACTGAGCACAAACATCACCCAAAACACAGGGGTCGGCAAATCGATGAAAAGTGCACAAAGCCCGATCGCTGTGCCGACGACGAGAAAGGCAAGGTCAATGAAAAACTGCTTGTTGAAAATTTTTGTTTTCTTCTTTTCAGTGATGATTTTTGCGTTCGGCTCAACTTTTTTCGTCAAAGAAATGATATCTTTCAACGCTTTTTCCGTGTCGTTTGCCTCAAAACTCAACTTTGAGTTTACAAAATCAATGTCTGCGTTTTGCACGCTGTCAATTTTGTTAATTTGGTTTGTCAGGGAGCGAGCGCAGTTTGGGCAGTCAAGCCCTTCAATTCTTACAGTCCGTTTCATCTCATCTCCTTAATATGCTCCAAAGTTATCTCAAAAACGATGTTGACGTGCTTATCGGCAAGGCTGTAATAGACTTCTTTTCCTTGCTTTCTCGACTTAATCAAATTGAGTTCCTTCAAGTTTTTAAGTTGGTGAGATATGGCAGATTTGGTCATATTCAAAAGGACAGATATGTCGCAAACGCACATCTCGTGCTCGTATAAAGCATTTATGATTTTCAATCTCGTGCTGTCAGAAAGTGCCTTGTAAAAATCAGAGATGTCAAGCAAACTCTCATCATCAATCATCTTTTTCCTGACATTTTCGACGACCTCATTGTGAATGACATCGCAATCACACTCCATTTCTTTTCTTCCCATAACACCTCCAAAAGTTGAATGGTCTTTCAACTATTTATATGCATTATAGTTGAATGGTTGTTCAACTGTCAAGCAATTTTTATAAAAAACCACCAAAAATTTTTGGCGGTCTTTTGTTTTATTCCAATTTTTTGAAATCAAATTTTGTATGATTTGCTGATGAAAGATTTTTGGGCGAGTGCAATTTTGATTAGTATGCAACGGTCTCAACAAAACCATTTGAATATGTGAAGACATATCCGCTGTCACCCAATGCAATTGTGAAGTTTTCTCTAACATCTTTGTCGTTTGTCGCACTCTTGAGTTTGACATTAAACAAGTTTTCGTTGAGAGTTGATTGGGTGATTTCATATTTTACTCTGTTTCGGCTTTCTGTTGTGTTGTTTATAAATTCCAATTCCAAAGATTTTTCTCTTCTTTCGTTTTCAAATTCCACATTTGTTTCGCTTTGAAGATTTCCATTGTTGTAGATTGAGTATTGGTATTCGATTTCGTCATCTTCCATTTCGTGCTCAACCTTGATATAGTTTTGTGGGTTTGTGCTTGAGCGTGTGGTGAACTCAAAGGCAACCTCAGTCTCTTTTCCTTCCTTTTCGTATTCTCTTCTGCCAGTTACATCAAAGGTTTCTTCACCGACTTTGATAACCCCTTCCAAAGTTGTGTTCACTTCGAGTTCAATTTCTCCGTCATCGATCTCTTCGTTTGTCCTCGTGTTCACCTCTTTGTAATACATAACAAAGACTTCTTCCCCACCATCGACAGTTGGGAGAGTCATCGTCATTTTAAGGTTGTAAGTGCCAGCATATTCGTCACCTTCTTCCACAGCACCGTTTGAGTAATAATTGCTGTTTCCGTTTGTGAGCATATCCTGAAACATCCCCATATAACTTGCGATATTGTTTACATCAGATTGTGAAATCGTGCTTGGTCTTGAGTCTGCCGCAGTGGCAGAAACCATTTGCCCTGAAGTTGAGGTCTCATCTTGCAAGTAGTTTACGCTTGAAATTGCAGCCATTGCGTAAAAATCTTGTGCATCAATCGGACTTTGGTTGTTGTCCTTGCCACAGGCGGACAGTCCAACTCCCACAGAGCCCACCAAGGCACAAGTAAGTCCCAAGGCTAAAAGTCTTTTCTTTTTCATAATCTTATCCTCCTAAAGAAAGTTTACCATATAATGCAAAATTTAATCAAGCAAAAAAAACAAAAATTTTTGAAGTAAAAAAGAAAACTGTATAGTTTTATACTGGTGTCGAAAGGTAAAAACATTTTGTTTTACTCGATTTCGATGCCAGTTTTTATTTTTCAAAGAAATCTTAAAATAAAAGGGGGTGTGATTCTTGGCTGTTAGAAGAAAGAGATATACCAGGGCGGAAAAGAATGCTTTTGCTCAAGGTTGTAGAGTCGGTGCCAGAAACGCAAATAAATCTGCAAGACGAACTTCTAAAATTCGGTATGGGTACTAAACAAAATTTATATTTAGAAAAAGGAGTTGATTTTGAATAAAAGATTAGGCAATGTTTATTGGGTAAATAGTCAAAAAATTGACAGGTCTGATAGAAAAAGACGCAGACAATATGCTATTGTTCGTGATAATGGTAAAAATGTTGGTGTCTCAAAAATTCGTGGCTTTAATGGAAATAAGAAAAATGATGAACGATTATATGAATTAAGCAAAGATAAATACCCTTTAAGTAAACGAAGCGGTGTTGATAAGAAAGTTTATTCACAAAGAGTTGATAATCATAAGTCTTTAAGATTGGAAGATAACGAAGTTTTTGATAAAAAACCTTCATATAAACTAAGTAGCCACGATACACATAGAGTCTTAAAACATACTGGTTATTTTAACAATAAAAAAGGGAGAAAGTAAAAAACTTTCTCCAAACCGAACGGCGCAAGGTCGGAACTTAGCCGACAGACACATTAAGTGTTATGCTATGTTCGCTATTATTATATTCAATTCAAATTAAAAAGTCAATACTTTTTCAAAAAAAGTTTGCGAGTGAGGTTGTATTTTTGTGTTAAATAAATTTAGGAACAAAGTTGAGAGAAATTTTGAAAAATTTGAAAAGTGTTTGACATCAAAATCTCACTTTTATATAATATAAGCAATAGGAGGGGTGTATGGCTACGAAAAAGAGTTCAAGCTCAAAATCATCTTCAAGTTCCTCAAGTTCTTCAAAGAGAACGGTTTGGGGACTTAACAAGATTTCATTTTGGGTTATCGTTGCAGTGACAGTTCTTTATGCAATCTCTTTGGTTCTTTCTGCCATTGGCGGAGACGGCTTGATGACTGCTGTAAGAATTTTGCAAGGTATCGCAACTGCTGTGATGATTGTCATTGTTGCAATTCTTGCTTGGCGTTATGTAAAGGCAAAGCCAATTGTTTGGAAAGTCCTTTACGTGATTTGTTTACTTATTGTCATTGCTGGTATCATTGTTCCATTGTGCTTGGGCAAATAACAAAAAAAACACTTCAAACGAGGTGTTTTTTTGTTGTTTCATTTTGAAAAATGTGTGATTGCCTAATGCGTGGTTTGCTTATTATTTTTGTAAACTTTGAGATGATGTTTTTGTATCTTGCGATTTCAGGTAACGAATCAAGCACAAAATTCCCACAGGAAGAGCAAAAATGAAAGTTAGCACGACGAACGTGATTTGCAGATTTTTGTCTTGCATAACTTTTTCGTCATTTATATTTTTTTTAAATTTCTCGGCAAAAACAAGCATCAAAATCATATAAATCAAACCCAGCAAACACAAAACTCCAAGCCAAGTCGATGGAGAGCCGATGAGAGACGCTGTGCCAAGCATTATCAAAGCCCCAAACAAGATTGCACAAACATTACTCACGATATAAATTGCGAGGTCAAATTTGTTTAAGTGCATTTTTTCCTCTTCGGACACATTCAATTTTCCTTTCTTTCTCTTGACAAATCTGACGATTTCAAATGCTCCATAGAACACTGCTGCAAACGCCACCATAACAAGCATAATCACAGGAAGATGCCAAGGGAAAGGCAAGCCAAGGTCGACAAGGTCAAACGAAAGCGAGTAAGCAAAGTTGTTTCCGCTTATCAGTGATGCGGACATTGCGACGCAACCGATGTAAACATATCCGACGCAAACCTTCCAAATGTTTCTTATGTCCACTTTCAAATCTTTGACTTTCACAAGGTAAATCGGCACAAAAATCAAAAGTGCGTGGACGATTACTGTCTGAATGTTCACAAAGTGCAAAAATGGATAATTTTCTGACAGGCAGTCAGGATATGCAAAGGTCAAAATTCCGCCTATCATCGCACAACCAAACAGGATGTTGTAAAGAAACTGCAAAAATTTGTTTTCTCTTTTCAGGCATACGCTCAGTATGAGGGTGATGATGGTTGTCCAGCACATAATTGCACACATTTGGAAAGAGATGTTCCACCACCAATTGAAATTGTCCGCTGTTCCGCCATTGTGAACGTGCATCAGATATTTGTAAATCGTTCTGCCGACTTCAAGCACAAACAAAATGCAGGCGAGGGCGATTTTTGTTGCTTTGATGCCTTTTTCGCTTTTTGCGTGAAAAGCAAAGAAGCAGATTATGACAAACAACGCCACAAAGCAAATCAAAAACAGGTGATTTAAATTGAAAAACCAATCAATGTTTTGACTTAAAGTGTTTTCAAATCCGAAAAAGTAATTCATAAAATCTTCCACCTTTTGTTTTCTAGTATGTCTCAAAATTGGATAAAAATATGTCAAGGATTCAATTTCGAGTGCTTTGATTGGGACTTGGAATCACACTCATAAAAAATGTCCAAAAATCTGGACATTTGATTTTAATAATTTTCTGCGTGAATCTCAAAGAAACTTTGAGGATGTCCGCAAGTTGGGCAGAAGTTTGGTGCTTTTGTGCCAACGACGATATGTCCGCAATTTCTACATTCCCAAACTTTGACTTCTGATTTTTCAAAAACCTGTGCCAATTCAACATTTTTCAACAGTGCACGATATCTCTCTTCGTGATGTTTCTCAACTTCGGCGACAAGACGGAATTTTCTTGCGAGTTCTGGGAAACCTTCCTTTTCTGCAGTCTCTGCAAAGTCTGCATACATATCTGTCCACTCATAATTTTCTCCCTCTGCGGCGTGCTCCAAATTCAAAGCGGTGTCTCCGATTCCCTCAAGTTCCTTAAACCACATCTTTGCGTGTTCACATTCATTTTCAGCAGTTTTCAAAAATAAGGAAGCAATTTGCTCATACCCTTCTTTTTTTGCAACAGATGCGAAATATGTATATTTGTTCCTCGCCATACTTTCGCCAGCGAAAGCGGTGTGGAGGTTTTGCTCTGTCACAGTGCCAGCATATTTGGTCTTTCTTTCAGTTTTTGTTTCCTCAATCAATTCCAAATTGTCGCCCTCCGCTTTGCAAACTGGACAAATTGGCTTTTCTCCATCTGGAACCTCAAAGATTTCTCCACAAATCTTACATCTATATTTTTTCATCTTTTTCTCCTTTGAAATTTTTTCGTCTATCTCAATTTTTGTTTTTGCGGTCTCGAGCATCTGTTTTTCATCCTCCACTTCGTTGCAAGGAAGTCTCTCCAGCAGTTTTTTTGCAATTTCACTTGGAAAATCTTTTGTCGGAGGATTTTCAATCAACTCTTCCAAAAGTTTGTGTGTGTTTTTGCTTTGTGGGAGCATATATCCCGCTTCTCGCAACAAATCTTCTGCGATGAGTCTGTTTGATTTTTCAAACGCTTTCAAAAGTCTTTTGAGCCCCTCTTTTTTGCTACTATTTGCAAGTTGTTTTGAGATCTGTTCGGCAGTGGCTTTGTTATTTACAATGCGATTTGCAACCTCAATGACTTTTCTCGACTTCTTTTGTTGCGGAGGCATTTCGAGCGGAACCATTGAGATTGCTCCGCTTGGGCAGGCTCTTGCACAAGCGCCGCACCCAGTGCATTTTTCCGTGTCGATTATGCTGTTTTCAGTGTCAGTCGCACCGAAAGGGCAGACATAAAGACAGAGGCAATCTTTTGTGCAAAGGCGAAGATTTCTCACAGCGACTTGTTTCTTCATACGCTTGCCCTCCTTTCAATTTTCTCAAACTTGAAACTTTGCACTTTGCAAACAGGGCAAATTTCTGGAGGTTTTTCTCCGATATAGACAAATCCGCAAATTGTGCAAACCCAAATATCAGTGTTTTCCAGCATCTCTTCGCCTTCCTTTTGATATCTTGACAAAAGGCTTGCAAGCATCCTTGAGACTTTTTCGCCCCAAGTGCAAACCCGAAGAGTTCCTCTGTCGCCCTCATCGGTTGCGACTTTGACAAGATTTGGATAATTTTCATCAATGTCCTCCGTCAAGAGCGAAGAAAGAGCCTCGACATTTGCGTTTTGGACAGGAGGCGCAATTTTGGAAAAGTATTCAGCCAAGGTCTTAAACATTTCCATTTCTTCAAATTTGTATTGTTTTTCGCAACCGCGGGCGAGGTTTGAGCACAACGCCGAAAGTTCTGCCACGGAGAGTTTTTGTAGGTCCTCCGATTTTTCAACAAACTTTGTCTCACTTTTTTTGTTTTTAGATTTGTTGGATTTTTTGCTTTTTTCTTCCACGACAAGCTTAAAATCAGACTTGCTTGCACCGCAGACAGGACAAACCCAGTCTTGAGGAAGACTTTCAAAAGGAACCTTTTCCTTTGCGTCATCATAGACAAATCCGCAAATTTTGCAAACGTATTTCATTTTACCTCACAAATGAAGAGAAAATATCTGAAATTCTCTTCAACCACACTATAACATATCATTTTGCAAAATTCAAAATAGTTTCGACAAAATTTTCATAGGGTGACGTTAAAATTTAAAGACAAGCAGGAGAGAATAAAATACAACAAAAACACATAATTTAATGATACCTAGGCATTTTGCTTGACAGGGATTTCCAAAAAGTCTATTATAAGAATAAGGAGGGAGAAATGAAGAAGATTTTGATGTCAACGGTGATTGTGCTTTCAGTCGGACTTGCAATGGTGCTTATCGGAAGCATTTTGAACGGCATCAGCTGGAGCAGTGATTTCAACGGTGCAAGTTTTGCAGACGCACTCACAAGCATTGGATACATTGTTGCTATGCTTTCAGGCGTTGTGCTTACAGGACTCGGCGTTGCTTATGCTGTCAAGACTGATTGCAACAAAGACTGCAAAAACGACAAAGACGAAGAAAAGAAAAAATAAAAAGGTCACATCAGTGACTTTTTTATTGACTTTGAGTTCAAGTTAGCCATTTTTTTAACAAACAGGAAAGGATAATGACCACAAAAAATGTTATTGTCCTTTTTTAAGTTTAAAAAATTCGGGTTTTTGTGATTTTGCGTTAATTTTTTTAACAATTTAAACCATTTTTCAATAATTTTTGACTTATTTTCCCATGTTGACTCAATTTTTTTAAAATTTCCTCCATTTTCTAAAAAAAATAGCGAAAAAATCTTAAAAATCGACAAAATCAACGATATTCTGCAAAACTTCAAATTCAGTTGACAATTTTGCCTTCCCGTGTTATCTTTTTAATAAAATTAACTATAATAAATTTGTCACGATCTGTTAACAATGACGGGCGTGGAAGAGGAATTATTAGTTTAATTTTTATGGTGTTTTTACACAGGTTGGGTTTGGGAAAGTTTGTTGTCATCTCACAAACTTCGGGGAGGAAAAATTTTAAAAGGAGAAAACTAAATGTCATCAAAAAAGAAAATAGCAATTTCTATTTCAGCACTTGCACTCATTGTTGTTGCAGCGATAGTTGCAGTTGTGGTTGTGTTTGCCGCAAGAAGTGCAAATTTTGGTGGTGATTTTGGTGGAGGTTACACCGCTCATCACGTAAACGCTTCAATTACTGGAGCTTACAAGATTGGCGCAGAAGTGACTGATGAGGAAGGTTGGACAGACCTGACCACATCAGGCACATCAACACCAAACACAATTGAATTTACTGATGATATCGAAACAGGCGACGAACAAGCAACGCAAACTTTCAATGAGGTAAACGGACTTGTGTTGACAGCAACAGACAATGTTATCTTCAAATACACTGTCGTAAACACAGGCGAAAGTGGTGAAAACTTCACAATTGTTGGAACACAGTCTGGAAGTTTTGACAATTTGACAGTTACATACAAGTATAAAGAAGGCGAAGGGGTTGCACAAGATTTATCTGTTTCTGCAGATAAAACCACAGCAATAACAGTTGAAGGTGGCGAAACAGTTACACTTTATGTTATTATCAGCATCACAAATCCAGACAACAACGCTTCATTTGATGGTTCAGTAAACTGGAATCTTGGAGGTGTTGGAGCCTAATTGATTTAATAAGTCTCTAGGATGAGAGATGACATCTTAGGGACTTAATTAAAATTTTCACCCGATTTTTGAGGGCTTAAAATATTTCTTAAGGGGAAGATATGTCGATTGTGCAAGATGGTTCAACTATAGAAGATTACAGCGTTGAGAGGAAAATAAAGAAAGTTGCCAAAAGACTGAACTCCAAGTATTCAAAGAAAAGGAAAGTTAATGAAAAACTTTTGAAGGAAAACACTGGAGTTAAAAAGGCATTTTCAATTGTTCTCAATGTCTTTTTTGTTGCCATTATAATTTTTGCTTCCCTTTTGTGCATCTCTTGCATAGTCTCTCGTGTGAATGGAACCGTTCCGACTTTTGCGGGTTACAGTTTGATGAGGATTTCCAGCGGAAGTATGGAAGAGAGTGGTTTCGACGTGGGAGAGAACATCGTGGTGAAATCAGTGGATGTTGACACTTTGAGGGTCGGAGACAACATTGCTTTCTATGTGTATAAGGACAGTTTTTCGACTTTTGACAGGGAAACATCGACAAAGTTAAATCTTGATGACACAAAAACGAAGTCCGATGTAACTTTTTCAAACTTTTTCGGCTTTCAAAGCAAGGAAATAAAACAGGCGGCAAAAGCGGGAAGTATGATTGTCTTTCATCAAATCTCAGCGATTTATGAAGATCAAAAGGGTCAAAGGTGGTTTGAGACAAGAGGAACTTCAAATGCTGGAGTTGACAATTTTATGACAAACGAGGATTATGTGATTGGTATTCACAACAACTCTGCTTTTGCAAGAGGTTTGGCGGTTTTGCTCAATTCTTTGACAAACAACACAAACTTCATTTTGCTTATATTGATACCTTTTGCAATCTTCACAGTGCTGATTGTTCTTTCTTTTGCAAAGGACATCCAACGGGCAAAACTCGAACTTGATGTCGTTGAAGAAAAGAGAAAACTCACAGATGAGATATGCGTGAAAAATGGAATTGGTTTTTCTATGGACAAAAAGACAAAATACAAGGTTTTGGCACAGGCGGATGAAGGCGAAAAACAGACATATATATCACTTCTTTGGAAAGACGGCACTGCTCCGACAAGCATAAAGAAGTATTATTTGAGAAAAAGAATTCTTCTTTCTGGGATGGAAAAACTCCTAAATTTGAATAGGGAATGTGAAAAAAAGTTGAAAGACGGAGAGAAGCCTGAAAAAGTGGCAAAATATTATTTGGCGGAGAAAGAGAAGATAACAAAGGAGCAAAAAGCAAAAGAAAAAAGGATGAAAAACATCAGAAGGAGAATAAATGAACAACAAGCTTAGCAGAAAGACTTTGACGCTTTTATATGTGGTGTTGTTTGTGGTGACACTTCTTCTTTCGTGTTTTATTATTGTTTTCTCGGCAATAAACGCCAATTTCGGAAATCAGACAGAAATTTATTACACCGCTGCTGACATAAACAACGGAAGGACTCTCAATCAAGCAATAAAAGCGTCAACATCTTACACATCAGAAAACTCAAACATCAAAAGAGTGGTTTTTGATTATTACACCACAAAGGAAATTGTGACTGACGGCGATCAAGAAATTTACAATGTCTCCTACATCGAGAACGGCGAAAATGTCCTTGATGGTGAGACTGGCTCCTCGCTTCTTTGGGATCTGGTCACTGTGGAACTCTACCGAATTTCAAATGATGACGGAACTTACACTGTCTACATATTGTCCGATGAGGATATAGTCGCAAGTCAGGATATGTCAAATTCTTTCTATAATTTGACTGGTGCAGAAGAGATTGTTTTAAACAATTTTAAAGTTACAAACGAAACAAACAATTTGAGTAGTATGTTTTATCATTGCTTTGCACTAAATAAAATAGATGTGTCAAATTTTGACACTTCAAGTGTGACGACAATGCTTCAAATGTTTTCAAGTTGCTCATCGCTAACCACATTAGACTTATCAAACTTTGATACAAGCAATGTTACAAATATGACATATATGTTTTCAAGTTGCACATCTTTGGCAAACATAAATATATCTACTTTTGACACGGCAAAAGTAAGGACAATGAATAATATGTTTCAAAATTGTTCTAGTTTGGAAAGTTTGAATGTGTCAAGTTTTAATACAGCAAGTGTCACCAATATGAATTCGATGTTTTATGGATGTTCAGGGTTAACTAGTTTGAGTTTGACAAATTTTGATACAGCAAGTGTCACAAATATTGGTTATATCTTTCGCAATTGCTCAGGTTTAACAGAGATTGATTTATCTTCATTTAATACAACTAATGTTACAAATATGGCGGGTGTCTTTCATGGGTGTAGTAGTTTGACCAATATCAATTTGTCTCCACTTAAAACGCAAAATGTTACAGATATGAGCTCTATGTTTTGTAATTGTTCAGGATTGACCGAGATAGATTTGACTCCTTTGAATACAAGCAAAGTGACGAATATGGGAAATATGTTTAACGGATGTTCGGGGCTTAAAGAACTGGATGTGACACCACTAGACACAACTCAAGTCACAGATATGAGATCTATGTTTGGTGGTTGTAGTGGCTTGACAGACATAAATTTGGCAAACTTTGACACAAGCAAAGTGACGACATTTGCAAGTGTTGGTGGTAATCCAAGTTGGACAAATATGTCAAATAATGGGCTTTTTAATGGTTGTAGTTTGTTAAAGACCCTTGACTTGTCATCATTTGAAACCTCAAATGTAACAAATATGCTTGGCACATTTTACAATTGTACCTCACTTGAAACTATTATTTATGGTGATGGTTGGGATACTTCAAATGTTGTATATTTCTTTGGAATGTTTCAAAACTGCACATCACTTACAGAAATTGATCTAAGTAGATATGACACCACATCTGCACAATATTTTGGGATGCATCTATCACTTTCAGATTCTGGAATGTTTGCAGGATGTAGTGCAATAACTTCTATAAATTTGTCAACATTTGATACTTCAAATGTTACTCATATGGGTTATGTATTTAGCGGATGTGTAAATTTAAAAAATATCACTTGGGGAGACAATTGGACAACAGAAAATGTTACCGTGTTTGACGGAATGTTTAGAAATTGTGAATCACTGATTGAATTGGACCTTTCAGATTGGGATACGTCAAGTTTGGTGTCTGTCGGTCCAGAAGCTGCTTGGTTTAATACAGGGTTTGCTACAAATGGAATGTTTTATAATTGTATATCTTTAGAGCGGGTTGATTTGTCAGGTTGGAGCACAAAAAATGTAACCAGTTTGGCAGGTATGTTTAGAAGATGCTATTCCTTGACTGAAATTGATTTATCTTCGTTTGACACATTCAATGTGATTTCGTCTGCTTCTATGTTTTCGGAGTGCACGGCATTGGAAATAATTTACATTTCGGAGTATGATGAAAACACAAAAACAGGTTGGACATTGCAAAATGTTTTGACAGGCATGCATGGAGAAAATGAGGTTCAAAAATCTGTAGGTATGTTTAAAAGTTGTGTTAGTCTTCCAAATTTTGATTCAAGATTGACAGACAAAACACTTGCTTTTGCTGGATATAGTGAAGAACTTGGAAGGAATGGATATCTTACAATCAAAAATTAAGCAAATTTTGATTAAAATTCTGCATTTTGAAAATTTTTAAAATAACTATTGAAATTTAGTTTTGTTTATGTTATACTTTGACTAATAAAGGAGTAAACAAGGACAAATTATGAGAAATTTGACACCTATGCAAACCAAAAATCATGGCGTATCAGCGTTTGATTGCGGATATTCTTTTTGCATTGGTGCCAATATGATTGTTTAAATATATATATATCAAGAGATCTATTAAAAGAAATCTACTAAATAAATAGATAGGACAAAACATAGATTAAAAAATAATGAGGATATACAAACAGATAGCAAAAATATAAGCACCAATCGCAAAAAGATTGGTGCTTTTTTGTTAAATGCTATGATTAAAAATAAAATTTTGATAAAATAAAAGGAGAACTATTATGAAATACACATTTAAAAATTATAATGACAATGATTACAATCTTGTTTATGATTTGAAAAAGCAAGCTTATCAAGAATATGTTAAATATTTTTGGGGCTTGTGGGACGATGAGAAGCAACACGAGTTTTTTGATAACTACATTAAAAATCAAAGAGATAGAATTAAAATTATTGTTCTTGATGGGAAAGATGTTGGATACTTTGACGATAAATTATGCGGAAACAAATACGAAATTGTAAATATTATTATCAAACCCGAATATCAGGGAAAAGGTGTTGGAACAGAAATTTTGAAAAATGCCATAAAAGAGCATTTGAAAAATGAAGTTCATATTCAATGCTTTAAAACAAATCCTGTTAAAAATCTGTATTTTAAACTTGGTTTTGAAGAAATTGAACAAACACAAACTCACATTAAAATGGAATTAAATAAAGAGAAATATATAACTTATGAAAATGACACAAAGTGCAGTGCTAAAAAGGAGAAGATATGAAAAGAAAAGAAGCCGAAGAATTATACGGAAAGCAAATTATCGCCACACAACTTATTGATTTGACCAATAGTGTGGCAGACGAAGCCTTAAATATATTGCGTGATTTTTATCCACAGGGAATAACCGGAGAAGTTTTGGATTTGTTAGACAAAGAAGAAAATATGGAAATCTTCTATGACAAGATTTTTGACGCCGTGCAGGAATGTTTTACATTGCCACAGATTAAAATCTTAAATCAATCAAATCCAGATTCTGGAAATTATCATTTGATGTATAAAAGACTGCACGAACACTTTAAAGAGAAAATTGCCGAGGCTGGCATAGAAGAACCGCTAATTCTCTTGCAGGCTGACTATGATGAAGTCTATGATGTTCTTTTTAGAGAAATGGAAAATGGCACCCCAGAGCCACGCGATAAAAATCCAAATATGTGGCGAGAGATACCAAAAAGTCGAGAAATTGACTATAAAAAAATTCAAGAAAGATTTAAAGCTTAAAAGGAGAAAAAATGGAAAAGACAAAATTAGATGAAATTATTTTAGCCATAGGTGCAAAAAAGGAGTTATTATGATAACAGAAAGTTTTGATAATGAAAGCGAAGCAATAATAAATCCTATACCTAATGAGAAAAGAGTGAAATGTGATATTTGTATTGTAACTTTTTCATACGAAATTGAAGAATATGTTGTTGCAAATTTTAAGCCAAAAATCGTGGGATTTTTTAAAGGTGTTAATGGGACATATCCTTTCTATGCTTTTAAATATAAAAATTTAAATTTAGGATTTTATAAAACTTTACTTGGAGCCCCTGCGTCTGTCGGAATTCTTGAAGATTCTGCAATATATATCGACACAAATAAGTTTCTTGTGTTTGGTTCTGCTGGTTCACTTGATAAGGAAATTTGTCATAATAAGGTGGTGGTTCCAACTTATGCCTATAGAGATGAAGGCACTTCTTATCACTATGCAAGAGCAAAAGATTACATTAAAATCAAAAATGCAAAAGTTGTTGAAAAATTTATGAAAGATAATAAAATTCCATATGTTGCTGGCAGAGTGTGGACAACCGATGCTTTTTATCGAGAGACAAAAAATAATTTTAAGAAGCGCAAAGATGAAGGTTGTATTGCAGTTGAAATGGAGTGCTCTGCACTTCAAGCAGTTTGCGATTTTCGTGGTAAAGAACTATACTATTTTTTAGTAAACGGAGACCTGCTTGATGCGCCAGAATGGGAAGATAAAAAACTTCACGAAGCAAATCATAATCTTGAAAATTTTCAAATTGCCCTTAAACTTGCACAAGAAATTTGTAAAACGAAAAAATCAAATAATGATGATGAAAAACATTAAAAACAAGGATTTTTGAAGATGATTTGTTTCTTGATATAGTTGTTTTTCTAAACGGAACGGCAGTAGTTATTGATGAAGAAGAATTGCAGTCTGTCCTAAATAAGAAAGAAATATCAAAACAAGATTACGAGTTGGCATACAATGTTGTTAAAAACATAAAGGAAGAATTTATTGACAATTTTGAACATTTAAAATCCTTTACGGAGCAAATAAACGCCGAAGAAATCTTAACAAACTTAAAATATCAACAAGACAAAAAAGAAAGGGTTGTGAATTGTGTTTTGCACTACAGAAGTTCAAAGAATGCAGAAAATATAGAAGAATTATGCGTTTGCGATGCCGATATACTTGCTCATTTTGACAATATACCAATGATTTTCTTTAAGTCTTTTACTATGGGTAAAATGACTTTAAATGATATAAGTATGTTCATTCAAGGTTTTCAAAAAGATTATGACGATTTAAGTGATAGAACAAAAGAAACTTTTAAAGACAAATACGAAAATATAATGCAAGCTATTTTCGGTGAAAATTGGGAAAGATTATAAAAAATCGGAGTATATATGAATTTAAAATTGATTGTGCCACAAAAAGAAGATTTATGGTTTAAAAAAGAGATGAAAGAGGACCCTATTACAATGAACTATAATGCGGGATATGATTTAAACTTTGAAGGGTATAATCGCGCAGATGGAACAATTCAAACTGATTTAAAAGAATTGACAAATGTTTGGGCGAAAAAATGGATTGGGAATGAGCCTGTAAATTTTTATTACTTTATAAAAGCTGAAAACACATTTATTGGCGAAATTTATGCAAAGTTTGATAAAACAAAAAATTCTTACGAAATAGGAATTGTGATAAAGGGTGAATATAGAGGAAATGGATATGCCACT
>CALWKD010000001.1 GCA_944381175.1 uncultured Clostridia bacterium | reverse complement strand
TGGCGGAAAGATAGGGATTCGAACCCCAGGAGGCTTTCACCTCAACGGTTTTCAAGACCGCCGCTTTCGACCGCTCAGCCATCTTTCCATTTTGTATTCATTTTCCTCCTGTCAATGGAGAAACATCTTGATTATACCTATTTTTGGTTTCTTTGTCAACATTTATTTGAAAAATTTTTCATTTGTTCTTCATATTCGGCTTTATCGCAAAATGCCATTCATAAAGAAATTCCACAAAACCAATCTTAAAAAATATTTAAAATCCGAAATCTTGGAAATTTTACCTAAGTCGAAAATTCACAAATCTGTCCTGCCAAGCAGATAATCAATGCTCTCGCCCAAAATGTTTGAAAGTTTGATAAGTGTGTCAAAATCACACTCCCTTTGCCCATTTTCCCAATATGAAACAAGTCGAACGCTGACAAACATTTTTGATGCCAACTCTTGTCTCGACAGCCCCTTTTCAACTCTTATTTCCTTCAATCTTTCTGCAAATTTACTCATACCAAAATTTTAGAACAAAATGTTCTAATTTTCTTGACAAGGAACATTCTGTTCCATTATAATGTCAATATAAAACAAATTTATACAAAAGAAGGAGAGAAGAGAATGTTTTGTCCAAGATGTGGAAAAGAAGTTGAAGATGATGCGGAGATTTGTATTCATTGTGGGAGGTCTTTGTCTGGGAAAAACCAAAATGACGCAAAATACAACGAAAGTAAGACAGGAATAGGAGTTGTTCTTGCGTTGTTTCTTGGGTTAATCGGCATGATTATTAGTGTTTGTATCTACCCTGAAGGAACTATTGCCCGAAAAACTTTTATTAAATCTTGGCTTATCACTTATTTTGTTTCAATAGGTGTGGCTGTTTTGCTTTTTGCTATTTTGTTTGTAGTAGTCGGAAGTGGTTCATACTATTAAAATATTCTTAGTTTGCATCGCTGATGTTTTCGTATAAAAACCTTCCAAATGCCAAATATAAATTTGGAGGGAAAAGTATGAAATTTAATCCATTTTTGGAGAAACCAAAGAAACTTGAAGCGTGCGTGATGACTTGGAAAGATTTGGCACAAAAACCTTATGACAAAAACGAAGTCAGTCCTTACACTCGCACTAGGTGCATTTTGATGAACGGCACGGAATATGAAGCGGTTTGGTTTGGGCACGAGTTCCACAGAAACTGCTCCGACAACGACCTTCGCAGGATGCTTGCAATGGTCAGACGACAAGAGCAACAGCAACAAAAACTCATTGCTGGGCTTAAACCCGCCGATGAAAATCTTTTGGAGACCACCATTGGTTATGAGCAACTTGCAGTCGATTTGACCGCATTTTTGGCTCAACACACAAAGGATCAGCACGTCAAAGATGCACTCGATTTTGCATTGCTTGAAGATTTTGACCACCTTTACAGATACGCAAATTTACTTGAGAGTGATATGGGTGCAAAAGCGGAGGAATATGTTGAAGGTTACACCGAAATCACTCCAGGAAGACCGACAGTCTCCCACCATCGTCACCCATATGACGAGGTGAAACAACCAATCTCAAACAAGACCGCCGACGCTTTTACTCAGTGTGCAGTGAGCATCATCACAGCGGCAGAACAACAGACAATGAATTATTATATGAATCTCGGTGCGTTTTACAAAAACCAAAAAGGGCGAGAATTATACACCGAAATTGGTATGGTCGAGGAACAACACGTAAGCCAATATGGCAGTTTGATTGACCCTACAGGGAGTTGGTTTGAGATGTGTTTAATGCACGAATATATTGAGTGTTATCTTTATTATTCAATGATGCAGGACGAGACCGACAAGCGTATCAAAACAATTTGGGAAATGCTTTTGGAGCAAGAGATTGCACATCTTCACGCCTCTGTGAAAAACTTAAACAAATATGAGAAGAAAGATTGGCAAGAGGTCATACCAAATGGAGAATTTCCAGAACTTATTAAACTTCAATCCAACATTGAATATGTGCGAAAGATTTTGAAATCAACCGTGACAAACACCGCACAAAGAGAGGGCTATGTGGACATAAATGACCTAGAGGACACTGCAAACTTCTTCAAATATCAAAACAAAATGCAGAAGAAAGTGGAAGAAAATGCAAGTCACAAGGTTATTGTCGAGCACCAAAACCACTTTGGCGAGGATTATCGATTTGAAACGAAGCCGAATCCTGTGAAAGAGTTGCAGAACAGAAAAGAGGACAATGTCACGCTTGGAAGAGTTAAAAACTGTTAAAATAAAAAAGCCACGAAACTCAGTCGTGGTTTTTTATTTAATAAAAAATGGTGTTTTCAGAAGAAAAATTTGATTTTTTTACAAATTTTGACCTAAAAGCCCTCTTTTTTCAATCTTTTCCTTATTTTTTCAAGAGTTTTTTCAATATCAATATTCTCAATCACCAAATCATATTTGTCCTTGAATTCCCTCTCCATTTTTGCTCGAGAAAGACGAAAATTTGCTTTCTCTTCACTCTCGCCTCTTTTTATAAGCCTGTCATAGAGGACTTCATCTGGTGCATCAAGAAAAATTGTCAAAACCTTTGCCTTGTCCGTCAAATGCGACACAAGTTTCTGTGTGCCAACGACATCAATATCTTTCATATAAATATTTTGTGGATTTGAGATAACCTTTTCAAGTTCCTTAAGTTGTGTGGCGTATTTGTGAGCGTGAGCATCAATTGTCTCAAAAAATTCGCCGTTCTTTTCTCGCCTAGAAAATTCCTCATCACTCATAAATTCATAGTTGTTGTCAATACCACCACCCCTTGGCTCTCTTGTGGTTGCAGATTTGATAAGAAATCTGTTGTCGCCCTCTTCCAACAGACGGTTTATGACGGTGTTTTTTCCAGCACCCGAAACTCCAGACAAAATAACAAGCATAAAGACCTCCCAGTTTTCTTGTATGATACCACAAATGGAAGTAATTTCAAAACAATTACAAAAAAAGATTGATGTTTTTCTCCAAATGTGATAAAGTAATAAAGACATTTGGAAAAGGAGAAATAGAAAATGAAATCGTGTGAAGCAACAGGAAAAAACATCGAACAAGCAATTCAAAATGCATTGTTGGAATTGAAGGCATCAAGAGAAGATGTCGATATCAAAATTTTGAGCGAAGGTGGTTTTCTTAAAAAGGCAAAAGTCCTTGTTTCAATCTCAGAAGACGCACTTGATAAGTATGAGAGAAAAGAAAAACTCAAACAAACGCTTGAAGAAGAAAACGACGAGGATTTTGCAGAAAAATTTGTAAAAACAAAAATCGAAAAAACAAAACCAACAGAAAAAGTGGAAAAAATTGAAGAAAAGGCTGAAGAGAAAACTGAATCCGTAGAAAATTTTGAAGAGAAAAAAGCGGATGAAGAGAAGAAAAATGGCGAAGAAAAAAATGAAAAAATCCAAAGAAAGTTCACCGCCGAGGAATTTATAAACGGTGTTTTGGACTCGCTCAACACAGAGGGAACAATTGAAAAGGTTGAAGAAGATAGAGTTGTTAAATACTGTATAAACGGCGAAAATCTAAACGATTTAATTGGACATCACGGAGATTGCCTGTTGGCATTGTCTCATATTATGTCTCTTGTTTGCAAAAATGAAAACGGGAAAAGAGTTATTCTTGATGTCGAGAATTATAGACAGAAAAGACAAGAATCCCTTGTTGCTCTCGCAAAGAGAATTGCGGACAAGGTTTCAAAAAGCGGAAGATATTACAAACTTGAACCTATGGAAGCCAGCGAAAGAAGAATTATTCACCTCGCCTTGCAAGATGACGACAGAGTGACAACTCTCAGCAAGGGTGAAGAGCCAAGAAGGTATCTCATCGTTTTCCCAAAAGAATATAGAGATTAAGATTTATAAATTTGATTATCAAAAAACATCTTCTATCAAGCAATGATAGGGGATGTTTTTTTGATAATATAATCGCCTTAGACAAGAATAGACAAAAGGTATTTGAAAAATTTTAAAAATATTTACAAAATATTACAAAATTGTTTGTGTTTATTTGGGTGGTGTGATATAATAACAATGTGTTTCTTCCAAAGAGTTTGATTGGATGTTTAGGCAAGGGCGAAGAGCATAATTTCGATATAGATTGTTTTTGGCTTTTTATTAAAAGATAAGTATATTTGTTTTGGGTTTGTTTTGTTATGCAGGTTCTGTATATCTTTTTTCAACGCCAATTTCATTCTATGTTTTAAAAGGAGAAAGATATGAACGAATTTGATTTGAATAGTGCAAGGAAAATCATAAGACTGGCGTTTATAAAGATTGGAATAAGATGCGACTATATTGGATTTTCCTACCTTTGCTGTGCCGTGGAACTTGTCATCCAAAACCCAAGCCTGATACACAATTTGTGTAAAGGACTATACAATGCAGT